>JAXDOV010000159.1:0-18854 GCA_034668705.1 Sphingomonadales bacterium
TCGGCGACATCATCGACCTCTCGCAGATCGACGGCGACACCATTCTCGCCGGCAAGCAGTCCTTCCACTTCGTCAACGGCGGCGCCTTCACCAGCCATGCCGGCGAGCTGATCGCCGTGCAGGGCCCGGCCAACAGCCCGATCTGGACCGTGTCGGGAGACGTCGACGGCAACGGCACTGCCGACTTCCAGATCGTCGTCGTCACCGACCACGTTCTGACTGCCGCCGACTTCCACCTGTAGCGCAGCCGGAAGAGCGGTGGGCGAACCGCTGAGCGGCCGGTACGTCTTGCTCTTCGCTCAGCCCGCGGCACCCAGGGTCCTGATGGAAGCGGGAGAGGGTGGGAAAGGCTGAGATGCGCATCGGAAGCTTCGTCTTTCCGACCGCGTTGCGCCTCGGCCGGCGCAGCGTCCGCATCGGCCTTCCCCTGTTCTTCTTCGTCGCTCTGTCGACCCTGCTCGCGGAGCTGACGCTCGCCGAGCGCCAGATCCCGCTTTTCGGCCGCGATTTCCGGCGTTTCCACACCCTGGATACACCGATCGAGATCCTTGCCTTCCTCTCCACCCTGCTCGCGGCCCAATTGTTTCTGGCGTTGCTCCTGTTCTGGGCGCTGCGAAAGCTGCATGGCCGAAGGGGGCGGAGCCCGCTCTTCTACTTCAACTATCTGTTCCTGGTCTCAACGGCCGCGGCAGCCGTTCTGGCGGCAAAGTTTCGCGTCCTGAGCTATTTCAACGAGGCGATCAGCTTCCAGGTCATCCGTAACCTGGGCGGCGGAAGCCTCGTCCAGGCCTTTCTCTACGTCATCGACGACGCCACCTTCCTGTTCGTCGGCCTCGCTTTCGCCGCCATCCTGTACCTGCTCCTCTACCGCGCCTTCGGCCTCGGCCGCGCCGATCCGCCGGCCGAAGAGTCGCCGCCGCGGCCGCTTTTCCGGGTGTTGCTGGCGGTCGCGCCCCTGGTCGCCCTGCTTTTGTTCGAGGCCGACAAAGCGGGAGATGCACGGGCGGCGCTCGATCGTTTCGTCGCTCCCTATCTGCTCTACGCAGCGCTCGACGAGGCCACGGATTTCGACCGCGACGGCTACAGCTTCTTCTCCCACCAGCGCGACGCCTATCCCTTCGACGCCGGCCGTCATCCGTTCGCCCTCGACATCCCCGACAATGGCATCGATGAAGACGGCTTCGCCGGCGACTTCCACTATCGCGGCGGCGACGACTTGCTGCCGACTCCGTCCTTCCCCGGCCATCGGAAGCACGTCGTGCTGCTGGTGCTCGAAAGCACGAGGGCCGACGCGCTGACCGCGCGCTGGCGCGGCGTCAGGATCGCGCCCAACCTCGCGGCATTGGCCGAGCACGGGAGCTCAGCTCCCGAAGCCTATAGCCATGTCGGCTTCACGCGCGATTCGCTGAAGAGCCTGTTCACCGGCCGCTTCGAGCCCGCCGACGACCGCCAGTCGCTGTTCCGCGATTTCAAGCGTAACGGCTATCGGATCGGCGTAATTTCGGGCCAGGCCGAGGATTTCGGCGAGATCGCCTCCACAGTCGGGATGCGGAAGAACAGCGACGTCTTCATCGATGCGAAGGTCGTCCAAAGGCCGGGCGCATGGGATTTTCGCCGCGATATCTCGCTGCTGCTCGACGGAAGGACCCTGCTTCGCGAGATGGACCGTCATTTCGGCGCGCACGAAAGCTGGCGCCAGCCGACCTTCCTCTACGTCAACATCCAGGCCGCCCATTTCCCCTACAATTTCCCGGGCACGCCCCGATTCATCCCGGGGCCGCCGATCCCCCGTTCCGAGATCCGCTTCGCCAGCCGCCTATGGGTGGCGCGTACCTATTGGAACGCGGTCGCTTACGGGGACTGGGTCGTCGGCCAGATCGTAGCGCGGCTGAAGGCGCTCGGCGTCTACGACGACACCGTCGTCGTGGTGCTCGGCGATCATGGGGAGGAATTGTTCGAGAATGGCTATCTTGGTCACGGTCAGGTGTCGAACCGGCTTCAGACTCAGATTCCACTCGTGTTCAGCCCGGCCGGGATCGCGCTTCCGCGACCGGTTGGCCTCACCGACCTTCGCGCGTTGATCCTGGCCTCGGCCGGTGCGAAGCTTCCGGCCGTGCGGCGGAGGGCTGCCGTTTTCCAGTATATCGGAACGCTCGACCGTCCGTCATCGATCGCCATGGTCGAGCCGGGCGGAATATGGACATGGCTCGATCTCCAGACCGAAGAAACCTGGTCGAGCGATGGCCCGCAACGCGGCTTCTTCCGGGAAGTGCCGGCCGGGAGCCGGCTCCGGACCAGGGCCGACCGGCTGGTCGACTTGTGGGCGCGGGAGCGCTGGATCCAGCAGCTTTCTTTCGGGAAATAGGCAGGCTGCCGCGCATCGCGGGCGATCCGATCGCCGCCGCTCGAACTGCCGACGCCGCCAATTCGAGCCTTCAGGTCTCTGTCTAGGAGTAGGTGACGCCCAGATCGGTGACGACGGTCGACCCGGTCTCCGCCGCTCCCGCACGGAGCCGGCGCAGCTCCGGACGAACCCATTGCGAACGACCCTCATTGCCTTCGGCGCCTGCGTCGGCGGTACGTTCGGGGTTCGATATCCTGATCATGGGAGCCCTCTAGCTTGTTTCCGCAAAGCTAAACCATCTTGAAGAAGCGCTGTCAATCAGCGGGGGAATGGGCCCCGGCCATTGCCGAAGCGAGCCCAATCGCCGTAGAGCGGTGGGCAATTGAATCGCCCACCGCTCGATAAGCATTTGTTGCCGCCTCGCTTTTGCGAAAACCGGTTCCCACTTTTCGCGGCAATGCTCTATGCAAGACCAGCTCAACAAAGGAAGCTTCGTGAACGAAATGGTGGTTCAGCGCCGCGCCGGCCTGATCGAGGCCGAGGTGGACGGGGAGCTGGTGGCGCTCCACGTCGACAACGGCACCTGCTACGGCTTCAACACGACGGCGACGCGCATCTGGTCGATGATCGAGGAGCCGAAAAGGCTGAGCGAGCTGCGGGACGCGCTGATCGGCGAGTTCGACGTCGCGCCGGACGTCTGCGAGGCGCAGCTGCTCGACCTGCTGAGGGATCTCGAAGGGGACGGGCTGGTCGAGCTTCGCCCCGCCGCCGACTGAGCTTGTGACCGCCCTCGCCGGCTTCCGGGCGGCCGACACGGCCGCCGGTCCGCTCGCCGCCTGCGAGCGGATGCTGAAGGCGCAGCAAATCTACGCGCCCGATGATGCCCCGGTCTGCCGGGCGGCCGACGGCATCGCCGTCGGGCGGCGGCTGTTCCGGCTGCTGCCGGAGGACGCCTTCGACAGCGGCCCGGTCTCCGGCCATGACGGCCGCTCGCTGCTCGTCGCCGACGCGCGGATCGACAATCGCGCCGATCTCTGCGCCGCGCTCGGCATCGGCGTCGAGGAGGCGCGCCGCCTCGCGGACAGCGCGATCATCATGCGCGTGCTGGAACGATGGGGTGAGGAGGGGGTCGACCGGCTGCACGGCGATTTCGCCTTCGCCTGGTGGGACGGCGCGGCCGGGCGGCTGGTCCTCGCCCGCGATTTCCTCGGCCAGCGGCCCCTTCATTATCATCGCGGCGCCGGCTTCTTCGCCTTCGCGTCGATGCCGAAAGGGCTGCACGCGCTCCCCGAAGTGCCGACCGCTCCGGACGAGGAGACGATGGCGCGTTTCCTCGCCTTGATGCCCGAGGACGGGACCGGCAGCTTCTTCCGCGGCATCGAGCGCGTTCCGGCCGCGCATCTGTGCATCGTCACCGGCGAGGGGCTGAGCCTGAGCCGCTACTGGAATCCGGCGCCGCGGCCGCTTCGCCTGCGCCGGGAGGAGGATCATGCCGAAGCCGTGCGCGAGGCGCTCGACAGGGCGGTCGCGGCGCGCCTGCGCGGCGCCGGCGGCCGGGTCGCCACCCATCTCAGCGGCGGGCTCGACAGCAGCGCCGTCACCGCCACGGCGGCGCGGCTGCTGGCCCCGGAGGGGCGGGTAACCGCCTTCACCGCCGTCCCGCGCGAGGGCTATGACGGCAGGATCGCCCGCGGCCGCTTCGCCGACGAAGGGCCCCATGCCGCCGCCGTCGCCGCGCTCTACCCGAATGTCGACCATGTCCTGATCCGCACCGGCGGCCGGTCGCCATTCGCCGCGCTCGACCGCAACTTCTTTCTCTACGACCGGCCGATGCTCAACCTGTGCAACGCCGTATGGGCGGATGCGATCGCCGACGGGGCGCGGGAGCGGCGGCTGTCGGTGATGCTGACCGGCCAGATGGGCAATATGAGCTTCAGCTATACCGGCCTCGAATTGCTGCCCGAGCTGCTGGCGGCGGGGAAATGGCTGCGTCTGGCCAGGCTGGCGGTGCAGCTCCGCCGGCACGGCACCCGGCTCGAGAGCGTCGCGGCGCATACGATCGGACCGTTCCTCCCGGCCCGTTTGTGGACGGCGATCAACCGGCTGCGCGGGCGGTACCTGAAGATGGGCGATTATTGCGCGATCGACCCCGGCCGGGCCGACCGCCTGCGCGCCGATGCCCGCGCCGCCGGCCTCGACTTCAGCTATCGCCCGCGGCGCGACCCGGTCGGCACGCGGCTCTGGGTGATGGGCCGGACGGATCTCGGCAGCTACAATAAGGGCCATCTGGGCGGCTGGGGCATCGACATGCGCGATCCGACCGCCGACCGGGCGCTGATCGAGCTCTGCCTCTCGATCCCGGCCGAAACCTATCTTGCCGGCGGGCGGGCGCGGGCGCTCGCGCGGGACGCCTTCGCCGACCGGCTGCCCCGCCTCGTCCTCGACGAGACCCGCAAGGGCTATCAGGCGGCGGACTGGCACGAGGGCCTGACCGCCGCCCGCGGCGAGCTTCGGGAAGAGCTGTCCCGGATCGCGGCCCTGCCCGAGGCGGAGGCGCTGATCGACACCGACCGGCTGCAGCTCATGACCGAGACATGGCCCGAGCGGGACTGGAACCTCAGCGAGACTCAATTCGGCTATCGGCTGGCGCTGCTCCGCGGCGTCTCCTGCGGCCATTTCCTGCGCAAGGCGTCCGGCTCGAACGCCTGATCGCGCCAAACCGCCGCGCGAATTGCCAAGCGGCGGCGGAAAGCTCATGGACCGGCGATGCTTTCTCAACGGACGCGGTATACAATCCGGGCCCTGCTCCACCTCGCCGACCGCTATGGCGAGGGGCCGGTGCGGCTCAGCGAGATCGCGGAGGCGCAGAACATCCCGTCGAAATTTCTGACGGTGATGCTGTCGCAGATGATCCGCAAGGGGCTGGTCGCCAGCCGCCGCGGCCGCGAGGGCGGCTATTGGCTGGCGCGGCCGCCGGCGGAGATCAGCTATGGCGAGATCGTGCGGCTGACCCGCGGCTCGCTCGGCCTGCTCCCCTGCGCGAGCCGCCTCGCCTATCAGAAATGCCTCAATTGCATCACCGAGGAACGCTGCCGGCTGCACCGGGTGATGCTGATGGTGCGCGACGAGACCGCGCGCATCCTCGACGGCCTGTCGCTGGCCGACGCCATCCCGCCGGAGCAGCTTCCGGGGGAGGGTTGAGATCGTCGATCCGGACCTTTTGATCCGGGGCTCCGCCTTTCTGGACTCGTCGGGCCAAAGAAGGTGGATGCCGGATCGGGTCCGGCATGACGATCGTAAGCGCAACCCCGCCTAAAGCAGGATCCGGAACAGCGCGCCGCCGCTCGGGCTCTCCGCCAGCGCGATCGAGCCGCCATGGGCGAGCACCACCTGGCGGGCGAGGCTGAGGCCGACGCCGGTGCCCTTCGCCTTGGTGGTGAAGAAGGGCAGGAAGACGTCCTGCCGCAGCGCCTCCGGAACGCCGGGGCCGTTATCGGCGATTTCGATGCGGACGCGGCCGCCGGGCAGGCCGGCGAAGGCGAGGGCGACTTCCGGCGCCTCGGCATGGCCGCGCGCCGCTTCCGCGCCGTTGCGCAGGAGGTTGATCAGCACCTGGCAGAGCAGGTCCGGATCGGCATCCACGACGAGCGTCTCCGGGCGGACGTCCAGGGCGAAAGCCACCCCCGCCGACATGTCGTCGGCCCGGAACAGCGACTGCAGCTCCCGCGCCCAGGGCAGCAGGTCGAAGGCGCGGCGGCGCACCTCCGGCCGGCGGCTGATCTGGCGGTAGCTCTCGACGAAGTGCATGACGCCGTCGGCGCGGCGGGCCAGCGTCTCGACCGCATTGCGGGCGTCGGCGACGGCGGGATCGGTGCCCTTGTCCGCTTGCGCCATCAGCGCGGCGGCGCTCTGGGCGAGCGAGGTCACCGGCGTCATCGAGTTCATGATCTCATGGGTGAGGACGCGGACGAGATCGCTCTGGGCGGCGATTTCGACGGCGTTGAGCGCGCCCTGGATCGGCTGCACCGCCACCACCCGCACCGTCCCGCCGAGCCGGTGCACCGCGGCGGCGCTGACCATCGCCCCCTGGGGGATGGCGTCGAGGAGGAGCGGCACCAGCCGGGGGCGGCCGACCATCTCGTCGGCGAGCGCCGCGGCGAAGGCTTCGCCATAATCGCGGAAATCGTCGATCCTGACGCCCTGGTGGCGGACGAACAGGCGCCGCGCCGCCTTGTTGATCAGCTCGACCCGGCCGTCGCCGTCGACGGCGAGCAAGGGCGTCGGCGCGTCGTCGAGCACCGCCTCGTAGAAGCGGCCGGCGTCGCTGAGCCGGTGGCGCTCCTCCCTGAGCCGGCGGATGGCGCGGTCGAGCGCCTCGCCGATCTCGCCGAAGCCGCTGCCCTCGCCGCCATGGCTGAAGCTTTGCGAGAGGTCGCCGAGCCGCACCGCCTCGAGGAAGCGGGCGATCTCGACATTGGTCCGACGGATGTAGCGCCACAGCTCGACCAAAGCCCAGAGGCAGAACAGGGCGGCGAGGATCCGGGCGGCGCCGAGGCCGGCGGTCGAAAGGGCGAGGACGAAGAGGAAGGCCGCGACCAGGAAGGCCGCGCCGCGCCAGGCGAGGCCGACCACGAACCGGGGCCTGAAGCCGATCCTAAAGCCCATGCTTGTCCATGCGCCGGTAGAGCGAGGCGCGGGTGAGGCCCAGCTCCTGCGCGGCGAGCGAGATGTTGTAGCTGTGCTTCTTCAGCGCCTGCTCGACCATCTGCTTTTCGGCGCGCTCGAGGTTGAGGTCGGCGCGGGAGGCCGGCGCCGGCAGGGACGGCGCCGAACGGGCCGGGCCGCGGGCCAGCGAGAAATCCTCGACCGTGAAGATGCCGTTGGCGGCGAGGATCACCGCCCGCTCCGCCGCATGGCGGAGCGCGCGGACGTTGCCCGGCCAGTCATAATCCTGGAGCGCGGCGAGCACGGCGGCGGGCAGCGCGCGCGCGGGCTTGCCGTATTTCTTGGCGTAGAGGGCGATATAATGATCGACCAGCAGGGGGATGTCCTCGCGCCGTTCGCGCAACGGCGGCAGCTCGATCTCGACGGTGTTGAGCCGGAACAGCAGATCCTGCCGGAACACGCCCTCGTCGTGCAGCCGCTCGGGCGGCAGGTTGGTCGCGGCGACGACCCGGACGTCGATCCGCACCGGCCGGTTGCCGCCGACCGGCACCACCTGTCGCTGCTCGAGCGCGGCCAGCAGCTTGGGCTGGAGGTGGAGCGGGAGATTGCCGGCCTCGTCGAGGAACAGGGTGCCGCCGTCGGCCGCCTGGAGCCGGCCGACGCGGTCGGCGCGGGCGTCGGTGAAGGCGCCCTTCACATGGCCGAACAGCTCCGATTCGAACAGATTGCCGGCGACGGCGCCGAGGTCGACCGCGACCATGACGCCGTCGGCGCGGCGGGAACGGCGGTGGAGTTCGCGCGCGACCAGCTCCTTGCCGGTGCCGTTCTCGCCGAGGATGAGGACATTGGCCTCGGTCGGCGCCGCCCGCTCGATCAGCGAATAGACCCGCTGCATCGCCGGCGAATCGCCGAGCAAGGGCGTCTCCGCGCCGGCCGCGGGGGCGGAGATGGCGACGGCGCGCCTGCGCTCGGTCGCGGCCGCCTGGCGGGAGGCGCGAAGCGACGCGGCGGTGCGGACGGTGGCGAGGAGCCGCTCGTTCGACCAGGGCTTGGAGACGAAGTCGGTCGCGCCCCTCTTCATCGCCTCGACCGCGATCTGGACCCCGCCATGGGCGGTGATCATCACCACCACCGCCTGCCGGTCCCGCTTCAATATCTCGCCGAGCCAGTGGAAGCCCTCGGCGGCGTTGGTGGCGCCGCGGCCGAAATTGGCGTCGAGCAGGATGACGTCCGCATCGCCGTCGATCGCGGCAAGCGCCGCTTCGGGCGATTCGAAGGTCGCGACCTCGTCGAACAGGTCGCGCAGCAGCAGCCGCGCCGACAAGAGGATGTCCGGATCGTCGTCGACCACGACCGCCCGGCCGAATGACTTTCGCTCCCGCTCCACTCCGATCTCCTACAATCGACGCGGGAAGCGACAAACAATTATCGTGCCAGAGCGTCCGGGAGCGGACAGGCGCCTGTCCGGCGGCGGACAGCGGATGGCGGCGAGCGCGTTTCGAAAAGCCCGGAAATCCGCGGCTTTCGGCAAATGGCACGTCTCCTGCTGGACAAGCGGCAACACGCCCTTCTCCACGAAAGGATCGACCATGCGCAGGATCGAAATCATCGCCGGGAGCCTGTTGTGGCTCGCCGCCGCCGCGCTGATGCCGCTGGCCGCACTCGAGCCGGTCCAGGCGGCGCATGCCGCCACCGCGGCCGGCGCCGCGGCGGTCCGGTGACGCCGATTTGTCCGGGCGCGGACAGTCTTGTCCGATTCCGGACACAGCAGGCGCGGGATCGCGCCCCGGAGCGCGCCGCGCAGCGGCTGGCACGATGATTGCTCCTTCGGGCACATGAGGCGGGGATGAGCGTGATCAGGATGCAGCCGAGCGACGATCCGGGGAAGCCGCCGAGCGGCGACGGCATGGACCGCGTCGTCGAACGGAAGCGGATGCCGATGCCGGCGAAGATCGGCGCGGGCGTCGCCGCCTTGCTGCTGCTCTTCCTGCTTTTCCATTTCTTCGCGCCGGGCGCCAACAGCCAGAGCATCGCCGCCGACCGGCTCACCGTCTCGCCGGTCGAGAAGGGCCGTTTCGACGATTTCCTGCCGCTTCGCGCGCGGGTGACGCCGCTCCTCACCGTCTATCTCGACGCGGTCGAGGGCGGCCGGGTCGAGAAGATCATGGTCGAGGACGGGGCGATGGTGCGCAAGGGCCAGCTGCTCGCCGAGCTGTCCAATTCGGACCTCCAGCTGAACGTGCTCGCCCGCCAGGCGGACGTCTCGCGCGAGCTCAACTCGATGCGCAACATGGAGCTGGCGCTCGCCCAGACCCGGACCAGCGACCAGCGCGGCGTGATCGAGGCCGATCTCGCCGCCGGCAAGGCGCGCCGCCAGTATGAGATGAACCGGCCGCTCGCCGAAAAGGGTTTCGTCGCCGGCAAGGTGCTCCGCGACAGCCGCGACGAATATCTCGCCAACCAGCATCGCGCCGACGTCCTGCGCCGCGCCCGGATCACCGACGAGAAGCTGCAGGCCAGCCAACTCGCCCAGCTGCGCGCCTCCAACGCCTCGCTCAGCCAGAGCCTGGGGATCGCGCGGGGCAGCCTCGACGCGCTCAACCTGCGGGCGCCGGTGGACGGCCAGCTCACCGCTTTCTCGATCCAGGTCGGCCAGTCGCTGAGCCGCGGCGAACGGCTCGGCCAGATCGACAGCGCCGGCCACAACAAGCTCACCGCCGACGTCGACGAATTCTATCTCGGCCGGGTGCAGCCGGGCCAGGTCGCGACCGTCGATTATGGCGGCAGGACCTACAGGGCCAAGGTCGCGAAAATCTATCCGCAGGTGCGCAACGGCACGTTCGCGGTCGACCTCTGGTTCCTCGGCCAGGAGCCTTCGGACATCCAGCGCGGCCAGACGCTGCAGGTGAGGCTGACCCTCGGCGATCCGACGCCCGCTTTGCTGATCCCGAACGGCGCCTTCTACAACGAGACGGGCGGCGCCTTCGTCTTCGTCGTCGCGCCCGACGGCGGCAGCGCGGTGAAGCGCAACGTCCGCCTCGGCCGCCGCAACGCCGACTTCATCGAAGTGCTCGACGGGCTCCAGCCCGGCGAGAAGGTGATCACCTCTCCCTATACCGGTTTCGCCGACAAGGACCGGCTCGACCTCCAGACGTCCGGAAGGAGCTGAACGATATGCTGACCATGCGTGAATTGTCGCGAGTCTATCGCACCGACACCGTCGAGACGACCGCGCTCGACGGCATCGACCTCGACATCGCCGATGGCGAGTTCGTCGCGATCATGGGCCCGTCGGGCTGCGGCAAGTCGACCCTGCTGAACGTGCTCGGCATGCTCGATTCGCCGACCAGCGGCTCCTACGTCTTCAACGGGGTCGAGGTGGCGGGGTTGCCCGAGGCGAAGCTCGCCAACACCCGCAAGCAGAATATCGGCTTCATCTTCCAGAGCTTCAATCTCGTCGACGAACTCTCGGTCAGGGAGAATGTCGAGCTCGCCTTGCTCTATCACGACGTCCCCGCCGCCGAGCGCCGCCGCCGGGTCGAGGAGGTGATGGACAAGGTCGGCATCGCCCACCGCGCCAGGCACCGGCCGAGCCAGCTCTCCGGCGGCCAGCAGCAGCGCGTCGCCGTCGCCCGCGCCCTGGTCGGCAACCCGAAGCTGATCCTCGCCGACGAGCCGACCGGCAACCTCGACACCCAGCATGGCGAGGAGGTGATGAAGATGCTCCAGCAGCTCAACCGGGAGGGCTCGACCATCGTCATGGTCACCCACTCGCCCGGCCATGCCGATCATGCCGGCCGCGTCGTCAACATGCTCGACGGACGCATCCTGATCGAGCGGCGCCGCGCCGCCTGAGCCACCCCAAGCCCCGGAGCAGAGCCATGCTGCGCAACTATCTGACCGTCGGCCTCAGGGCGCTGATGAAGAACCGGACCTATGCCTTCATCAACATCTTCGGCCTCGCCATCGGCATGGCCGCCTGCCTGATGATCCTGCTCTTCGTCCGCTACGAGATGAGCTACGACGCATGGGTGCCCGGCGCGGCCGACACCTACCAGCTCCAGAGCTGGTACCACAGCCGCGAGACGGGGGAGGAAGCGCGGCTGCAGATGGCCGCCTACGTCTCCGGCGAGGCGCTTCGAAAGGATTTCCCCCAGGTCGAGCACGTGGTCTACGCTTGGGACAACAATCCCGTCTTCTTCCAGAACGGGCAGGCCTCGCCCACCGAGCATTATCTCTACACCGGCGGCAATTTCCTCGACGTCGTCGGCCTCCCGCTCGTCCGCGGCAGCCGCGACGGTCTCGACAAGGTCGGCAATGCGATGTTGTCGCAAGCGGAGGCGGTGAAGAGGTTCGGCACGGACGATGTCGTCGGCCGCACCTTCACGGTCATCAGCAAGGGAAGAAAGCTCGACTTCAAGATCACCGGCATCCTCAGGGACCTGCCGAAAAACTCGCATATGCGGATTTCCGCGCTCATTCACATCGACATCGTCAGCTTCATGGCCAAGGAGCCGCAGGCGCTGACATGCTGGGGCTGCCAGAACGGCTGGGTCTATGCGAAATTGCGCCCGGGCAGCGATCCCAGGGCCATCGAGGCGCAATTCCCGGCCTGGGAGAAGCGCAACATCCCCGATGAGAATAGCGGCGAAGCTCATTTCAACGCCGGCGACGATCAGGACTGGCATCTCGCCAATATCGCCGACGTGCATCTGGGCCAGGCGCAGGGCGGGGCGATGGCGCCGGGCAACGACCGCACGACCATCGTCACCTTCGCCGTGATCGCCCTGCTGATCCTCGGCATGGCCGTGGTGAACTTCACCAATCTCGCCACCGCCCGGGCGTCCCAGCGGGCGCGGGAAGTGGCGTTGCGCAAGGTGCTCGGCGCCACCCGCCGCCAGCTGATCGCGCAGTTCGTCGGCGAATCGATCACGGTCGCCATATTGGCGATGCTGATCGCGCTCGCTCTGGTCGAGATCCTGATGCGCCCGTTCGCGGCCTTTCTCGACGCCGACCTCGCGCTCGCCTATTTCGGCCGCGGCGGCATCTTCCTGCCGGTGCTGCTGCTGGTCGGCACGGTTGGGATCCTCGGCGGCCTCTATCCGGCCTTCTTCCTGTCGCGCTTCCAGCCGGCGCAGGTGCTCAAGGCGAACAAGTCGGCGGCGGAGACGCCCGGCTCCGGCCGGCTCCGTTCGATCCTCGTCGTCGGCCAGTTCGCGGTGTCGATCGGCCTGATCATCTGCACGGCGGTCATCTACGCCCAGACCGTCTATGCCCGCACCGCCGACCCGGGCTACCGGCGCGACCACATCCTGCAGGTCGACGAGCTCAGCCGTTACCAGCTCATCGACAAGGGCGAGGCGATCGCCGAGCGGGTCCGGCGCGTTCCGGGCGTGGATGCCGTCGGGCTGACCGGCATCGGCGTCGCCACCAACAACCAGAACAATACCGGCGTGCTCCTGCCCGGCAGCACCAATCCCGCCACGATCGGCAATTACACCGTCGATACCGGCTTCAGGGAGGCGATGGGCCTGACCCTCCTCGCCGGGCGCTGGTTCGACCGGAAGCGGCCGATGGACGACATGACGATCCCCTTTCCGCCCGATCCCGACAGCCAGAAGGCGCTGGCGGCGCGCGGCGGCAACGTCGTCATCAACGCGCTGGCGGCGAAAAGGCTCGGCTTCAGCCATGCGGCGGACGCGGTCGGCAAGACCTTCCGGGCCGCGCTCGTGCAGAACGAATTCGGTCTCGTGCCGGTGACCGTGGTCGGCGTCGTCAGGGATTCGCGGTTCCGCTCGGTCAAGCAGCCGCTCGAGCCGATCCTGTTCCAGAATGCGCAAAGCGGCCAGTCGAACATGGTGGTCCGCTTCCACGGCGATCCGGCGGCGGTGCGGGCGGGCGTCGAGCGGGTGTGGAAGGGCTTCACCAACGAGGTGCCGTTCAACGCCAGGTTCAGCGAGGATATCGTCCAGGAGCTGTACAAGGCGGAAGATGCGCGGGCGAAGACCTTCGCCGCCTTCGCGTTGCTTTCGGTGATCGTCGGCTGCCTCGGCCTGTTCGGCCTCGCCGCCTTCACCGCCGAGCGGCGGACCAAGGAGATCGGCATCCGCAAGGTGCTCGGCGCGCGGGTGCGGGACATCGTCCGGCTGCTCGTCTGGCAATTCTCGAAGCCGGTGATCGTCGCCAATCTCATCGCCTGGCCGGTCGCCTGGTGGGTGATGCGCGGCTGGCTGAACGGCTTCGACACCCGGATCGCGCTCGGGCCGGCGCCTTTCCTGCTGGCGGGCGGGCTGGCCCTGCTGATCGCCGTCGCCACCGTCGCCGGCCACGCCTTCCGCGTCGCCCGCGCCAATCCGGTCCACGCTCTGCGCTACGAATAGGCCGCTACGAATAGGCTCGCGCGCGGCCGGGCGGGCCTTTACAGGCTGCGCCCGATGATGGTGCGTCGGGAGGCCCGATCCTGAGCGAGGAACCGGAGAGACTGAAGCTCGGCAGCCGGCTCGTCATCGGCGCCATTGCCGGCTTCGTCGGCACGATAGCGATGACGGCGGCGATGCGCCGCCTCCACCGCCGCCTGCCGCCGCGGGAACGCTATCCGCTGACGCCGCGCGAGATCGTCGATTCGACCGCGAAGCAGGCAGGGATTCCCTTGCCGAGCGAGGCCGCCAGGGACGTCACCGCCGCCGCCCATTTCGCTTACGGCGCGGTGACCGGCGCGATGCTGGCGGCGCTGAACCCGGATCCGAAGAAGAAGACCGGCGCCGCTTACGGCGTCGCCATCTGGCTGGCCAGCTATATGGGCTGGATCCCGGCGGTCGGGATATTGAAGCCGGCGACCCGGCACCCGCCGCGGCGCAACCTCCTGATGATCGGCGTCCACCTGATCTGGGGCGCCGCCACCGCCGCCGCGATCCGCGAGCTCCGCCTGGCCCGCGAAACCATCCTGGCGGACGGCCCGGACAAGGACGCGCCGCGTTAATGATCGAGTTGGCTGTTCCCCGGCGAAAGCCGGGGCCCAGTCTCCCCCACCCGTGCCGCTGGACCCCGGCTTTCGCCGGGGAACAGGAAGATTTTCGGTGCCTACTCGCCCACCTTCGGCCGCCCCCGTTTGCGCCTCTCCGGCGGCGCGACGTTCACGCCGCGGCGGCGGAGCGCCTCGCGCAGCAGGCATTCGATCTCCGCATTGACGCTGCGCAGGTCTGCCGCCGCCATGCGCTCGAGCGCGTCCCAGAGGGACGGCTCGATGCGCAGCGGAAAGGCCTTTTTCGGCGGCGGGGACACGGCCGGTCCTATTGGTAGAGGGTGCCGGCGTTGACCACGGGCTGGGCGTCGCGATCCGAGCAGAGGACGACCATCAGGTTCGACACCATCGCCGCCCGGCGCTCGTCGTCCAGCTCGACGACGTTCTTCTCCGACAGCAATTGCAGCGCATTCTCGACCATCGAGACGGCGCCGATGACGATCTTCTGCCGGGCGGCGATCACCGCCTCGGCCTGCTGGCGGCGGAGCATGGCCTGGGCGATCTCCTGGGAATAAGCGAGGTGGGTGAGGCGGCACTCGTCGATGGTGATGCCCGCCACCTTGACCCGGTCCTGAAGCTCGGCGCGCAGCTCGCCATTGACCTCGTCGGCATGGCCGCGGAGCGTCGTCTCCTGATGCTCGAAATCGTCATAGGGATATTTGGCGCCGATCGACCGCACCGCGCTCTCGATCTGGACGAACAGGAAGCGGGTATAATCGTCGACGTCGAACAGGGCCTGGGCGGTGTCGGTGACGCGCCAGACGACGTTGGTGGCGATCTCGATCGGGTTGCCGCGAAGGTCGTTCACCTTGAGCTTCTCCGAGGTGACGTTGTGGACCCGGGTCGAGATCTTGGTGCGGGTCAGCCACGGCCAGCGCCAGCGCAGGCCGGTGGTGCGGTCGGTGCCCCGATAGGCGCCGAACAGGAGCAGGGCCGCCGCCGTGTTCGGCTGCAGCAGGTAGAAGCCGAACATGACGATCAGCAGCGCCAGCGTGTCGAGGACGACGACGAGCACGCCGAGGCCCGGGGTCGGACCGGCGGTGAGGCCGAGGCCGACCAGGTCGACGAGGATCGTCAGCAGCAGGACGAGCAGCATCGCATAGCCGTTGAAGCTGCTTGCGGGCCGTTCCTGCGACAGCCTGAGGCTGCTGAGATGCGGCGCTTGTATCGGTGACGTTGCCATGAAAACCTCCCTGAATATGCGATATCATAATTATATTTTTTCAACACGCAAGGGGATCCTCGGCAGGGCGGTGGCGCGAGCCTTGCTGCCCCGCTAGAGCAGCGGGCGATTAGATTGAATCGTCCGCTGCTCTAGAAGTCTTTGTTGCCGCATTGCTTTTACGAAAAGCCGGGCCCCACCTTTTCGTGCAATGCTCTAAGCAGCAGCAGCGGCGGAGACCGGCCGGCCGCTCATGCGTTGCCCTTCCGACGGAGACTGAAATGGCTGACTGGAAGCTGGTGATCCACGGCGGCGCCGGCGTGATCGAGCGCGACCGGCTGACGGCGGCGGAGGATGGGGCGATCCGCGAATCGCTCGGGCGCGCGCTCGAGGCCGGCTCCGCCATCCTGGCCGAGGGCGGCAGCGCGCTGGACGCGGTGGAGACCACGGCCTGCATGCTGGAGGACGATCCGCATTTCAACGCCGGCCGCGGCTCGGTCTTCACCTACCAGGGCACCAACGAGATGGACGCCGCGATCATGGACGGGCGCGACCGCTCGGCCGGCGCGGTCGCCGGAGTCACCGCGACCCGGAACCCGGTGCGCCTCGCCCGCGCGGTGATGGCGCGCAGCCCGCACGTCTTCCTCAGCCGCGAAGGCGCCGACCAATATTCGCGCGAGCATGGGCTGGAGCAGGTCGGGCCGGAATGGTTCGCGACGCCCGAGCGGCGGCGGCAGCTGGAGGTCATGCGCGGCAGCGACCATGTTTTCGACGAGGAGCTGAAATACGGCACGATCGGCGCCGTCGCCGTCGACAGCCAGGGCCATGTCGCCGCCGCCACCTCGACCGGCGGCCTCACCGGCAAGCGCTGGGCGCGGATCGGCGACACGCCGGTGATCGGCGCCGGCACCTATGCCGACGACCGCGCCGCCGCCGTCTCGGCCACCGGCGCGGGCGAATATTTCATCCGCGCCGCCGCCGCCCATGAAATCTGCGCGCGCATCCGCATGCTCGGCGAAGGCGCGCAGCAGGCGGCGGATGCGGTCATCGCCGACATCCGCGCGCTGGGCGGCGCCGGCGGCGTCATCGTCGTCACCCCCAAGGGAGAGGCCATCTTCTCGTTCAGCACGCCGGGCATGTATCGCGGCGCCGCTTCGGCGGCGGGACGGGCGGTTGCCATTTACGCCGACGAAGCCGCCGCTATAGGCGTCGGACGATGATCAAGCGCCTCCTCGCCTTTCTCGCCTTCGCCCTGCTGCTGCCGAGCCCGGCTCTCGCCTGGTGGGATTACGGCCATAAGAGCGTCGCCACCATCGCCTTCGCCCAGCTCGACCCGCAGGCGAAGCGCGAGATCGCCCGGCTGATCGCCCATTCGCGCGAGCTCGACACGCCCGAATGCAGGATCCGCAACATCGAGGACGCCTCCTACTGGCCCGACTGCATCCGCGCCTATAACGAGCGGTTCAATTACAGCTTCCCCTGGCATTATCAGGATATCGACGTCTGCCGGCCGTTCGACGTCAAGGAAGGATGCAAGGACGGCAGCTGCGTGACGGCGCAGATCGCCCGCAATCTGAAGCTGCTCGCCAACCGCAAGCTGCCGCCGCGCGAGCGGCTGATGGCCCTGGCCTTCGTCGCCCATTTCGTCGGCGACCTCCACCAGCCGCTCCATGTCGGCGAGCATAATGACAGCGGCGGCAACCAGATCACCGCCAGCTACGGCGCGATCGGCGGCAAGCTCAACCTCCATGCCATCTGGGACGGCCTGCTCGCCGAGCGGTCGATCTCGTCGCCGCCGGGCGGTCCGCGCGGCATCCTCGCCCAATATTCGCCGGCGGACATCGCCGCGATGCGCCAGGGGAGCGTCGAGGATTGGGCGCGCGAGACCTGGGCTTTGAGCCGGGCCGACGTCTACGATCTGCTCTTCGCCAATCCCTGCGCCGGCAAGCTGACCGGCCCGGTCAAGGTGGACGAAGCGATGACCCGGAAGCTGATCCCCGCCATCCGCCTCCAGATCGCCCGCGGCGGCGTCAGGCTGGGGCGGCTGCTCAACGAGACTCTGGGCTAAAATCCTCCCCTGCTTTTGCAGGGGAGGGGGACCGCGCGGAGCGCGGTGGAGGGGCCGGCGCCGAGCTATGCCCCTCCACCAGCCTGCGGCTGGTCCCCCTCCCCCGGAAAACCGGGGGAGGATTTGCTACTGAGGCACGATGGTCACGGCGCGGCGGTTCTGGGCCCAGGCTTCCTCGTTCGAGCCCAAGGCCACCGGCTTCTCCTTGCCCCAGCTGATCACCGTCATCCGCGGCGCCGGCACGCCCTTCGCGGCGAGGTAGTTCTTGGCGGCATTGGCGCGGCGGTCGCCCAGAGCGAGGTTGTATTCGCGGGTGCCGCGCTCGTCGGCATGGCCTTCGATGGTGACGCCGATCGCCGGATGGGCGAGCAGCCAGCGCGCCTGTGCGTCGAGCGTCCGCCTGTCCTCGTCGTCAATGCCATATTCGTCGGTGCCGAAGAAGATGCGGTCCGACGGGACATTGCGCATGAAGTCGGCACGGGCGCCGGTGAGATTGGCCTGGCCGACGGTGCCGGCATCGGCGCCGGTGCCGCCGGTCTCGCTGCCCTGCCCCGCCTCGCCGGAGGCCAAGGGCGGCGGCGGCAGGTTCTTAGGCGCCTTCTTGACGCAGCCGGCGGTCAGCGCGAGCGCCGCGGTGGCGGCGATGAGGCCGAGGCGGGTCGTGTTCATCATCTTCTCCTTCGAACGATACAGGGAGGATCGGGGCAGGATCACGGGAGGAGCGGCGACCAGGCGGGGTCGGACCCGTCGAGCGGCGTCGGGATGCGGCGCTCGTTGACGCCGGTGAGGTCGACCGACCAGAGGTCCGCCTTGCCGGAACCTTGGGCGGTACGGAAGAACATGATCACCCGGCCGTTGGGCGACCAGCTCGGCCCTTCGTCCTGCCAGGCCTCGGTCAGGATCTTCTCGCCGCCGCCGTCGGGCGCGACGATGCCGATGCGGAAGCCGCCGCCGCCGATCCGGGTGAAGGCGATGAGGTCGCCGCGCGGGCTCCAGACCGGTGTCGCATAGGTGCCGGCGCCGAAGCTGATCCGGTGCTGGTTCGATCCGTCCGCGTCCATCACGTAGAGCTGCTGCGCGCCGCCGCGGTCGCTCTCGAAGACGATGCGGCGGCCGTCGGGCGAATAGGAGCCGCCGGTGTCGATGCCGGGAGCGCTGGTCAGCCGCTGCGGCTCGCCGCCCGCGGCGGCGACGCGGTAGATGTCGGTATTGCCGTTGACCGACATCGAGAAGATCACCCAGCGCCCGTCCGGCGAGAAGCGCGGCGCGAAGGTCATGTAGGGCTGGCCGACCAGCAGCCGCTGCCGCCCCGAGCCGATGTCGTAGACATAGGCCCGCGGCTTGTCGCCGACATAGGACATGTAGACGATCGTCTGCTGATTGGGCGCGAAGCGGGGGGTGAGCACCACCGCTTGGCCGTTGGTGAGGAAGCGGTGATTGGCGCCGTCCTGGTCCATGATCGCGAGCCGCTTGGTGCGGCGGCTCTTCGGCCCGGTCTCGGAGACGTAGACGACGCGGCTGTCGAAATAGGGGCCTTCGCCGGTCAGCCGCGCATAGACCATGTCGGCGCATTTATGCGCCGCGCGGCGCCACA
>JAXDOV010000160.1:0-4722 GCA_034668705.1 Sphingomonadales bacterium
GGTCTTGCTGACGGTGATGCGGACGCGGACCAGCTCCGGCGTCTGCGGCTGGAGGTTGATCGATTCGACCTGGCCGACGGGGACGCCCGAGAAGGTGACCGAGCTGCCCTTGGCGAGGCCGTCCACCGCCTGGTCGAAGAAGACGTCGTAGCGCTTGTCCTTGTCGCCGCCGGCATTGGAGATCCAGACGAGGAAGATGATCACCGCGGCGAGCAGCCCCAGCACGACGCCGCCGACGAGGATATGGTTCGACCTGGTCTCCATCAGCGTTCAGCTTCCCCCGTGCCGGCATCGGCTGCCGCCTGGCCCTCGGCGGCCTCGTTCGCCTCCTCGGCCGCGCGGCCGCGCGGCCCCCGGAAATATTCCTGTATCCATTCGTGGTCCAAAGCCAGTAATTCCGGAATCGTTCCAACCGCCACCACCTTGTGGTCGGCGAGCACCGCGACGCGGTCGCAGATCGTGTAGAGCGTGTCGAGGTCGTGGGTGATCAGGAAGACGGTGAGGCCGAGCCGCTTCGACAGGTCGCGGACCAGCTGATCGAAGGCGGCCGCGCCGATCGGATCGAGGCCGGCGGTCGGCTCGTCGAGGAAGAGCAGTTCGGGATCCAGCGACAAAGCCCGGGCGATGCCGGCGCGCTTGCGCATGCCGCCGGAGAGCTCGGCCGGATATTTGGGCGCGGCGTCGGAGGACAGGCCGACCATCACGATCTTGTAGGCGGCGATCTCGTCGAGCAATTTCTCCGACAGGCGCGGATAGAATTCGCGCAGCGGCACCTGGACGTTCTCGGCGACGGTCAGGGTCGAGAACAAGGCGGCGCCCTGGAAGAGGATGCCCCAGCGCTTGCGGATCGGCTGCAGCTCGGAATCGGCGCGGCCGATCACCGGCTGGCCGAAGACGCAGATTTCGCCGGCATCGGGCCGCTGCAGGCCGATGATCGAGCGCATCAGCACCGACTTGCCGGTGCCCGAGCCGCCGACCACCCCGAGGATCTCGCCCTGGCGCACGTCGAGGTCGACGCCGTCATGGATGATCTGGTCGCCGAACGAATTGCGCAGGCCGCGCACCGAGATGACGATCTCGGGCTCCTCCTCCGCCTTGGGGTCGCGGCGCAGATCGGGCTGGGTGCTCACAGCCAGCCCACTTCGGTGAAGAAGACGGCGAAGAAGGCGTCGAGGACGATGACCAGGAAGATCGCCTGGACGACGGCGGCGGTGGTCCTGAGGCCGACCTCCTCGGCATTGGATTCGACCTGCATGCCCTGGAAGCAGCCGGCCATGCCGATGATCAGGCCGAAGACCGGCGCCTTGACCAGCAGCTGCCAGACGTCGGTGAGCGGGACGACCTCGCGAATCCGCTGGATGAAGGTGATCGGCGGGATGCCGAGGCTGATCCAGCAGAAGATGCCGCCGCCGAGGATCGCCGCCAGCCCGGAATAGAAGCCGAGCAGCGGCATCAGCAGGACGGTGGAGAGGACGCGCGGCAGCACCAGCGCCTCCATCGGCGAGACGCCGATCGTGCGCATCGCGTCCACTTCCTCGGCGAGCTTCATCGAGCCCAATTGGGCGGCGAAGGAGGAGCCCGAGCGGCCGGCAACCATGATCGCCGTCATCAGCACGCCCAATTCCTTGATCGAGGAGCGGCCGATCAGATTGACGGTGAACACTTCGGCGCCGAACTGGCGGAGCTGAACCGCCCCCTGCTGGGCGATGACGATGCCGACGAGGAAGCTCATCAGGCCGATGATGCCGAGCGCGTGGACGCCCACCGCCTCGAACCGCTCGACGACGGCGTTGATGCGGAAGCGGCGGGGATGGCCGGCGACCTTCCAGAAGGTGATGAGCAGGGCGCCGAAGAAGCCGAGCAGGCCGACCATCGTCTGGCCGGCCATGATCGTGGCGGTGCCGAGCTGGTCGAGCACGCGCTCGAGCGGCGGCGGCGGGTCGGGCCGGACCTTGACCGGCTGGTCGGCCTCGGCGACCTGGCGGAGCAGGACCTGCTGGTCCTCGCCGGCGCCGACAATCCTGCCGTCGCGGTCGCGGGCAGTGCGGTGGATGAGCCAGGCGCCGATCGTGTCCATCCGCTCGACCCCGGCCAGGTCGAGGATGAAGCCCTTGCCCTTCAGCCGGTCGAGCCGGGTCGGCAGCACGCCGAGCCGCGGCAGCGTCAGATCGCCCTCGAAATGAAGCACGCGCCGGCCGTCCTCGACGGCATCCCGGAACCTGGCGACCGTGCTCATGCGGCGGACATGCTTCAATTCACCTCGTCGGGCAAGCTGGACAGCTAGAAGCGCCGGTGCTTGGAGCGGTTCCATGAAAGCGCAGCTTGCGATCTACGACATGGACCGGACGGTGACCCGGCGGGCGACCTACACGCCGTTCCTCGTCCACGCCGCGCTTCGGCTGGCGCCGTGGCGGCTGCTGCTGCTGCCGGCGGTGCTCGCCTCGATGCTGGCTTATGGGCTGAAGCTGATCGGCCGCGGCCGGCTGAAGGAGATCAACTACCGGCTGCTGGTCGGCGCCGGCGTCGCCCCGGAGCGGCTGGAGCCGGTGGTCGAGAGCTTCGCCGAACGGCAGGTCGCCTCCAACGTCCTGCCCGGCGCCCGCGCCGCCATCGCCGCCGACAAGGCGGCGGGGCGGCGGCTGGTCCTCGCCACCGCCTCCTACCGCCTCTATGCGGCGGCGATCGCGCGGCGGCTCGGCTTCGACGACGTCATCGCCACCGACACCGCGCGCGACATGCAGGGCCGGGTCACGGCGCGGATCGACGGCAGCAATTGCTACGGCCTCGCCAAGCGCGACATGATCGAGGCCTGGCTGCAGCGGGAGGGCCTGGCGCGCGAGGCGGTCCATATCCGCTTCTATTCCGACCACGTCTCCGACGCCCCCAGCCACCGCCTCGCCGACGAACCCGTCGCCGCCAACGCCCACCGCCGTCTGGCGCGGCTGGCCAAGGCGGAGGGCTGGGAAGTGCTGGACTGGCGGGATCGGAAATAATTCGTCATCTTGGCCGTATCGCCAGTTTCCTTTCCGTCATCCCGGCGAAGGTCGGGATCTCGGCTGGAGAGGTCGTGACGGCCGGTGTCGAGATCCCGGCCTTCGCCGGGATGACGAGGAGGAGTTGGAGCATCGCTCCCAACCCCCTCACCCGTTGATCGTCTCCCAAAGGTCCGCCCAGTCCGGATTGCTCTCTTCGACGTGGCGGATCTTCCAGGCGCGGTTCCATTCCTTCATTGCCTTCTCGCGGGCGATGGCTTCGTCGATGGTCGGATGGGCCTCGGCAAGGACCAGCCGCTTCAGATTATAGCGGCTGCAGAAACCGGTACCGGCGCCGGACCGGTGCTGACCGACGCGTTCGACGATGCTGGCGGTGACACCGATGTACAGGACTCCGCGCGGTCTGTTCGTCATGACGTAGACCCAGCCGCCTTTCATGGGTGCAGGCTGCCGTTCTGAGGGCGCAAAGGCAAGCTTTCGCGTTGCCCAACCTTCACCCGTCACCCCGGCGAAGGCCGGGGTCTCGGCGCCGCTATGCGCGACCGCTCCGGCCGAGATCCCGGCCTTCGCCGGGATGACGCGGATTGTGAGCGGCGTCGCCCGTCCCACGCCGCATCCGCTCCGCCGGGATGACGGAAGAGGGAGACGGGACCTCCCCATCCGCTACGCGGACAGGGAGGATTATCCGCTACACCGCCGCCAGAGCCTGGTCGAAATCGGCGATCAGGTCGTCGGGATCCTCGACGCCGATCGAGATGCGGACGAGGTTGTCGGTGATGCCGAGCGCCTGCTTGCGTTCGTCGGGGACGGAGAGGTGGGTCATCGCCGCGGGGGCGCTGGCGAGGGTTTCGGTGCCGCCGAGGCTGACCGCGAGATGGGCGATGCGGAGCGCGTCGAGGAAGGCGAAGGCCTCCTTCTCGCCGCCCTTCAGGTAGAGCGAGAAGGTGGAGCCGGCGCCGGTGCAGTGGCGGCGGTAGATGTCGGCCTGGCGGGCGTCGCCGCCGCCTTCCAGGAAGCCGAGATAGCCGACGCTTTCCACCTTCGGATGGTGGCGGAGGAATTCGCAGACCGTGGCCGCATTCTCGCCCGCCCGCGACATGCGCAGCTCCAGCGTCTCGAGGCTTCTGAGCAGCATCCAGGCGGTGTTCGGATCGGTGATCGTGCCGATCGTGTTGCGCATCATCCGAATCGGATCGACCAAGGCCTTGGCGCCGACGACGCCGCCGGCGACCAGGTCCGAATGGCCGCCCGCATATTTGGTCAGCGAGTAGATGGAGAGGTCGGCGCCATGCTCCAGCGGCTTCGACCAGAGCGGGCCGAGGAAGGTGTTGTCGATGGCGATCGGCGGCCGCTGCTCGCCGAACAAAGCGTCGCGGGCGGCGGCGACCGCCTCGACGTCGACCAAAGCGTTGGTCGGGTTGGCTGGGCTTTCGAGATAGATGAGCGGGACCCGGCCCATCCCCTTGGCGCGGGCCAGCACCGCCTCGATCTCGCTGCGCTCGGCGCCGGCCGGGAAGTCGAGCCACTGGACGCCGAAGCGGCCGAGGATGCGCGCGATCAGGGTCTCGGTGGCGGCGTAGAGCGGCCCGGAATGGACGATGACGTCGCCGGGCTGGACGAAGGTCAGCAGCAGGGTGGCGATCGCCGACATGCCCGAGGAGAAGGTCAGCGCCTCCTCGGCATCCTCCCAGATCGACAGCCGGTCCTCGAGGATCTCCTGATTGGGGCC
>JAXDOV010000161.1:0-3814 GCA_034668705.1 Sphingomonadales bacterium
AGGTCGTAGCTGCCGAGATGGCTGAGCACGACCGGCAGCAGGGCGGTCGTCGCCAGCCACCAGGCGGCGACGAACGCGGCGCCCGGCCATTTGCGGCATTGCAGGTTGCGGTATTTGCGCGGCGTCAGCGACACGAAGACGAAATAGACCGATCCGAACAGGACCAGGCCCGGCACGACGTGGAGCAGAGTGAGGAGGCTGAGGATGTCGTTGGCGCCCGGCAGCACCTTGCGGATGAACTGCTCGACGCCGGAGAGAAGGAAGGAGAGGCTGAACGCGACCAGCATCAGGATGACGGCGACGACGATGAGCCCGATCGAGCCCAGCCGATATTCCCAGAAGGAGGCGCTGCCGCGCACGCCATAGGCGCGGCGGAGGATGTCGCGGATCGTCTCGATGAAGCTGCCGGTCGTCCACAGGCCGACCAGCGCCCCCAGCCAGAGCAGGCCGCCGGAACGGGCATGGAGGACGTCGCTGATCGGCTTCCTCAGCACTTCGGCGACGTTGCGCGGCATCGTCTGGAGCAAGGCGGAGACCGCCTGCACGCCGCCTTCGGTCTGTCCGAACAGATGCGCCACCGCGGCGGCGACGATGACGAAGGGAAAGACCGTCATCAGCGTCAGATAGGCAAGGTTGCCGGCGTGGATGAAGCCGTCGCTGTAGACGCCGATCGCCACCCGCTTCAGGATCTGGAACGGCCGCGTCCCCGGCCGCACCCTTTTGAAGCCCCATCCGAACCGCGCCCGCGCTCTGGCAAGCCGTTTGCCTCTGGCCTCCGGCGATTCGGGCGAGATGGGCTGCACGTGCGGCTAGACGCCCAGGGCCGCCCGCGGGTTGCTCTTGCCGCGCCCGCTCCAGCCTTCGACGAAGCCGATCAGCTCGGCATCGTTCGCCGGCAGGTCGACCATCAGCGTCACCAGCTGGTCGCCGCGCTCGCCGCTCTTGCCGGTGAAGCCCTTGCCCTTGAGGCGCAGGGTCTTGCCCGAGGTCGATCCCTTCGGCACCGAAAGCATCACCGGGCCGTCCACCGTCGGCACCTTGACCTTGGCGCCGAGCACCGCCTCGTCGAGGCTGACCGGCAGGTCGAGCCGGATATTGTCGCCGTCGCGGGTGAAGAAGCGATGCGGCTTGATCGAGATGGTGACGATCGCGTCGCCATTGCCGCCGGGCCCCGGCTGGCCCTGGCCGGCGAGGCGGATCCTGGCGCCCTCCTCGACGCCTTTGGGCAGCTTGATCGACACCGTCTTGCCGCCCTGCAGGGTCACCCTCTGCTCGCGCAGGGCCGCCGCATCCTCGAACGAGACCGGCAGGCGATAGGCGATGTCGGCGCCCTTTTCGGGCGGCGCGCGCCGTCCGCCGAAGCCGCCGAACCCGCCGAAGCCGCCGCTCCGGCGCTGCTGCTGGCCGCTGAACAGGCCCTCGAACAGATCGGAGAGGTCGACCTCCTCGCCGGCGCCGAACGGCGCTCCGCCGGGCCCGCCGGAGCGGAAGCCGCCGCCGGGGCCGCCGCCCCCGCCGGGGCCGGCGCCATAGCCGAACGGCGCCTTGGGATTGCCGTCCTCGTCGATCTCGCCGCGATCGTAGCGGGCGCGTTTGTCCTTGTCGGTGAGGATGTCGTAAGCCTGCGCCACCTTCGAAAAGCGCGCAGACGCGGCGGGGTTGTCCTTGTTTTTGTCCGGGTGCAGCTCCTTGGCGAGCTTGCGATAGGCCTTCTTGATCTCGGCCTCGGTCGCGCCCCGCTTGACGCCCAGCTGCTCGTAAAGGTCCGCCATCCGCCCCTGCTTCTCCAACCGGGACAAAAAGTCCACAATTGCTTTCCGGTTATGCTGTGTCAGATGGGTAAGGCACTTGGACGGCGCAAGCGCCGCGCTTGTGCACCCGATGCACAAGCGGCAAAGGGCGGCCATGGCCGCGGATCCCCACGCCCTGTTCGGAAGCTGGCTGGCGGAGGCGCGGCTTTCGGAACCGAACGATCCGGGCGCGATGGCGCTGGCGACCGCCGACCCGGCGGGGCGCCCCTCGGTCCGCATGGTCCTGCTCAAGGGCCATGACGCGCGGGGCTTCGTCTTCTACACCCATGCCGACAGCCGCAAGGGCGCCGAGCTGGCGGCCAACCCGCGCGCGGCCCTGCTCTTCCACTGGAAGTCGCTGCGCCGCCAGGTCCGGATCGAAGGCGCGGCCGAGCCGGCGACCGACGCCGAGGCCGATGCCTATTTCGCCACCCGCGCCCGCGAATCGCAGCTCGGCGCCTGGGCCTCCGACCAGTCGCGGCCGCTCGACCGCCGCGAGACGTTCGAGGCGCGCTATCGGGAAATGGTCGCCCGCTTCGAGGGAGGAGAGGTGCCGCGCCCGCCGCGCTGGCGTGGATGGCGGGTGGTCCCCGAGCGGATCGAATTCTGGTCCGACCGCGCCTTCCGCCTGCACGAGCGCCGCCTCTTCACCCGCACTGGCGACGGCTGGAGCGAGGGGCTGCTCTACCCGTGAGCGGCGCGCATCCCCCCGTTCACGACCAGCATCGGGCGCATGGCGACCTGACGACGCGGGCGGCGCTCGCCAGCGTCTCGACCGCGAGCCTTCTCCTCCTGCTCAAGGGCTATGCGGCCTGGGCGACCGGCTCGGTGGCGATGTTGGGCTCGCTCGCCGATACCGGACTCGACCTGATCAGCTCGCTCATCACCCTTTACGGGGTGCGCCTCGCCGCCATGCCGGCAGACCGCGACCATCGCTTCGGCCATGGCAAGGCGGAGGCGCTGGCGGCGCTTTTCCAGGTGGGAATCATCACCTTTTCCGCGATCGCCATCGGCTGGCGCGCGATCGGCCGCCTCGCCAAGGGCGAGACCACCGCCCATGCCGAATATGGCATTGCCGTCTCGCTCCTCGCCATCATCCTCACCTTCGCGCTGGTCCTCTACCAGCGGCGGGTAATCGCCCGCACCGGCTCCGTCGCCATCCATACCGACAACGTCCATTATCAAAGCGATCTGCTGCTCAACGCCTCCGTCATCCTCGCTTTGGTGCTGGACCAGTATTTTGGCATTGCCGGCGCCGACCCGGTGCTCGGCATAGCAATCGCGCTCTGGCTGCTCTGGGGCGCCTGGCTGGCCTCGAGCCGCGCGATCGACCAGCTGATGGACAAGGAATGGCCGGAAGAGAAGCGCCGCCGCTTCGTCGAGGTCGCCGCCCGCCATCCGGAGCTGAAGGGCATCCACGATCTCAGGACCCGCACCAGCGGCGCCCATGATTTCGTCCAGTTCCACGTCTGGATGGATCCGAAGATGACGATCGAGGACGCGCATCGGGTGATGGACGAGGTCGAGCGCAAGCTCGAGGCGGAGTTTCCGGGCTGCGAGATATTGATCCACATCGACCCGGAAGGCCAGATCGACCAGCCCGGCAACCCGCTCGCCGAAACCGATCTCACCCGCGCCGATGGAGCTCCGATTTGACCGAACTTCGCCTCGTCCAGGTCGACGCCTTCGCCGACCGTCCGTTCGCCGGCAATCCGGCCGCGGTGATCCCGCTCGAGCAATGGCTGCCGGACGAGATCCTCCAGGCGATCGCGATGGAGAACAATCTCAGCGAGACCGCCTTCACCGTGCCGGCGGAGGATGACGAGGCCGATTACGAGCTGCGTTGGTTCACGCCGACGATCGAGGTCGTCCTCTGCGGCCACGCCACCCTCGCCAGCGGCCACGTCCTGATCGGCGATCGCGACCGCATCCGCTTTCGCACCCGCCGCGCCGGCATGCTCGAGGTCGCCAAGGATCCCGGATCGGGGTCCGGGGCAGGCGGAGACCGCTACGCCATGTCGCTG
>JAXDOV010000162.1:0-7761 GCA_034668705.1 Sphingomonadales bacterium
TCTCGATATCGGCGACGATCCCGTTATCGGCGCAGAAATCGAGCATCTCCTGGGTCTCGGCGATGCCGCCGATCAGCGAGCCGGCGATGGCGCGGCGCTTGAAGATCAGCGCCGAGACGTCGGGCGCCGGATGCGGATGCTCGGGGACGCCGACCAGCACCAGGGTGCCGTCGCGCTTCAGCAGCCTGGTAAAGGCGTCGAGATCGTGGCTGGCGGCGACCGTGTTGAGGATCAGGTCGAAGCTGCCTTCATGCGCCGCCATCTCCTCGGCGCTGCGCGAGACGATCACCTCGTCCGCGCCGAGCGCTTTGGCATCCTCGCGCTTGCTCTCCGACGTGGTGAAGGCGATGGTATGGGCACCCATCGCATGGGCGAGCTTGACGCCCATATGACCGAGCCCGCCAATGCCGACGATGCCGACCTTCTTGCCCGGCCCGGCATGCCAGTGCCGCAGCGGCGACCAGGTGGTGATGCCGGCGCACAGCAGGGGCGCGACCGCGGCGAGCTGCTCCTCGGGATGGCGGACGCTGACCACGAACTTGTCGTCGACGACGATCCGCTGCGAATAGCCGCCGAGCGTGTGCCCCGGCGCGTCGGGGGTCGGGCCGTTATAGGTGCCGACCAGGCCGATTTCGCAATATTGCTCCAGGCCCTCGGCGCAGGCCGCGCAATGCTGGCAGGAGCCGACCATGCAGCCGACGCCGACCGTGTCGCCGATCGCGAACTTCGTGACCTGTGGACCGACGGCGGTGACATGGCCGACGATCTCGTGGCCGGGGACGCAGGGATAGAGCGTTCCGCCCCATTCCGATCGCACCGTGTGCAGGTCCGAATGGCAGACGCCGCAAAAAGCGATGTCGATCTGAACGTCATGCGGCCCGGGTTGGCGGCGCTCGATGTCGATCGGTTCGAGCGGCTGGTCGGCGGCGTGGGCGCCATAGGCTTTGATGGTCATGGGAACTCCGTTTCTGTCGTTCAGAGAAAGGTCCGGCATCGTGGACGTTGGGCGGGCGAAGACGCTCCCCTCCGCCGCCGCGGCCACTCGATCAGGTCAGCGATTGACCGTCTTCATCATCTGCTCGTTATAGCGCGCGCCCTGCACCGGCACCTTCGCCAGCACGTCGTCAAGCTCGCGCAGGTCCGCCGGGGTCAGCTCAACGTCCGCCGCGCCGATATTCTCCTCCAGGCGATGCAGCCGGGTCGTGCCAGGGATCGGCACGATCCACGGCTTCCGGGCCAGCAGCCAGGCCAGCGCGATCTGGGCAGGCGTCGCCTGCTTGCGCGCGGCGATCCCGCCGATCAGCGCGACCAGATGGTGGTTGGCCTGCCGCGCCTCGTCCGCGAAGCGCGGCAGTGCGTTGCGAATGTCGCCTTCCCCAAACGTCGTGCTTTCGTCGATCTTGCCGGTCAGAAAGCCCCTGCCGAGCGGGCTGAACGGCACGAAACCGATGCCCAGCTCCTCCAGCACCGGCAGGATCCGCTCTTCCGGATCGCGGGTGAACATCGAATATTCGCTCTGCAGCGCCGTCAGCGGCTGCACCGCATGCGCCCGGCGGATCGCCTCCACGCCGGCTTCCGACATGCCGAAATGCCTGACCTTGCCTTCCTGGATCAGATCCCTGACCGCGCCGGCGACCTCCTCGATCGGCACCTTGGGATCGACGCGATGCTGGTAGAGCAGGTCGATGACATCGGTGCCGAGCCGCTTGAGCGAGGCTTCGACCACCTGTCTGATATGCCCGGGCCGGCTGTCGAGGCCCCTCTGCTCGCCGTTCGGGCCGATATCGAAGCCGAATTTGGTGGCGATCACCACCTGGTCGCGGAACGGCGCCAGCGCTTCGCCGACCAGCTCTTCGTTGGCGAAGGGGCCGTAGATTTCGGCCGTGTCGAAGAAGGTGACGCCGCGTTCGACGGCGGCGCGGATCAGGCGGATCCCCTCCCCTTTCTCCGTCGCCGGGCCGTAGGCGTAGCTCAGCCCCATGCAGCCGAGACCGATGGCCGAGACTTCGAGCCCGCTGGTTCCGAGCGTTCGTTTCCGAATGGTCATGTCGCGCCTCATTTCGCCTGGGAAGCCGGTGGCCCGGCCAGATATTCGTCATCGGTGACATGCTCCATCCAGTCGACGGCCCTGCCGTCAAGCGCTTCCTGGATGGCGATATGGGTCATCGCCGTGGTCGGCGTGGCGCCGTGCCAGTGCCGATGGCCGGGCGGGCACCAGATGATGTCGCCGGCCGCGATCTCCACGATCGGCTCGCCGTCGCATTGCGTCCAGCCGCGACCGGAGGTGACGATCAGGGTCTGGCCGACAGGATGGCTGTGCCACGCGCTGCGCGCGCCGGGTTCGAAGGTGACGATCGCTCCGGCGACCCGCGCCGGCTCGGTTCGCTGGAAGGCGGAATCGATCCGGACGCTGCCGGTGAAATAATCCGCGGGCCCCTTGGCGGACGGCTGCGAGCCGTTTCGCATGATCTCCATTCTCTTCTCCTTGTCCCGCATGAGCGTCGGGAGGCGGGCTCGACCGGCGGAAGCACGGCCGAAGGACGCCCCGCCCTCCGCGATGTTCCTGCCGCCGCCCGCTTTCTGCAGCGCTCATAGGGGATGGGGACCAGTGCTTGGTGACAGCGGCCGCAGCGGCTGCCTTCGAAGCCGTCGCTGATTGCGCGTGACCGGCCGCATCGGGCCCTATGTTGCGACGTCAGCATATCCGATTTGCGCCGCAGCGCCGGCGCCTCTATCCCTCGCCCAATGAGCCGAGGGACCGCGCCTAGATGACGCTGGCCGCGTTGATCGCCGCCTATCACGAATCGGACGAGCCGGGGGGCGGCCTCCGCGCCACCCTGCCGCTCGCCGGCCGCACCCTGGTCGAGCGGCAGGCGCGGCTGGCGGCGGCGGCGGGCGCGTCGCCGGTGATCCTCGTCGTCGAGCGGGTGCCGCCCGAGCTCACCGCGGCGATCGACCGGCTGCGCGCCGAGGGGATGAAGCTGATCGTCGCCCGCAGCGCCGGCGAGGCGGCCGACGCCGTCGGGCCGCGCGACCGGCTGCTGCTGCTCGGCGACGGCCTGATCGCCGCCGAGAGCCACATGACCCGGATCGCCGCGCTCGGCGGCCATGCCATCCTCACCATTCCCGACGTCCGCGCCGACGAGCGCTACGAAAGGATCGACGCCGACAGCCGCTGGGCGGGGCTCGCCATGATCGACGGCGCCCTCCTCCAGGAGACGGCACGGATGCTGCGCGACTGGGACCTCCAGTCGACCCTGCTGCGCCGCACCGTCCAGGCCGGCGCGCGGCAGCTGGCGGTGACCGGCGACATGGCGGACGAGCCTTTGTTGGTCGCCGAAGGCCCCGGCGACCTCGCCGAGCTGGAGATGCGGATCGTCGCCGGCTCCGCCGCCCGCCGCCGCGACTGGGTGTCGCGCTGGCTGCTCGGACCGATCGAGGCCGCCGCCACCCGGATGCTGATGCCGGGCGGCATGACGCCGGGCCTGGTCGGCCTCGGCGCCGTCGCTTTCTGGACCTTTTCCCTCATCGCCTTCGGCTCGCACTGGCTCGGCACCGGCATGACCCTGGCCTTGCTGGCGACGCCGCTCGAGGGCGTCGCCGAGCGGCTCGGACTGCTGCGCATGCGCCTGTCGAGCGAGCAAGGCTGGTGGACCCATATCCTGCCTTTGCTCGGGGCCGGCGCCTTGCTCGCTCTGGCCTGGACGCTGACGCCGACGCGCGGCTGGGGCTGCCTCGTCCTTGCCGCGACGACGATCGCCTTCCAGGCGGCGCTGTCGGTGGAGATGGCCGGGCGGCGCGGCCCGGGCGCGGTCTGGCTGGCCGAGCGCAAGGGGCTCGCCTGGCTGCTCCTTCCCTTCGCCGCGACCGGCCTGTGGAGCGTCGGCCTCGGCGCCCTCGCCGCTTATGCCGCCGGCTCCTTCTTCTGGGTCCAGCGCCAGGTCCATCGTCCGAGGGATCCAGATCCGAAATCGGGAGCCTGATCCAGGCCATCGGGCTAAGGGGAATCGCTTCGGCCTCGGACCATCGGGCTCCATGCTGATTAGCGGCGCCTTAACCCTGAACGCGATAAGAGCGGGCGATGTCCGACACCCGGCGCAGCACTGAGCTCGACGGCGCGGCGCGGCTGGTCGCGTCCGCGCGCGCGCGGCTTGCCGCCGCCGCCGCGGAGCTGCGCCTGCCCGAGCGCGACCGGCTGACCGAATGGCAGCGGCGCACCATTGCTTCCCTGCTCGCGCGCCTCGTCCGCTCGGTCGAGGACGACCTCCGTTCCGCCCTCGCCGCCGGCCTCGGCGGAGCGGCGGATGAAGCGCTTCACGCCGCCTTGTCCTCCGCCCGGGTCGAGATTGCCGCGCCCTTGCTCGACGCCGCCTCGCTTTGGGATCCGGCGCTGATCGCCCTCCTCCTCCGCCGGACCGAGGAGCATCGGCTGCAGAAGGGCACCGCCGACAACGCTTTGCTGGTCGAGCTTGCCGGCAGCGACGAAGAGGCGATTGCCGCCGGGGCGATGGCCCTGCTCGTCGCCCAGAGCCGCCGCCTCGACGCCTTCCGCGAGCCGCTGCTGCCGCGCACCGAGCTTCCGGCCGAGCTCGAGCACGGCCTCGTCTGGACCATCGCCGCCGCCCTGCGCCGCTACATGGTCGGCACCCACGCACTGCCGCCGCCGCTCGCCGACGCGGCGCTGGCCGAGGCCGCCGCCGGGCTCCTCGCCCGTTACGACGAGGGCGAGACGTTCGACGCTCTGGCCCTCCGCCTCGCCCGCTCCCTCGACGCCGCCGGCCGCCTCGACGACCGGGCGATCGCCCGCCTGCCGGGCGAGGCCGGGCTGCCGCTCCTCCTCGCCGCTTTGTCGGTCCGCACCGGCCTCCCGGCCGACGCCTGCTGGGAGCTCGTCGCCGATCCCGACGCCCGCGGCGCCGTCCTGCTGCTGCGCGCCGCCGGCCTCTCCCGCGACGCGGCGGGGTCGACCCTGTTCGAGCTGCACGGCGATGCCGAGAGCGTGCTCGCCGAGTTCGACCGATTCGACGGCGTCGACCCCGCCGACGCCGCCTCGCTCCTCTCGCTGTGGCGCGCCGATCCCGCCTATCGCGCCGCGATCGCGAGCCTCGCCGCATGAGCGCCGCCGTGCATGGCCGCCTCGACGCGGATTTCCGCCTGATCGAGGCCGAGCCCCGGCTGGCTGCGCTCCAGCGCAGCGCCGGCGGCGAGATCGGCGGGCCGCTCGCGGTGCCGCAGATCGCCGCTCTGGCGCGGCTCGCCCGCCGCCTCGGCATCACCATCTCCCGGCCTGCCGTCGCCGCCGAGGGCGAAGCGGATCTCGATCTCTGGGTCCGCGCCCAGCCCTCGGCCGCCGGCGTCGACCTCGCCGTCAGCGGCTGGAGCGAGCGGGCGCCGCGCGGCCCCGCGCCGGGAAGCGAGGCGGAACGCGAATCGGACTTCCTCCGCGCCGCCGCCGATTGGGTGTGGGAAACCGATGCCGGCCTTTGCTTCACCACTCTGTCGCCCGCCGCCGCCGCGGCCTCGGGCCGCTCCCCGACCGAGCTGATCGGCCGCCAGCTCACCCGCCTGTTCCGGCTGATCGAGGAAAAGGAAGGCGAGCTGCCGATCCTCACTGCGCTCGCCGAGCAGCGCCGCTTCGACGGCCAGATCGCCGAGCTGCGCCAGGGTCGCGGCGGCCGCTACCGGCTCGCCGCCGTGCCCCTGATCGACGGCAGCGGCCGCTTCGCCGGCTTCCGCGGCTCCGCGACCCGCATCGAGGGCGCCCCCGCGGCGCCGGCGCCCGAACCGGGCGAGGCCGGCGCCGCGCCCGACGCCGGCGCCTTCGGCCGCCGCCTCGACGAGGCGCTGCGCGCGCCGCTCGCCCGCATCATCGCCGGTGCGGAGACGATCGGCGGCCAGTCGGACGGCCCGATCCGCGGCGATTATGCCGGCTATGCCGAGGATATCGCGTCGGCCGGCCGCCATCTCCTCGCTTTGGTCGACGATCTGGTCGATCTCCAGGCGATCGAGCGGCCCGATTTCCGGCCCGAGAGCGAGGAGATCGACCTCGCCGACGTCGCCCGCCGCGCCGCCGGATTGCTTGCGGTCCGTGCCGCCGACAAGGGCATACGGATCGACGCGCCCTCGGCGACCGACAGCCTGCCCACCTCCGGCGGCTTCCGGCGGGCGCTGCAGGTGGTGATGAACCTGCTGACCAACGCGATCCGCTATTCGCCGGACGGCGGTCAGATCTGGATCCGCACCGACCGCGAGGGCGATGTCGGCGCGCTCATCGTCGCCGACCAGGGCAAGGGCATCGCCGTCGAGGAGCAGGCGCGGATCTTCGAGAAGTTCGAACGGCTCGATCCCGCCGAGCCCGGCGGCACCGGTCTCGGCCTCTACATCGCCCGCCGGCTCGCCCGGGCGATGGGCGGCGACCTCGCCGTCGACAGCGCCCCCGGCCAGGGCGCGCGCTTCACCTTCACCCTTCCGCTGCGCTGAGGCTGGACAGGCGGAGCGTGTGGTTGCAGCATCCCCGCCGACAGGGGGACGCGCCATGATCGAGCTCACCGCCGACTGCTTCAACGACATTTGCAACGACCCGCCGGTCCGCGAGCAGCTCGGCTCGCTGGAGACCAATCGCGCGGCCGCGGTACGGCGCTTCTGGATGTGGGCGGTGGGTTCCGTGCTGCTCGGCGTCGCCGCCTGCATCTCCCTGCAGCGGGCGGGATGGGAGGGTTTCTCCTTTTTCGCAGGCGGCCTGTTCGCGATCCTCGGCATCGTGATCGGCTTCACCGCGCTTTCGAAGGTGAGCGAGAGCCTGAAGCGGCCGGTGCTGGAGGCGCTCGCCGCCAAGGCCGGCATGGAATATCTGGAAAAGGGCTTCAGCCCGCCCGCTTATCCCGAGGCGCGCAAGGCGCTGTTCGGCAACTGGCTTTCGGATCAGAGCTTCAGCGATCTGTTCCACGGCAACGACGAGGAGGGGCGCAACTTCGCCGTCTACGAGGCGGACCTGCAGCGCGGCAGCGGCAAGAACCGCCAGCGGGTCTTCCGCGGCCAGATCTACGCGATCGAGCGGCGCCAGCGGAGCAATGCCACCATCGTCATCGTCCCCGACCGCGGCCTCTTCAACTTCTTCAAGCCGGTCGGCGGCATGGAGCGGGTGAAGCTCGAATCCGACCCCGAGTTCGAGAAGAAGTTCGAAGTCTACGCGACCAGCGAGATGGAGGGGCGGCAGCTCCTCTTCGACACGGATTTCCGCCGGCGCCTGCTCGAGCTGCGCGAGAAGGGCCGGGTCTTCGTCTATGCCGGCCCAACCGACGCGCTGGTGGCGGCGACCGGCGGCGACCGCTTCGAGCCCGGCTCGATGCTCCGCGCCCGCCCCGGCGACGACCGCGTCCGCTCGATGGTCGAGGACGTCTGCGCCGCTTTGGCGACGCTGCGCGCGCTCAAGGCGAAGCTGGGCTAGTCGGCCATCCCCCCTTTCGTCAGGATGAAATATTCAAAACTCCCGCCGTCACGCTGGATCCATAGGCCGGACCGAAGCCCTCTCTCTTGCCGAGCGGCACGTCGTTGCGGTGGGTCGAACGATGCAGGGCTAGCGCGGGTCCCCGACCAGCGTGAACGGCGCCCAGAAGAAGGGATGCGCGAAGTCTCCGCCGGGCGTGTCGAGCAGCTCGAGCGAGGCGCGGCGCAGCGCTTCCGCCCGGCCGAGCTTCCCGTCGCGCTGCAGGAGGAGCGTCCGCGGGATCAGGCGCGAGGCGGCTTCGTCCTGGACGCTCC
>JAXDOV010000163.1:0-11808 GCA_034668705.1 Sphingomonadales bacterium
AAGGCGCCCTGTGGCGGCTGTTCCACGAGGAGGAGGTGCATGTCCTCGCCGCGGTGACGCTGGCGAAGGGCTGCCGCTGCAACTTCGACTATATCAAGGGCGTCATCGCCCGGTTCGGCGCCGAGGACCGGGCGGCGATGGTCGACGAGGACGGCTTCATCAGCGTCGACTGCGAGTTCTGCTCGCGCGTCTTCCCGATCTCGCTCGCCGATATCGAGAGCGGCCAAGAGAGCTGACCGGCCGTCGCTGGCGGCCGGCCCGGATGCGACGCGATTCGAGCGGCTGTTAAGCCCCTGTTTACCTTGGCTTTGCTATGGGAGGATCGTGCCGATTCTGGGCACGCTTTCCTCCCTAGCAGGCTTAACGGCCTCAACTGGGCCGCTCTTCACCGGGCGGCCCGTTCTTTTGAGCGCTTGCCTCGCCCTTCCCGGCGCTCTAGCCGCGCCGCCATGTCCGCTTCCGCCAAAGCCGTCATCCTCGTCTCGGGAGGGCTCGATTCGATGGTCGCGGCGGCGCGGGCGCGGGAGGACGGCTTCGCCCTGCTGGCGCTGACCCTGGATTACGGCCAGCGCCACCGCGTCGAGCTGCAGGCGGCGGCGCGAATCGCCACCGCGCTCGGCGCCGAGCGCCATGTCGTCCTGCCGCTCGATCTGCGCGCCTTCGGCGGCTCCGCCCTCACCGCCGACATCGAGGTTCCCAAGACGGGCGTCGGCGCGGACGTGCCGGTCACCTATGTCCCGGCGCGCAACACCATCTTCCTCTCTCTGGCGCTGGGCTGGGCGGAGGCGATGGGCGCGCACGATCTGTTCATCGGCGTCAACGCGCTCGATTATTCGGGCTATCCGGACTGCCGGCCGGAATTCATCGCCGCCTTCGAGCATCTCGCGGCGCTCGCCACCAGGGACGGGGTCCAGGGCGAGGGCTTCCGCATCCACGCGCCTCTCCAGGACATGACCAAGGCGGACATCGTCCGCGAGGCGGCGCGGCTCGGCCTCGACGCCGGCATCAGCTGGTCCTGCTACGATCCGGCGGTGCCTGCTTCGGCGGGGTCGCTCCAGCCCGCACCCCCGCCCAACCTCCCGATCGATGATATGCTGTCGGGAGGTTGGGCGGGGGAGCGGGCCGGCACCGGCTCCGCGCCAGCGGCCCAGACAATGCGCCATTGCGGCCTTTGCGACAGCTGCCGGCTGCGCGCCAAGGGCTTCGAGGAAGCCGGCCTTCCCGATCCGACGCTTTACGCCGCTTGGCCATGAGCTATGCGGTCAAGGAGCTGTTCCTGACCCTGCAGGGGGAGGGGATGCAGGCCGGCCGCCGCGCCGTCTTCCTGCGCTTCGCCGGCTGCAATCTGTGGTCGGGGCGCGAGCAGGATCGGGCGAGCGCTGCCTGCACCTTCTGCGACACCGATTTCGTCGGCACCGACGGCGTCAACGGCGGCCGCTACGATGCCGCGGCCTTGGCTGACGGAGCGCGGGCGCTGTGGGGCGCGGCGCCTGCGCCGCTGGCGGTGGTGACCGGCGGCGAGCCGATGCTGCAGCTCGATTCGCCGCTGCTCGACGCTTTGCACGATCGGGGATTCGAGGTCGCGGTGGAGACCAACGGCACGCTGCCGGCGCCCGCCGGCCTCGACTGGATCTGCGTCAGCCCGAAGGCGGGGACGGAGGTGGTCCAGCGCCGGGGCAACGAGCTGAAGCTGGTCTGGCCGCAGGACGGCATCGACCCCGAGCCCTTGCTCGCCTGGGGCTTCGATCATTTCCTGATCCAGCCCAGGGATTGCCCAGGGGATCAGATCGAAAGCGAGGCGGCTTTGCGCGGCGCGATCGACTATGTGATGGCCCATCCGGCCTGGAAGCTCAGCCTCCAGACGCACAAGCTGCTGGGCCTGCCTTAGAGCTTGAGGCTCAGGAGCCGGGCGCGGCGCAGGCGGGCTTCAGCTGGTCGTTCTTGTCCCAGCATTGGTCGAGCAGCGAGGGGAGCGGCGCCAGCCCGATGGCATAGGGATTGTTGGGCGCCTTGCTCTGGTCGAACTGTGGGACGAGGCTGTTCCTCAGCTCCCGCATCCGCTGCAGGGCGACGTTGATCAGCTGGCCCTTGGGCGCCAGCAATGCGGATTTCGCGATGTTGGACGCCGTCTGGCAGAAGCCGAGCTGCGCCTGCAGCGTCGAGAAGCCGTTATAGGTCATCGTCGAATAATCGTCGAAAGCCTTGGCGCCCTTGGCCGGCCCGTTGAGCCGTTTGAAGTAATTGCCGAGCGTCGTGTAGGCGGTGGCCAGCTCTGCCGAATGATGGGCGAGGATGCCGTTATAGTTCGGCACCACCCTCAGAAAAGGCGAGAACTGGCATTGCAGCGCCGCGACGTTGAGCCCGGCGCGGAAGTTCCAGAGCAGGTTGGAACGATATTCGGCGGGCGTCGCGCCCGGGATCGGCAGGCCCACCAGCGGGTCGTTCGGCTCGATCGGCCCCGGCCTCAAATCCGGCGGGGTGAGGAAGAGCTGCGCGGCGGCAGGCTGGGGGGAGGAGAGGCCGGCGACGGAAGCCGCCGCCAGCATCGCGGCGCCGAAGCCGCTCTTCATGCTGAATTTCATTCGACCCCTCGCGCAGGCGGAACCGCCGCCATGGTTAACACGCCGCCGCCCCCGTTCCAGCCTCGGGGCCGGTGTCCGTCGCGGGGGATGCACGGCTCGCCATTCCTAAGCTCTTACAGAGCATAAGAAAAGGCCGCCCGGTCGCCCGGACGGCCTTTTCCGAAAGCTTCACCTGACCGGAAATTACATTCCGGTGGTGTTGCCCGTCGTGGTGTTGGTGGTCGTGGTCGTGCTGGTGTTGCCGGTCATGGCAGCGCCCGCATTCATGTCGGTGGCGGCGCCGAGATTGGCGGTGCCGGCATTGGTCGCGTCGACGGTGGTCACGTCATTGCCCATCAGGGTCTCGTCGGTGTTCACGACCGCGGTGTTGTTGGCGGTGTCGCCGCCGCCGCCGCAAGCGGCGACGAGAAGGGCAGCGCCGGCAACCATCGAACCGGTCATCACTTTCGCAAAAAGGTCACGCATTTAGAAACTCCCTAGATTGACGATTTGGTCGGGTTTTGGTCCCTTTTTGCCAAATCTGTTGGACACATTAAACGGAAAGGGAAGCGCTCTCAAGCCTTCTCGCCGCCCCCTCGAGAGAGACGAGAAAAAGGTCGAGCCCCTGTTTCAGTGCCAGATCGAAATGCTCCTGTCCGCAAGACACTCCCATCTCGTCGAGGCTGGTCACTGGAAAGTCCGCAATACCGCACGGCACTATCCCTGAGAAGTGGGAAAGTTCGGGTGCGATATTCACCGCGAATCCGTGCAGGGTGACCCATCTTCGGACACGCACGCCGATCGCGCCGATCTTGGCCTCGGCGCCGCCCCGGTCGGTCCAGATGCCGATCCGGCCGGGGGCGCGGCGGGCGGCGACGCCCAAAGCGGCGAGGGTGGCGATCACCCAGCCTTCGAGCGCGTGGACGAAGGCGCGGACGTCGCGGCCGCGCCGGTCGAGGTCGAGCTGGACGTAGACGACGCGCTGGCCCGGCCCGTGATAGGTGTAGCGCCCGCCGCGGCCGGCTTCGTAGACCGGAAAGCCCCGGGGGTTGAACAATTCGGCGGGATCGGCGCTGGTGCCGGCGGTGTAGAGCGGCGGATGCTCGAGCAGCCAGATCCGCTCCGGCGCCGTCCCGGCGCGGATGGCGGCGGCGCGCGCCTCCATGTCGGCGAGCGCTTCGGGATAAGGAGTCAGCCCCGGCGTCACCTGCCATAAGGGAAGATCGTCCGGGATCATCCTTCTCCGTCGATTGCGCCTGTCCTGCGCATTCAGCATAAGGGGGAGACGCAAGGGAGGGCAGCATGAAATTGTCGATCACGACGGCCTGGAACGAGGCAAGCGCTTTCGTGAAGCGGGAAGCAGGTCCGCTCTTCCTCATCGCCTTCGGACTCATGGCCCTGCCCGGCATCATCCTTCAGGTGATCGCGGCACGGGTCGTCGGCACCGGCCTGCAGGTGACGCCCGGCTCGGCTCCCGATTTCGGGCCGCTGCTGGCGGCGCTGCCGATCCTCCTGCTCCTGCTCATCCCGGTGATGGTGCTCAGCATCTGGGGCCATCTGACCATCAACGTCCTCGCTTTGCGTCGGGAGACCGTGATCGGCAGCGCGTTCGGCCATGCGGCGCGCCGAATTCTGCCCTTGCTGGGGGCGTGGCTGCTCCTGATGGTCATTCTGGCGATCCCGGTCCTGCTCATCCTGGGGCTGGGAGTCTCGGTGCTGGGCGCAAGCCGGGTCGGGCTGGCCGCGCTGCTCTTCCTCATCCTGTGGCTCGCCGCCGTGTTCGCTGCGATCCGGCTGATGCTGATGACTCCGGTCGCGGCGGCGGAGCCGGTTGGGCCGGTCGATATCATCCGGCGCAGCTGGCGGCTTACCTCCGGCCATTTCTGGAAGCTGCTCGGCTTCCTGCTGCTGATCCTGATCGTGTTTTTCGTCCTCGTACTGGTGGTCGGATCCGTGGCCGGCATCCTCGTCACCTTGCTCGCCGGAAGGCCCGACCCGGGTTCGCTCTCGTCGTTGATCATCCAGCTGATCACGGGCGTGCTGCAGGCGGTCTTCCTCACCTATTTCGTGGTCGTCATCGCCCGCATCTACGCGCAGCTGTCGGGCGATATCAGCTCAGTGGCCGAGGTGTTCGAGTAACGGCACCTGCGGCGCGATGTCGGCGGGCAGCAGGCCGGCGAGGCGCGGGTCGGGAAAGCTCTCGAAGGCGCGGCGGCAGGCGCGGAAGCCGGCCTTGAGATAGGCGGGCAGGGCCGCGGGATGATCGAGGCTGCAGGTGTTGACGCGGATCCGCTCGACGCCGGGCCGCCAGGCGAGCGCCAGGGTCTGGGCGAACAGCCAGCGGCCATGGCCGCGGCCCGTCAGCTCCGGCGCCAGGCCGAGGAAGCGGATCAGGCATTCGCCCGGGGTGCGGAAGTCGAGCTCGAGCATCCCGACCTCGACGCCGCCGCGGTCGACGATCGCGTGCACCTCCCCCATCTCCGCGCGCAGCCGGTCGTCGCTCATCGCCAGCCGCGAGAACCACAGCCATTTGCCGCCGACGCGGCGGAACAGCAGCCGGTATTTGTCCGGATCGGGGTGCTTCCACCGCGCCAGCCGGAGCGCCGAATCGGGGAGCGGGCGCGGTTTCGGCCGCTCGGTCATCTCGAGATAGGTGACGACCGCGCCGATCTGGCCGTCCGGAATGTCGATCAGCGCCATGACAACTCCTTCAGCGCCACGTCGCCTCCGGCGGCAGGCTCATCAGGATCGCGTCGACATTGCCGCCGGTCCTGAGGCCGAACGACGTGCCGCGGTCGTAGATCAGGTTGAACTCGGCATAGCGCCCGCGCCATTCGAGCTGGCGGGCCTTGTCCTCGTCGCTGAAGGGCGTCGCCATCCGCCGCCTGACCAGCTTCGGGAAGATGTCGAGCAGGGCTTCGCCGACGTCGCGGGTGAAGGCGAAGCTCGCCTCGAACGGCCCTTCGAGATGGTCGTAGAAGATGCCGCCGACGCCGCGCTGCACGCCGCGATGGGGGATGTAGAAATATTCCTCCGCCCATTTGCGGAAGCGCTCGTAGAAGGTCTGGTCGTGGGCGGCGCAGGCGGCGCGCAGGCGCGCGTGGAAATCGGCCGTGTCCTCCTCATAGGGGATGGGCGGGTTGAGGTCGGCGCCGCCGCCGAACCAGCGCTTCGTAGTGGCGAGGAAGCGGGTGTTCATGTGGACCGCCGGGACGTGCGGGTTCGCCATATGGGCGACGAGGCTGATGCCGGTGGCGAAGAAGCGCGGATCGTCGCCGGCGCCGTGGATGGTGCTCGCGAATTCCTCCGAGAAGCGGCCGGCGACGGTCGAGACGTTGACTCCGACCTTCTCGAACACCCGGCCGCGCATCAGGCCGCGGACGCCGCCGCCGCCGCCGCCGCCGCCGGGGGCGGAGCCTGAGCCGGATGGCGATCCGGAGTCGGTGCGGTCCCAGGGCGTGTAGTCGAAGCCGGCGTCGCTGCCCGCCTCCCGCTCGATCGCCTCGAAAGCGGCGCAAATGCGGTCGCGCAGGCTTTCGAACCAGTCGCGCGCCCGCTGCTGCTGTTCGTCGAGCTCGATCATGACGGCCACAATCCGGTCTGCCTCAGCGCCTCAGCCAGCCCGATGCCCCCGGCGACGGCGAGATTCAAGGAGCGGGTTCCCGCGGCCTGCGGGATTCGCACGCGAAGCCCGGCGCGATCGTGCACTTCCGCGGGGACGCCCCCACTCTCCGAGCCGAACAGCAGGACGTCGCCGGCCTCGAAGGCCGCCGCCCGGAGCGGCGTCGCGCCGGCGGTGGTGAACAGCACCAGCCGCCCGTCCAGGCCCGCCGCGAACCCGTCCCAGCTTTCGTGCCGCGTCACCGCCGCGAGCTGCGCATAATCCATTCCCGCCCGCTTCAGCGCCCGGTCGGAGAAGGGCCGGTCGGAGAAGGGAAAGCCGCAGGGCATGATCACGTCGACCGGCACGCCGAGGCAGGCGCCGAGGCGAAGGATCGCGCCGACATTGCCCGGCTGGTCGGGCTGGTAGAGGGCGAGGCGCATCGAGGCTCTCCGGCATATACAGGGCGTTCAAAAACGCTGTTGGCAAAGCGGCGCTCCCGCGTCTATCAGGCCGCCGAGCCGACAGGGGAAGCGCAGGTCTCGCCTCCCCGACGCGGCGCTGTGCAATGGCGTTGCTCCCCGGCATCCTCGCCGCGGCGGGCCTTTGCATATCCGGTTCGAACCGCTGAAGGATATTATGGCGACGGTTGAACAGAGCGATGGCACGCTCGGCGCGGCTCCGGAAGACGGCGTTCGCCGGCGCGACTTCATCAATATCGCCGCGGTGAGCTTCGCCGGGGTGGGCAGCGTCGCAATCGTCTATCCCCTCATCAACCAGATGAATCCGTCCGCGGACGTGCTGGCCCTCTCCTCGATCGAGGTCGATCTCTCCTCGATCAAGCCGGGCCAGGCGATCAAGACGATCTTCCGCAAGCAGCCGCTCTTCGTCCGGCAGCTGACGCCGCAGGAGATCAAGGCGGCCAATGCGGTGCCGCTGTCGGAGTTGAGGGATCCACAGACGCTCGCCGAGCGGACCAAGCCGGGCCATCAGCAATGGCTGATCACGATGGGCGTCTGCACCCATCTCGGCTGCGTGCCGCTGGGCGCCGGCGAGGGCGAGCCGCGGGGGCCCTTTGGCGGCTATTTCTGCCCGTGCCACGGCTCCATGTACGACACCGCCGCGCGCATCCGCAAAGGGCCCGCACCCAAGAATCTCGAAGTGCCGGACTACAACTTCAAGTCCGCCACGATCGTCGAAGTCGGCAAGGTGGCAAAATGAGCTTTCCCTGGGCTGAGGAGTATAAGCCGAAGCATCCGCTGATGCGCTGGCTGGACGAGCGGCTGCCCTTGCCGCGGCTGGTCCATGGCGCGGTCGGCGGCGGCTATCCGGTGCCGCGCAATCTCAATTACTGGTGGAATTTCGGCGTGCTGGCGGGCCTCGCCCTCGCCCTCCAGATCGTCACCGGCATCGTCCTCGCCATGCATTATACGCCGTCGGGCGACATGGCGTTCAATTCGGTCGAGCATATCATGCGCGACGTCAATCAGGGCTGGCTGCTGCGCTACGCCCACGCCAACGGCGCCAGCCTGTTCTTCATCGTCACCTACGTCCACATCTTCCGTGGCATGTATTACGGCTCGTACAAGGCGCCGCGCGAGCTGGTCTGGATGCTCGGCCTCGTCATCCTGCTGCTGATGATGGCGACCGCCTTCATGGGCTATGTGCTTCCCTGGGGGCAAATGAGCTTCTGGGGCGCGAAGGTGATCACCGGCCTGTTCAGCGCCATCCCCCTGGTCGGCGATGCGGTCCAGAAATGGCTGCTCGGCGGCTATGCGCCGGACGAAGCGACCCTCAACCGCTTCTTCTCGCTCCATTATCTGCTGCCGTTCGTGATCGCCGGAGTCGTCATCCTCCACATCTGGGCGCTGCACATTCCGGGCTCGTCCAACCCGACCGGCGTCGACGTGAAGACGGCGGAGGACACGATCCCTTTCCATCCCTATTACACGGCGAAGGACGGCTTCGGCGCCGGCCTGTTCCTGATCCTGCTTGCTCTGCTCGTCTTCTTCATGCCCAATTATCTGGGCCATGCCGACAATTACATCCCGGCCAACCCGCTCTCGACGCCGGCCCATATCGTCCCCGAATGGTATTTCTGGCCCTTTTACGCGATCCTGCGGTCGTTCACCTCGGACTTCATCCTGGCGGCCAAATTGTGGGGCGTGCTCGCCATGTTCGGCGCCATCCTCCTGCTCTTCTTCCTGCCCTGGCTGGATCCCTCGCCGGTCCGCTCCGGCAATTACCGGCCGACCTTCCGCAAGTTCTTCTGGATCCTGGTCCTGGACGTGCTGGTGCTCGGCTTTTGCGGCGGCAGCCCGGCGGAAGAGCCCTATGTGATGATCAGCCAGCTGGCGACGATGTACTATTTCGCCCACTTCCTGATCGTCCTGCCGATCCTCTCCTGGGTCGAGAAGACGGAGCCTCTGCCCCGGTCCATCTCGGAATCGGTGCTGCACGGCGAGCGGGCGGAGGCGGCGCCGGCGCATCTCGGCGGGATCAGCCCCGCGGCCGCGGAATAAGGGAATCTAGAAGCCATGGTCCGGATCCTCGGAATTCTCGCCGGCATCCTCCTCGTATTCGTGTCGCTCTGGTCGTTCGGCCACGGCTTCTACGCCTATGTCACCTCGAGCCACGAGCAGACGGTCGAGAAGCGCTTCCACGAGGAGCCGCGTCCGCTCGTGCTCGCCTCGGACGGGCCGTTCGGCAAATATGACCGACGGCAGGTCCAGCGCGGCTTCCAGGTCTATAAGGAGGTCTGCTCCTCCTGCCACTCGCTGAAGCTGGTTGCGTTCCGCAACCTCCAGGAGCTCGGGTATAGCGAGGCCGAGGTGAAGGCGATCGCCAATAACTGGCAGGTCGAGGTGCCGGACGTCGACCCGAAGACCGGCGACCCCAAGGGCCGCAAGGCGCTTCCCTCCGACCATTTCCCGAGCCCGTTCCAGAACGAGGTCGCCGCCCGCGCCGCCAACAACAATGCGCTGCCGCCGGACCTGTCGCTGATCACCAAGGCCCGCGAGGGCGGCCCCGCCTATATTCGCTCGCTGATCACCGGCTACCGGAACCCGCCGGCGAATCTTCCCCCGGAGAACAGGCCGGGGCCGAACCTCCACTTCAACCCCTGGTTCGCGAATCTCAACATCGCGATGCCGCCGCCGCTGAGGGCGGACGGACAGGTCAGCTATGCCGACGGCACCAAGCCGACCGTCGACCAGATGGCGCAGGACGTCGCCGCCTTCCTCGCCTGGACGGCCGAGCCGCGGCTCGAGAGCCGGCACGCGGCCGGGCAGGTGACCCTGCTCTTCCTGCTGATCGCCACCATCCTCGCTTACATGGCCTATCAGAACATCTGGCATGGCGGCGCCAGCCGCGCCGTCCGCCGCACCGGCGTGCTCGATCCGGAGAATATGGCGAAGCGCGACGCGGCCAGCGCCGAGGGGCTGGACGGCTGAACCACGCCGATCTCAAGGCGCTGATCCGCACGATCCCGGACTTCCCGAAGCCGGGCATCCAGTTCCGCGACATCACCACCCTGCTCCTCGACGCCGACGGCTTCGCCGCGGCGGTCGAGGGCCTGGCCGCTCTGGTCGGCGAGACGCCGGACCTCGTCGCCGCGATCGAGGCGCGCGGCTTCGTGATCGGTGCCGCGCTCGCCCAGCGCCTCGGCGCCGGCCTGCTGCTAGTCCGCAAGGCCGGCAAGCTGCCCGGCGAGACGATCGCCGAGGAATATGCGCTCGAATACGGCACCGACCGCCTGGCCATGCATGTCGACGCCTGCACGCCCGGGGCGCGGGTCCTGCTGGTCGACGATCTGATCGCCACCGCCGGCACCGCCCTCGCGGCGGTGCGGCTGATCCGCCGCGCCGGGGCGAGCGTCACCGCCGCCGCCTTCATCATCGACCTGCCGGACCTCGGCGGCTCGGCCTTGCTGCGGCGCGAGGGTTTTCCCGTCCACAGCCTGATCGATTTCGAAGGCGACTGAGAGTCCCGTTCCGGAACCCCGCGCGGCGAGGCCGCGTTTACACCTGGTTAAGCAACAATGTATCGTCCCCGCCGCCGGAGCGCGTCCGGCCCGACTGGTCGGGAGAATGGCCGATGTTGAATTCCCGTCTCCGCAATGTCCTGCTGATCGCCGTCGGTGCGGCCGGACTCTCCGCCTGCAGCGAAGGCTATGGCTATGGCGGCATGTCGGTCGGCTACGGCACCAGCGGCTATTGCGACCCTTATGGCGGCGATTGCTACGGCGGCTACGGCTATGACGAAGGCTATGGCTATGACGGCTACGGATACGGCGGCGATTATGGCGGCTATTACGGCGATCCCTGGTACGGCTGGTACGGCGATTATTATTATCCCGGCATCGGCATCAACGTTTACGACCGCTACGGCCGGAGCCGTCGCTGGAGCGACAACGACCGCCGCTATTGGGAAGGGCGCCGCGGCAATTCGCAGAACCGCAACTGGAACGACCCGCGCTTGCAGCGCTGGGACACCTATCGTCAGCAGGGCAGCAACAGCGGCAATTGGAGCGGGCAGAACCGGAACTGGAACAACAACCAGAACCGGCAGAATCGCAGCTGGAACAACAACCAGAACTGGCAGAACCGCAGCTGGAACAACAACCAGAGCGGCAACCGGGGCTGGAACAACGGCGCCACCACCGGCACGACCACCGGCACTCGCGGCTGGAGCGGCGGCGGCACCTGGCGCCGCGGCGACGGCGGCAACCGCCGCCCGCCGCATTGATCCCAATACGGTTCAGGCCGGTCGTCGGCCGATCAGCACGATCGAGGTGAAGCGCATCACCGGGACGCCGTCCTGATTGGTGACGGTGGTTTCGGTGCGGAAGGAGCCGAGATCGGGGCGGCTGCGCGACGGGGTCTTGTCGAGGATGCGGCCGCCGACGTGGAGCGTATCGCCGGGATAGACCGGCTTCAGCCACCTCAACTCGTCGATGCCGGGCGAGCCGAGCCCCGCCTGCTCCTCCCCGACGACATGCCGCGCGATCACCGCCATCGTCATCGCGGCGGTGTGCCAGCCGGAGGCGGCGAGGCGGCCGAAATAGGTCTTGGCCGCTTCCTCGTCGGAAAGATGGAAGGGTTGCGGATCGTATTTGCGGGCGAAGTCGAGCACCTCCTCGCGCGTCACCTCATAGCTGCCGAACGCGGTCTCGCGGCCGATCTCGATATCCTCGAAATAGATCACGGAATCTCCTTCACCGAAAATTAGGTAGCATATTGAAACTGAGATGACGAGACGGTTCGTCCGGCCGGGCCGCGCCTCAGGCGACAGTCAGCGCCGGCCGGCCCCGCGCGACGCTGATCGCCGCCCGCCTGCGCAACGTCCCGTTGGGGGTGGAGACGCGGTCGAGCACCATAAAATCGGTCCGCCATTCGTCGGCATTCACCGCGCAGGTGAGATAGCCGCGCTGGTCGTTGATGAACTTGAGCTGCGGGTTCTCCGCGAGGATGCGGTCGCTGCCGCGCCTGAGGTCGGAGCCGTCGCCGCCGCTCGAGATCGAGGTGGCGACGAACTCGACGGCCACCGGCCGGTCGCCGTCGGTGAGGATGCCGGCGAAATTCTGGTGCTCGTCGCCGGTCAGCACGACGATATTGTCGAGCCCGCGCATCCGCGCCAGCAGCCGCC
>JAXDOV010000164.1:0-3834 GCA_034668705.1 Sphingomonadales bacterium
CCGCGCCGGCCTTCGGCCGGCACCCCCACCCATGTGGCGCCGCTAAGGTTCGTCCGGGGGACGAACCAGGCGCCACATCCTCCCCACAAGGGAGAGGGGTTTCCCGCGCCGGCGATTGCATGTCGTACAGCCCGACATCCGTACCCTAACGCGGCCGCCGCTCGAGGTGCAGATAGGCGGGGTTGAACTCCGCGAGCTGCTGCAGCCGGTCCCAGTCGTGGATCGCGACCTCGCCGCCGCGGAAGGTGAGGATCTCCTCGTTCCTGAGCCGGCGCAGCATCCGGTTGACGTGGACCGAGGTGAGGCCGGTCGCGTCGGCGAGGTCCGCCTGCTTGAGCGGCAGCCTGTAGCGGCCCTCCTCGGCCAGCCCGACCAGCTTCAGCCGGACGTAGAGCTCGCACAGCAAATGGCCGATGCGGGCGACGGCGCTGCGCCGGCCGACCGAGAGGATCTTCTCGCGGTGGATCGCGGCGTCGAGCAGGGTCGAGAACCAGAGGATGCGGGTGAGGTGGGGATGCTCCTCGCTGATCCGGCGCAGCGCGTCATGCGGCACCAGCGCGAAGCGCACTGACGTCATGGCGCCGACATTGTGCTCGAGCCGCTTGAGCAGGAAGCCGTGCAGGTCGAGGAAGTCGCCCGGGACATGGATTTCCAGGATCTGCCGCTGGCCGTCCGCCATCTCCTTGTAGCGGTCGACGAAACCGTCGAACAGCAAGGTGGACTCGCTGAGGGCGATGCCGGCGCGGACGACCACCCGGCCCGCCGGCAGCTCGCGCACCTCCGAGATCGAGCGCCGGAGAACGTCTTCCTCTTCCTCGTCGATCAGATCGCGCGCGCGCAGCTTGAGCAGCAGCCCGCGCAGCGCCTCGTCGCGGTCCCGGTCGGAGACCTCAGCGGCCACCTTCGGCCCTTGCGCCGCCCGGCCCGTGGGAGGATGCCGATCCTTTGCCGTCCGGTCGCGCCATGCCCGCCTTTCCGCCTTGCGGCTCCGCTATAGCACGGATCGCGCCACAAGGACCTGCCGCTGCGGGCGATCAGCTGCCGACGATCGTGCCGCCATTCGGGTGCAGCACCTGGCCGGACATGTAGCTCGAATCGTCGCAGGCGAGGAACAGGAAGCACGGCGCGACCTCGTTCGGCTGGCCGGGCCGGCCCATCGGCACGTCCTTGCCGAAATCCTTCAACTTCTCCTTCGAGGCGCCGCCGAACGGGTTGAGCGGCGTCCAGATCGGCCCCGGCGCCACCGCGTTGACGCGGATGCCTTCACCGACCAGATTCTCCGACAGCGAGCGGGTGAAGGCGGTGATCGCCCCCTTGGTCGCCGAATAATCGAGCAGCTCCTTCGCGCCCTGATACATGGTGACCGAGGTGCAGTTGACGATCGCCGACCCCTTTTTGAGGTGCGGCCGCGCCGCCTGGGTCATGAAGAACATGCCGAAGATGTTGGTCTGGAAGGTGCGCTTCAGCTGCTCCTCGCTGATGTCGGTGATGTCCTTGTCGGGATGCTGCTCGCCGGCATTGTTGACCAGCAGGTCGAGCCCGCCGAGCCGCTGCACCGTCTCCGCCACCGCGCGCTCGCAAAAATCCTTGGCGCCGACGTCGCCGGCGATGGCGATCGCCCGCCGCCCCTCCTTCTCGACGATCTCGCGCGTCTTCGCGGCATCGTCATGCTCGCACAGATAGAGGATGGCGATGTCGGCGCCCTCGCGCGCGAACAGGGCGGCGACGGCGCGGCCGATGCCGCTGTCGGCGCCGGTGATCAGCGCGACCTTGCCCTTGAGCCGGCCGGAACCCGGATAACGCGGCGCCCAGTCCGGCTTCGGCTCGAGCGCGCTCTCATGGCCGGGAAGCGCGTCCTCATGGATCATGTCGAGGGTTTCGGTGTCGTCGGTCATCGCCTCACTCCTTGGCCGCCACGCCGGCGCCCTCCTCGCCGAAAGCCTCGATCGCCGACTGGTCCTGCCGGTCCCGCGCCGGCGGCTTTTCGGCCGCGGTCGCGCCGCCGGCCCGGCCGGTCCGGTCCGAATTGCGGCTGCCGTCCTTGGGGTCGTCCGACATCTGGTTGTTCTGGTTCAGCGGCCGGTCGGACGAATCGGGATTGTGGGAAGTCTTGCCGGTCATGAAATCCGCCTCGAATCGCGTGTCACAAGGAAAACCGACACGAAGGGGGGTGGGTTCCGGACGCCGGCCGTCGCAATCGAGGCTTGGGATAGACGCTCGCCTTGGCTATGCGCCGCCCATGTCCGTTTCCACCCGTTCGAAATCGCGTTCCGCCGCCCGCCTCGCCGCCGTGCAGGCGCTCTACCAGCATGAGATGGAGCAGACGCCGATCCCGGTCCTGCTCCACGAATTCCACCACCACCGTCTCGGCGCGACGATCGAAGGCGTCGAATACGCCGAGGCCGAGGTCGATTTCTTCGACGATCTGGTGAGCGGCGCCCACGCCCGCTCCGAGGAGCTCGACGCGCTGATCTCGGCCAGGCTGACGCCCGACTGGCCGCTGCACCGGCTCGACCGGCCGATGCGCCAGATCCTCCGCGCGGGCGCCTATGAGCTGGCGGCGCGGCTCGACGTCCCGACCGGCAGCGTGATCTCCGAATATGTCGACGTCGCCAAGGCCTTTTACGGCCAGCGCGAGGCCGGCTTCGTCAACGGCATCCTCGACGCCGTCGCCAGGGACGTGCGCAAATAGCCTGCCCTGGCCAAGCCGCTTTCCTGTAGGAAGGCCCGGTGACCAGCGAGACCGAGTTCATCGCCGCCCTTCGCGGCCTCGCCGCCGATCCCGCGGCGCGGGGGTTGCTCGACGATGCGGCGGTGCTGGAGCTGGGCGGCCCCACCCTCGTCCTCACCCACGACATGATCGTCGAAGGCGTCCATTTCCTTCCCGGCGATCCGCCCGGCGACGTGGCCTGGAAGCTGGTCGCGGTGAACCTCTCCGATCTGGCGGCCAAGGGCGCGCGGCCGGTCGGGGCCCTGCTCGGCTACAGCCTGGCGGGCGACGACGAATGGGATCGCGCGTTCGTCGCCGGGCTGAAGACGGCGCTCCACGACTTCGGCCTGGCCCTGCTCGGCGGCGACACGGTGGCGCTGCCGCCGGGCGCGCCGCGGATGCTCGGCATGACCGCGCTCGGCACCGCGCCCGGCGCCGTGCCGTCGCGGGCCGGCGCGCTGCCGGGCGATCATTTGTGGGTGACCGGAACCCTGGGCGATGCCGGCGCCGGGCTGCGGGCGCTGCGCGGCACGCTGGCGGGCGGCGAGGCGCTGGTCGAGCGCTACCGCAACCCGCGGCCGCGGCTCGAAGCCGGGCAAAGGCTGGTCTGGCTGATCAGTGCGATGATGGACGTGTCGGACGGCCTTCTGATCGATGCCTCGCGGATGGCGGCGGCGAGCGGCGTCCTGCTGTCGATCGACCTGTCGCTGGCGCCGCTGTCGGAAGAATATCGCCGCGCCGTCGGCGACGATCTCGAAGCCCGGCTGGCGGCGGCGACGGCGGGCGACGATTACGAACTGCTCTTCTCCGCCTCCGCCGGGAACGGCGCCGGCATCCTCGCTTTGGCCGATGAGATCGGCGTGCCGATGAGCCGGATCGGCGCCGTCGAGGCCGGCGAGGGGCTTCGGCTCGACGATGCGGGCACGCCTGTCCCGCTTCCGGACAGCCTCGGCTGGGAGCATGGCCGAAGCAAGTCCTGACGCCGCCTTTTCGAGGGCGTTGCGGAAATCGAGGACAGACCCTAAGACGCGCAGCGCATCCGGGCGCCGTCCGCTTTCGGGGCTGCTCAGCCCTGCCCGGCTCAGAAAAACAGGGAAGGAAGATTCATGCCCCTCGTGCTCATC
>JAXDOV010000165.1:0-9661 GCA_034668705.1 Sphingomonadales bacterium
CGCCTGCTGATCGAGACCGATTCGCCCTTCCTCGCCCCCGTCCCGCACCGCGGCAGGCCCTGCGAGCCGGCCTATGTGACGGATACGGCGCGCTTCCTCGCCCGATTGCGGGACGTGCCGGTGGAAGTGCTCGCCGCCGCGACCTCGCTCAACTTCCGGACCTTGTTCGCGAAGGCCGCCGCCTGATGCAGGTGCGCATCCTCGGCTCGGGCACGTCCTCGGGAGTTCCCCGGGTCGGCAACGACTGGGGGCAATGCGACCCCGCCAATCCGAAGAACCGGCGCCGCCGCGTCTCCATCCTCGTCATCTGGGAGAATGTGCGGATCCTCGTCGACACCTCGCCCGATTTGCGCGAGCAATTGCTCGATGCCGACGTCGACGACGTCGAGGCGGTGATCTGGACGCACGACCATGCCGACCATTGCCACGGCATCGACGATCTGCGGCAGCTCTATCACGGGCGCGGGCGGCCGGTGGCGGGCTATGCCCGGGAAGAGACACTCGACAGCCTCAGGCTCCGCTTCGCCTATGCCTTCCTTGGAAAGGACGGCTATCCAGCGGTCGTCACGCCCAATCTGCTGCCCAATCACATGAATTTGGGCGGCCTCTCGGTCCGCGCCGTCGACCAGCCGCATGGCGAGATGAGCACCGCCGGCCTGCGCTTCGACGCGGGCGGCAAGACGGTGGTTTATTCAACCGATTTCAACGCTTTGACGGAAGAAATGGAGATTGCGTTTCAGGGCGCTGACCTCTGGATCGTCGACACTTTGCGCCGCCGGCCGCACCCGACCCACCCGCATCTCCAGCAATCGCTCGAATGGATCGAGCGGCTGCGGCCGGGAAGGGCGGTCCTCACCCATATGGACAATACGATGGATTACGAGGCGCTGAAGGCCGATCTGCCGGACGACGTCGAGCCGGCCTATGACGGCATGGAGATCGTGCTTTGATCGGCGACGGCGATCAGGCCCTGAGCTTCGTCTACCTGATCGGCTGCCTCATCCTGGTGGTGAGCGCGTTGCTGGTCCGGCGGGTGCCGATCGGCCACGGCCTCAAGATGTTCGCCGGCTGGGTGCTGATCTTCCTGGCCGCCTTCGTCGCGTTCACGCTGAAGGACGATTTCATCGCGCTGGGCAAGCGCGCCATGGCCGAGGCGAGTGGCGAAGGCCAGGTCGTCCGCGTCGGCAAGGAATTGAGGATCAGGAAGTCGTTCGACGGCCATTTCTGGGTGACCGGCCGGCTCAACGGCGAGAAGGTGCGCTTCCTGATCGACAGCGGCGCGACCACCACCAGCATTTCGGTGCAGACCGCGCGGCGCGCCCATGTCGGCGCCGGCGAAAGCTTTCCGGTGATGGTGCAGACGGCCAATGGCGTGGTCGCGGCCGAGCGCGGCCGCGCCGGCAAGCTCGTCATCGGCACGATCGAGCGCCACAACATGACGATCATCGTGTCCGAGGCATTCGGGCCGATGAACGTGCTCGGCATGAATTTCCTGTCGTCGCTGTCCGGCTGGAGCGTCCAGGGCCAATGGCTGGTGCTGAAGCCGTGAAGGGGGGCTTCGGCACGGGGATTCGCCCCGAGAGGGCGGTATCCTCGATATTCACGCTCTATATTTTACATAATGTATATTATCACACTTTGAGATAGGCCTTTCGTGACCGGTTCCCCCGCCTCCCTTTCCGACCTGGTCGAGATCATGCGCCGCCTGCGCGAGCCGGCGACCGGCTGCGAATGGGACCGCGTCCAGAATTTCGCCACGATCGCGCCTTATACGATCGAGGAAGCCTATGAGGTCGCCGACGCGATTGCCCGCGGCGACATGGACGATCTCAAGGACGAGCTTGGCGATCTCCAGCTGCAGATCGTCTTCCATGCGCGGATGGCCGAAGAGATCGGCGCTTTCAAACTGGATGACGTCATCGCCGCCATTTGCGCCAAGATGGTCCGCCGCCATCCGCATATCTTCGGCGACGAGGCGCACAGCCCGGGCTGGGAAGCGCTGAAGGCCGCCGAGCGTCGCGGCGATGAGGATCAGAGCGCGCTCGCCGGCGTCGCCCAAGCGCTGCCGGCGCTGAAGCGCGCCGAGAAGCTTCAGCGCCGCGCCGCCCGCATCGGCTTCGACTGGCCCGATGCGGCCGGCCCCCGCGCCAAGATCCTCGAAGAGCTGACCGAGCTCGACGCCGCCGCTTCGGCCGCGGAACGCGAGGCCGAGCTGGGCGACCTGCTGTTCAGCGTCGTCAATTATGCGCGCCATCTCGACGTGGATCCGGAAACGGCGCTGCGCGATGCGTCGCGGCGGTTCGAGGCGCGGTTTCGGTGCGTGGAAGAGATGGCGGATAAGCCATTGAAGGATATGAATATCGACGAGCTCGAGGCGCTCTGGCAACGGGCGAAGGCGAACCTCCAATCCCCCTCCCTTCCAGGGAGGGGAATCGTCTGAGCTAGGCCCGCGCCCTTTGCCGCCCCTGGAACCGGGCCCAGGCGCTGTCGGTCAGGCGGACTTCGAAATCGGTCTCCATGCCCCGTTCGTGGCGGCTCACCACCTCGCCATTGGCGTGGAGCCAGGCGATCCCCTCCCCGTCGCCGGCGGAGAGCGTCACCTTGTGGAGCTGGGCGCCTTTGCGGAGACGGCCGGCGGCGCATTCGAGCAGGTCGTCCAGCCCTTCGCCGGTGAGGGCCGAGATCAGCACCACATCCTCCCGCCGCACGGCTTCGGCGCGAATCCTTTCGGCATCCTCGCCGGAGAGCAGGTCGATCTTGTTCCAGGCCTCGACCATCGGCGCCCCCCCTTCCCCGCCGGCGCCGATCTCGCCGAGCACCTGCTCGACGTCGGCGCGTTGGGCCTGGCTGTCCGGATGGGAGATGTCGCGGACGTGGACGATGAGGTCGGCCGAGATCACTTCCTCCAGCGTCGCCCGGAAGGCGGCGACGAGCTGGGTCGGCAGCTCGGAGATGAAGCCGACCGTGTCGGAGAGGATCGCCTTGTCGAAGCCGGGCAGCGACACTTCGCGCATCGTCGGATCGAGCGTCGCGAACAGCAGATTCTCGGCGACGACGTCGGCATTGGTGAGCCGGTTGAACAGGGTCGACTTGCCGGCATTGGTATAGCCGACCAGCGCGATCACCGGCCAGGGCGCCCGCTGCCGCCGCGCGCGGTGGAGGGCGCGGGTGCGGGTCACCTGGTCGAGTTCCCTGCGCAGCTTCGCCATGCGGTCGCGGATCAGGCGGCGATCGGCCTCGATCTGGGTCTCGCCCGGGCCGCCGAGGAAGCCGAAGCCGCCCCTTTGCCGCTCGAGATGGGTCCAGCTGCGCACCAGCCGGCCCGCCTGATAGTCGAGATGGGCAAGCTCGACCTGCAGCCGCCCCTCCGCGGTCGCCGCCCGTTCGCCGAAAATCTCGAGGATGAGGCCGGTGCGGTCGATCACCTTCGCCTTGACGCCGGTTTCGAGATTCTTCTGCTGGATCGGCGTGATCGGCGCGTCGACGATCAGCAGCTCCGCCTCATGCGCCTCGACCGCGGCGGCGATCGCCTCGACCTGGCCCGAGCCGAACAGGGTCGCCGGCCGCGGCGAACGGATGCGGTAGCGCAGCTTCTCCGAGACATCGAGGCCGATCGCCCCGGCCAGGCCCGCCGCCTCCTCGAGCCGCGCATCGGCGTCGCGGCGCCCCTCCCCGCCCAGCTCCGGCAAGGCGATGATGGTGCGGGCGCCGCGGGCGAAGTCGTCCTTGTCGGATCTCTCGAAGACGCTCAGGCGCCCGGCTCCTCATCCTCGGCCTCGATGAAGCTGACCGGATGCTCGGGCTGCACGGTCGAGACGGCGTGCTTGTAGACGAGCTGCGACAGGCCGTCGCGCTGGAGCAGCATGCAGAACAGGTCGTAGGCGACGATCTCGCCCTGTAGCATGACGCCGTTGACCAGGAACATCGTCACCGGCTCGGCCGAACGCCGGACGGCGCCGAGAAAGGCCTCCTGAAGCAGCAGGGGCTTCTTCTTCTCGACCTGCTCGGTGAAGACGCGCTCGATCTCGCCCAGGTCGAGCGGATGCGCCGGCATGATCGTCGAGATGGCATGCTTGTAGATGAGCTGGGCGTGGCCGTCGCGGCGCAGCAGCACCGAGAAATTGTCGAACCAGGTGATGATGCCCTGGAGCTTCACGCCCTTCACCAGGAACATGGTCACGGGCGTCTTCGTCCGCCTCAGCGTGTTGAGGAACATGTCCTGGAGGTTGTTGACCTTGTCGGCCATCTCCTGCTCTCCTTATTGGCCGATGACCCGTCGCCGGGGCCGGCAGGCGGCGCGGCATACCATTTCGGGTAGGCGCGCGCCAGAAGCCCTAATCGTTATTCTCGCCCCTCGTATCGCCGATGCCGAGCGCCTTCAGCTTCCGATGCAGCGCCGAACGCTCCATGCCGATGAACGTGGCGGTGCGGGAGATGTTGCCCGAGAAGCGGCGGATCTGGACCTTCAGATATTCCCGCTCGAAGGTCTCGCGCGCTTCGCGGAGCGGCGTTCCCATGATCGCCTTCACCGCCTCGCTCGGGCTGAGGCTGGCCTGCTCGTGGAGGATTTCCGGCGGCAGCATGTCGATCTCGATCGTGCCGACGCGGGCGCCGGGGGCGAGGATGATCGTGCGCTCGATGACGTTGCGCAGCTGCCGGACGTTGCCCGGCCAGTCATAGGCCTGGAGGGCGGCGACCGCCTCCGGCGTCAGGTTCGGCGTCGGCAGCCTCTGCTCGGCGGCGTAGCGCGCGGCGAAATGGGCGATCAGCTCGGGAATGTCCTCGCGCCTTTCGGCCAAAGCGGGGAGGTGCACGGGGACGACGTTGAGGCGGTAATAGAGGTCCTCGCGGAACCGACCGCCGGCAATCTCCTCGCCGAGCAGGCGCGAGGTCGAGGAGACGACCCGCATGTCGACCTTGACGATCCGCTGGCCGCCGACGCGGGTGAAGCTCTGGTCGGTGAGGACTCGCAATATCTTCGCCTGGGCCGGCATCGGCATGTCGGCGATCTCGTCGAGGAACAGGGTGCCGCCATGGGCCTGCTCGAGCAGCCCCGGCCGCGCCAGCTCGCCCCCCTCCTCGACTCCGAACAATTCCTCCTCGACCCGCTCGGGCGTCATCCGCGCGGCGCTGACGACGATGAAGGGCGCCTGGGCGCGATTGCTCCAATCGTGGAGCAGGCGCGCCGCCACTTCCTTGCCGACTCCGGCCGGTCCGGTGATGAGGACTCGGCTGCCGGTGCCGGCGACCCGCTTCAGCGTCGCCCTGACGGCGTTGATCGGAACGCTGGAGCCGGTCAGCTCGGTTTCCTGGCCGACCTGGGCGCGAAGCGTGGCATTCTCCCGCCGCAGCCGGTCGGTCTCGGTCGCCCGCGCGACGAGGTGGAGGAGCTGGCCGGCCTCGAACGGCTTCTCGATGAAGTCGACCGCGCCCTGGCGGATGGCGGAGACGGCGGTGTCGAGATTGCCGTGGCCCGAGATCATCAGCACCGGCAGGCTCGGATCGCGCCGCTTGATCTCCTCGAGCAATTGCAGCCCGTCGAGCTTCGACCCCTGCAGCCAGACGTCGAGCAGGACGAGCGAGGGCCGCCGGTCGGCCAGCGCCTGCAGCGCCTCCTGGCTGCTGGCGGCGGTGCGGCAGGCATAGCCTTCGTCCTGGAGGACGCCGGAGACGAGCTCCCTGATGTCCTGCTCGTCGTCGACGATGAGAATCTCGAGAGCCATTAGCCGGTCACCGCCTGATCGTGGAGCGCGCCCGGGCCTTCAATGGCCAGGCGGCTGAGGGATTCGCTGTCGAAGACGAGACGCACCCGGCTGCCCCCACCCGTCCTGTCCTCAAACTCGATGCTGCCGAAATGTTCCTCGACGATCTTCTTGACGATGGCGAGGCCGAGGCCGGTGCCCTTGGTGCGGGTGGTCATATAGGGCTCGGTCAGCCGCTTGCGCTCGGCGGGGAGGCCGATGCCGGTGTCGCAGATCTCGATCGTCAGGCACGGACCGTCCTGCCGGATGGTCATCGCGATCTCGTCCGGCTCGCCGGAGCGGCCTTCGTCATGCTTCTGCTGGATCGCCTCGACGCCGTTTTTGACGATGTTGGTGATCGCCTGGCCAAGCTGACGCCGGTCCGAAACCAGCATCGGCGACGGATCCGGGGCGTCGAGCGTGAAGCGGATGTCGGGATGGGCCACCTCGTGCAGGAACAGGGCCTGGCGGGCGATTTCGACGATCGCCTCCTCGCGGAAGACCGGCTTCGGCATCCGTGCGAAGGAGGAGAATTCGTCGACCATGCGCCTGAGGTCGCCGACCTGGCGGACGATGGTGCCGGTCAGCTTCTCGAACGTGTCCGGATCGCTGCCGATCTCCTTGCCGAAACGGCGCTGCAGCCGTTCCGCGGCGAGCTGGATCGGTGTGAGCGGGTTCTTGATCTCATGCGCGATCCGCCGCGCGACGTCGGACCAGGCGGCGCGGCGCTGGTCGAGCAATTGCTCGGTGATGTCGTCGAAGGTGAGGACGAAGCCGCCCTCCACCTTGACCCGCTTGACCGCGAGGGTGCGCGGCTCGCCGCCCGAGGCAAGCTGGACGATGCTCTCGCGCTCGTCGCTGTCGAGATGGGCGGCAAGCTCCGGCGCCAGCGCCGCCAGCTCCTGGCCGACCGCCTGCACCTTGTCGGTCTTGAGCAGGGCCTCGGCCGAGCTGTTGATCAGCCGGATATTGCCTTCCCTGTCGACCGAGATGACGCCGGCGGTGACGCCCGACAGCACGGCCTCGATGAACGCGCGGCGATTGTCGAGCTGGGCGTTGGCACCGACCAGCGCGCCGGTCTGCTCCTCCAGCCGGCGGGTCATCCGGTTGAAGGCGTTGCCGAGCGTGCCGACCTCGTCCCGGACCTGCGACGGCGGCACCCGCGCCGAAAGATCGCCCTCGGTGATCCTGTGCGCGGCGTCGACCAGCTGGCTCACCGGCCTGATCAGCCGGTCGGCAAGCGCCAGAGCGATCCAGATCGCGATGCCGACGATGAGCAGCGACACGACGAGCAGGGCCGCGTTGAAGCGGAACTGCAGCGCGCGCGCCCGATCCAGGGTTTTCTGATAGTCGCTCGCCGCGTTGCGCGCGTTCACCAGAGCGGTGATCGCCTGCGGCGAGATCTTGCGGGCGCCGTAAAAGTAGACGGCGGCCTGGGGGTCGAGCCGGATCACGGCCTCGACCCGGTCCTTCGACTGGAACGGCCGGACCTGGCCGGCGGGAAGCCCGACCAGCATTCGTTTCGACAATTGCTCCGCGAGGGGGCGGTTATCGGGATTCCACTCGACGGGCCGGTGCAGGCGCCCGCGCGGATCCAGGGTCACGATCGCCGATTCCTGGAGTTGGCGGGCCGCCGTCTGATACAGGAGATTGTCCCTGAACAGCGGGTTGTTGAGACCGTATTGGTTGATCTTGTCGACCATGTCGGCGCCCATCACCTGGACGTCGAGCTGGATCCGTTCGCGATGCTCGCGCTCATAGATTTCGGCGGCGTTGCGGGCATTGGCGAGAACCGTCGTGGCGCGATCCGAGAACCAGAATTCGACGCCGGCCTGAAACAGGAAGGAGGCGAAGATCACCACCATCAGCGTCGGCAGGCTGGCGATGACGGAGAAGAGCGCGACGAGCCGGACGTGCAGCCTGCCCCTCCCCCCGATCGACGAGCGCGCTGCGCGGCGCATCGCGACGCGGCGGGCGACGAGTACCATCAGCGCCATGGCCGGGACCAGATTCGCCACCAGCAGCATGGCGACGATGGCCGGTCTGAGCAATTTCCCCGGCGCGCCTTCGTGCCTGATCACCCAATAGCTGGCCGCGGCGATCGCCAGCAGCGCGATGACGGTGATCATCTCGAGGAAACGGGTCAGCCGGTAGCGCCGCGCCATTGCCGAAAGCCTGCGACGCCACCGCGGGCGAGTCTCAACCGGGATCGGCAATTCCGCGTTCACCACAATGCGCTAGCACAACGCTGTGGCAAAAAGAACACAGCAGATGCCGTTTCGCCACCGTTCGGCGCAGGCGGCGGTGCAACGGACGCGCGGGGATCGCTCAGGCGGCGATCTTCGTCAGCCAGGGAGCATAGAATTCGCGCAGCATCGCCTTGGCGCGCTTCGCGTCCGGCTCCTGGTTGAAGGCGTTGCGAAACTCGGCCGAGCCGTGGAGGCCGCGCGTGTACCAGCCGATATGCTTGCGGGCGACGTTGACGCCGATCTCGGTGCCGTAATGGCCGAGCATCGCCTCATATTGTTCCAGAATGACGCAATATTGCTCTTCCAGCGACGGGTCGGGCTGGCGCTCGCCGGTGGCGAGCCAGTGCATCACCTGGCGCAGCAGCCACGGGCGGCCATAGGCGCCGCGGCCGATCATGACGCCGTCGGCGCCCGACTGGTCGAGCGCCCTCTCGACGTCGTCGATCGAGCAGATGTCGCCGTTGACGATCACCGGCACCTCGACCGCATCCTTGACGCGGCGGACGAAGGCCCAGTCCGCTTCCCCCTTGTACATCTGGCAGCGGGTGCGGCCGTGGACGGTGATCATCTGCACGCCGAGGTCGACGGCGATGCGGGCGAGCTCGGGCGCGTTGAGGCTGCCATGGTCCCAGCCCATCCGCATCTTCAGCGTCACCGGCACCTTCACCGCTTTCACCGTCGCCTCGACGATGGCGGCGGCGAGCCCGAGGTCGCGCATCAGCGCCGATCCGGCCTCGCCATTGACCACCTTCTTCACCGGGCAGCCCATGTTGATGTCGATGATCGCCGCGCCGCGATCCTCGTTGAGCTTCGCGGCCTCCGCCATCTCCGCCGGCGCGCAGCCGGCGAGCTGCATCGAGACCGGATCCTCGACCGGGTCCCAGGCCGCCTTTTGCAGCGACTGGCGGGTCTCGCGGATCATCGCCTGGCTGGCGATCATCTCGGTCACGGTGAGGCCGGCGCCGTAACGCTTGACGATCCGCCGGAACGGACGGTCGGTGACGCCGGTCATCGGCGCCAGGATCACGGGCGTGTCGATGCGGACCGGGCCGATCTGGATGGGCGCGAGACGGGTCATGGGAGGCGCGGAGATAAGGGCAAAGCGGCTGGCGGGCAAGGCGGGGCTCGGCTAGGTGCCGCACATGGCGGAAACGGAACCCACGGTGGCGCTGGTGGTCGCGGCGGGTTCCGGCAGCCGCGCCGGCGGCACGCTGCCCAAGCAATATCGGCGGATCGGCGGCAGGAGCGTCCTCGCCCATGCCGTCGACCGGCTGCGCGAAGCCGGCCTCGACGATATCCGGGTGGTGATCGGCCCGGGCCAGGAGGCCCTGTACCGCGACGCCATGGGCGACAGGCGCCTCCCCTCCCCCATCGCCGGCGGCCCAGAGCGGCAGCAATCGGTGCGGAACGGCCTCGAGGCGCTGGCCGCGGAGGGAAGCGCCGCGCGGGTGCTGATCCACGACGCGGCGCGGCCCTTCGTGCCGGCGGCGGTGGTGGAGAGGCTGGCGGCGGCGCTGGACGGCCATGAGGCGGCGGTGCCGGTGCTGCCGGTGGTCGACACGCTCGCTTGCGCGGAATCGTCGCTCGGCGAGGCGGTGGGCCGCGACCTGCTGGTCCGGGTGCAGACGCCGCAGGCCTTCCGCTTCGCGCCGATCCTCGCCGCCCATCGCG
>JAXDOV010000166.1:0-22738 GCA_034668705.1 Sphingomonadales bacterium
GCGATCTCACCTCGATCGATGTGCCGCGAAAGGACGCCGAATACCGCTTCGGCGGCCCGGGCGGGGGAAACGGGGGGATCCAGGTCGACGATTCCGAGGGCGAGCAATGCGAGAAATTCGTTCCAGCGGCGCAGGGGCACGGGGATGTCGCTCGGGCGGAACTGATCATAATAGGCGCCCCGCACCAGCAGTGGGAGTTGGGCGCTGAAATTGGCGCCGAGCTCCAGCGGGATGCGGTCCCGGATGGCCCTGAGCACCGCGCCGAGCACATGCCACGCCGGCCGCCGGTCTACGGCAAGCTCCCCCATGATCTCGTCGAGCCAGATATGGGTTTTCTGCAGGGTGGTATCGAAGACCTCCAGGCCGCTGCTTGTCATGCTGCACCTCCGGGGGTTGGATTGCTGCGAGGCATTCGCAGGCCCGAGCCTCGGCTCTCCTTGCCGAGCGCGTTGACGACCATGTCCAGCACGTCAGATTCCCCCCGGCGGGCGCGGGGCTGAACGATGGGGCTCCAGGGCCGGGCGCTCCGCCACGCGGAGCTGGCGCTCGCGCCACTCGATCAGCCCCTCCTGCCGCAGCGCGCGGATCGTGCGGTTGGCATGCACGGCGGTAAGGCCGAGCGCGTCCGCGAGATGGCTCTGGGTCAGGGGGAGAGGGAGAAAACCGTCCCGTATCAGGCCGGCATTGCCCCCGCGCTCCCACAACTCGCGAAGGAGGACCGCCACGCGGACCCATGCATTGTTGCGACCGACGCTGGCGAGCCAGTCGCGCATTCGTGTCCGATCGGCGAGCGCGTGGCGCCGAAGTGCCGCCGCGATGCCCGGCGACGTATCCACCAGCCGGGAGATTTCCTCCGCGGCGATGGTGGCGAGGGTGACGTCGCACAATGTGCCGACGCCGTGATCCATGACCCGGTCGGCGTCGACGACGGCACCGAAGAGGTCGCCTGGCAGGAGGAAGCCGAGAATGGCGCGCTCGCCATCCGCCATCACGCGGTAACGGCACGCCCAGCCGCTGAGGATCAGGCAACAGCGGTTCGCGACCCCGCCCTCCCGGAAGATGTCCACGCGACCCCGGCGGGTCTCGGTCCGCTGAAACAGCGCGCGAAGGTCGGCGGATTGCGGCGTGGGCGGCGGTCCCCCGTCGGCCGGCTCGAGCGGCGGCCGCGTGGCGCGGGGCTCATTGAGCGGCCTGGGCGGGAGCCCCGCCTTGGGCCCTGCACCGGACGCAGCCATGCCGAGCCAATCCGCCTCCGATCCCGGCATGCGCAATGGCGGGTGGAGATGGCGGTCCATCCCGATCAGGAATCCGGTGCCGGCGCGGAGGCCTGCCGGTCCGCTCGGCTCGACGTCCCGCCCTCAGCGCCCCCGGCTGCGCCAGCATCCTCGGAGCCTCGTTTGATCTTGATCTGCCGCGAGCGGTTCCGTTGCTCGGTTCCTTTGGGAATGCTGATCGTGAGGACGCCGTCGCGGTAACGCGCCTCGACCTTCTCGGGGTCCGGCGAGAAAGGAAGCTGGAGCATGCGGCGGAATTCGCCGAACGCCCGCTCGACGATCTTGAGATTGCCCCGGTCGGTCTCCTGCTCGGCCTTCTTGTCGCCGGCGATGGTCAGCACGTCATCGTCGAGGTGGACACGAAGGTCATCCTCCGGGACACCCGGCAACTCCGCGGTGATCCGGATTTCATTCTCGGTCTCCTCGACATTGATGCGAGGCGTCGGCATCAGGTCGGCTTTCCCTTCGGAGCCTGCGCTGCGCGCGACGTCGGTGAGCAGGCTGTCCATGCCCTGCTGCAGAAGCCGGAAGGGATCGCTCAGCGCCGGCCGGGTTCCGGCAAGGCCGAAGCTGGTGGCGGGAGCGAAGAATCGTGAGGCCATCGGCTGCTCTCCTTGGATCACGTCCGGCAGGGTGTGGCCGGCGCTCCCGGAAGTGGCGCGTGCCCGTCACGGTCACCATGACGCCCGTCAGTTTTTCCGAAGGCTGCGAAAATCGACGCCGGCGCTGGAAACTGACAGCTGGAAACTGACAACGGTCATGTCGCCTGTGATCGTGAGACCGGATTCTGCCTTTCTCCCGAAGCTGGAAAAGGAGCGACGACATGATGATGCGATACGAGACCGATCCGCTTGAAGGCCGACGGAGAACAGGCCTGCGCCGCCGGCTGTTCCTGCCGCTCGCGCTGGTGCTTCCGCTTGCCCTCGTCGCCAATAGTCAGGCGGCGGCTCAGAAGCCGGTCGCGCTGGTGGTGGTGGATGTGAAGGTTGTGGCGCTCGGCTATCGCGTCACCCAGCTCATCGGCCGGTCGGTGACCAATCCCGCCGGCGAAACGGTCGGCAAGATCGACGACTTCATCATCCAGCGCGACAAGGTGCTGATGACGATCCTCTCGGTCGGCGGCTTCCTCGGCATCGGCGACCGCAAGATCGCCATTCCCTATGCGAGCCTCGTCGTCGGCCCTAACCGCATCGTGCTGCCCGGCGCGACCAAGCAGGCGGTCGCCCGGCTGCCCCAATTCCAATATCGCTGATGCAGAAAGCCGCCCCGCCGGAGCGCGGGACGGCTTTCGCCCCCGTCGGTCGTTCAGGATCGGTCGTTCAGGCCCGCGTCCGCAGCCGCGCCGCCGGGGCCCCGCGCATCGCTTCGTCGATCGCGGCGCCGAGGGTCAGCGCATCGTGGGGGCCGTCGTGGCGGCGGCCGTTGACGAAGAAGCAGGGGGTGCCGTTCACCCCGCTCCGCACGCCCCCGGCGAAATCCTGCTCGACCTTGGCGGCGAAGCTGCGATTCACCAATGCTTGTCGAAGGCCTTCCGGCGAAAGGCCGATCTGCGCGGTGACGAGGAGCAGGGTCGGCAGGGAAAGGCGGTGGCCGTTGTCAAAGAGCGCTTCGTGCATCTCCCAGAAATGGCCCATCGAGCCGGCATATTCCGCCGCTTCCGCGGCCGGTTCCGCGAATGGATGGATGCTCACGATCGGGAAATGGCGGTAGGCGAGGCGGAGGTCGCGGCCGAACCGGCGCAGCAGCCCCGTCACCACCGGCTGCGCCGCCTGGCAATGGGGGCATTGGTAGTCGCCATATTCAAGGAGGGTGACGCGCGCGGCCGGATCGCCGATGATATGGTCGTTCTCGTCCACGGGGGAGCGCAGCTCAGGCATTGCGATTCTCCCTTTTCGGCATCGCCTCGAGCGCATCCAGGATCCCGTCGGCACCCGGATTGACGGCGATCGGCGAGCAATAGCTCCAGGCGATCCTGCCGCCCTCGTCGACGATGAAGAGCGCTCGCTCGGCGACGCCGTCGCGCTCGCGATAGGCGCCGTAGGATCGGGCGATCTCTCCCTTCGGATGGAAGTCCGCAACGAGCGGGAAATGCAGATTGTTGTGCCTGGCATAGGCCTGGTGGCACCACGGCCCGTCGACCGACAGGCCGAGCAGCTCGGCATCGTGCTTGCGGAATTCCGCAAGCACCGCATTGTACAATGTCATCTGGTCGCCGCAGACGGGGCTCCAGTCGGCCGGGTAGAAGGCCAGGATCACCCGGCGGCCGCGGAAATCGTTCAGCGAGACCGTCTGGTCCGGAGTGACGCGGCCTGAAAAGTCCGGGGCGTCGGCGCCCGCGGCGAGGATCTCAGGCATGGCCTGCCTCCGCCGCCTTGGCTTCGGTCCGCGCGCCCGCGGCCTTTTCCTCGGCGTTGCGCGACCGCAGCCTGAAGGCGAGGGCGAGCAGCATGAAGCCGGCAAGCAGGGCCTGGAAGCCGACCAGATAGGCGATCGCCAGCATCCCGAGAGGCGGCGAGAACAGCGCCACCAGCGCGAACAATATCGGAATCACGCCGCCGAGAATCAGCCAGATGCGGCCATGGCCCTTGCCGAGCCTGGCCGCGGCCGCGATCGTCGCCGCGCCGGACATCAGCCCCCAGAGCGCGAACAGGATGACGAAGGCGAAGACGGTCAGGAAGGGATGGAAGGCCGCGATCGCCGCGGCGCCGATCGACAGCAGGCCGTTGAGCGCCAGCCATCCCCATCTCTCATGGGCGCGGGCGCCGCGGATCGCGAGCACCAGGGCGAAGACGCCGTCGACGAAGCAATAAGCGGCGAAGACGATCGCCAGCGCGAACAGGGTCACGACCGGCAGTGCGATGGCGACGGAGCCCAGCACGATGGCGCTCACGCCCCGGATCGCGGCCGCCCACCATTTGTCGGCCAGCAGGGCCTCGCGGGCGGTGCCATAGGACCGGCGCGGATCGAAAATCGTCGCCATGCCGTCTCTCCTTCGATTGGAATGCCGGTGCGTTGGCCGCCGGATGCGGGCGGTGCGTTGACTTCCGTCAATTTTGCGCCCGCTTCCGGCCCGCCGGCGCGGCCGTCCAGGCCGGGGATCATCGGCTTGAAAGGATTCGAAATCGGCCTCCTCCACCGGGTCGATCTCCTCGCCTCGTCCGCTGCGTTCGGGGTCAAGGCTCGATCACGATGTGATTGCGCACGTCGGTGACGCCGGGCGCGCGCCACGCGGCCCGTTCCGCCTCCTCCCGCTCCGCCCAGGACCGCACCCGGCCACGGAGCGTGACCGTTCCGCCTTCCGCCTCCACCTCTATCTTCTGCGCGTCGACCGCGGCGCTCCGCTTCAGCGCCTCCTCGATCTTCGTCTTGACGTCTTCCGGCCGCGCCGCCGGCTTGACCCGGATCGTGTTGGTGACGCCCTCGACGCCGCCGATCCGGCGCACGGCCGATTCCGCGCTCCGCCGCTGGAAGTCCCACTGGACTTCGCCGTCGAGCGTGATCCACCCGTTGCGGACGACGATCGTGATGTTCTCCGAGGAGAAAGGGAGCTCGCGCCGCAGGGCGTCGACCGCGTCCCGCGCAATGTCGGGGTCGGGGCGTTCCGATCCGCTCGCCAGCCTCACCTCGAGATCGTTGGCGATGCCTTTGACGCCGCGCACGCGCTTCACCGCGCGCTCGGCATCGAACTTCTCGCCATAGGTGCGGACGAAGCCGGTGAGCGTGACCACGGCGTCCCGCACGTTCACCGCGATGTCCGTGGACTGGATGTTCGGATCCCACCTTAGCTCGGCCTCGACGTCGCGCTTGATGTCGTTGTCGTTCCTCATGCCGTCTCTCCCGGATCTGGTGCCGGAGCGAAGCCGGCGAATCTCTGGCTAGGGACACTGCCGGAATGCGGCCTTGACGTCCGTCAACCCCCGGCGCGTCGGCGTCGCAGGCGCAAAAAATCCATGTCCATTGCCGATGCGCCCGGCCGGCGCCGTTAAGCCTACGTGAAGTATATCCGGGTTATGCAGGGACTTGAGGAGCGTCCCTCGCCGAAGATTAGCTTCTTTCGGGAGGACGGGTCGGGCGACGCTGTCCGGCCCGTCTCTCGTCCCGGCCGCTATCGGCGCTCTCCGTCCCTTCGACCGATCGCGCTCTCACCGCCCGGCGCGCGAGCAGCTCACGAAATCGTGGTTTCGGGGCTCGTTCCGACCTTGCGAGCGGCTTCGTCCGTCGTCGCACGGCCTCGGCGCCAGGCTCTCTTCTTCCGCACGTCCTTCGCAAAAAGGCTCCACCGGGAGGGCCGGTGGAGCAGTATCCTCGCGGCCACCGAAGGACGGGTCATTCTCCGTCGACGGTTTCGAATTCGGCATCGACGACATCGTCGCCGCGGCCGCCATTCGCGGGAGGGGATTGCGCCTGCTGGCTGGAGGCGGAGGCCAAAGCCTCTGCCAGGCGGCGCGAGGTCACCTCCAGGGCGGTCTGCGACTCTCCCTGCACGGCGGCCCGTAGGTCGGAGATCGCTTGCTCGACCGCCGCTCGATCGGCGGGTGCGATGGTTTCGCCGGCGGCGGCGAGCATCCGCTCGGCATCGGCGATCTGCGCTTCCGCGGCATTGCGGGCTTCGGTCAGGGCGCGACGCTTCCTGTCCTCCTCCGCATGGGCTTCTGCGTCCCGGATCATCCGCTCGACATCGTGCTTGCTGAGTCCGCCGGACGCCTGGATGCGGATCTGCTGCTCCTTGCCGGTCTGCTTGTCCCTTGCCGAGACGTTGACGATGCCGTTGGCGTCGATGTCGAAGGCGACCTCGATCTGCGGCATGCCGCGCGGCGCCGGCGGGATGTCGACGAGGTCGAACTGGCCGAGCAGCTTGTTGTCCGCCGCCATCTCGCGCTCACCCTGGAAGACGCGGATCGTCACCGCATTCTGATTGTCCTCGGCGGTCGAGAAGGTCTGGCTCGTCTTGGTCGGGATCGTCGTGTTGCGGTCGATCATCCGGGTGAAGACCCCGCCCAGGGTTTCGAGGCCGAGCGAGAGCGGTGTGACGTCGAGCAGCACCACGTCCTCGACCTCACCCTGCAATATGCCGCCCTGGATGGCGGCGCCGAGCGCGACCACCTCGTCGGGATTGACACCCTTGCCCGGCTCCCTGCCGAAGATCGCCTTCACCTTCTCCTGGACCTTGGGCATCCGGGTCTGGCCCCCGACGAGCAATGCCTCGTCGATATCGCCTGCGGTCATGCCCGCATCCTGGAGCGCGGCCCGGCACGGCGGCTCGGTTCGCTGCACGAGGTCGTCGACCAGCTCCTCCAGCTTGGCCCGTCGCAGCCTCAGCTCGAGATGCTTCGGACCGTGCTGGTCGGCGGTGATGAACGGCAGGTTGATCGTCGTCTCGAGCGCGGAGGAGAGCTCCACCTTTGTCTTCTCGGCCGCCTCGCGCAGCCGCTGCAGCGCCAGCCGGTCGTTGCGGAGATCGATGCCCTCCTTCTTCCGAAATTCCTCGGCAATCCAGTCGAGCACCCTCTTGTCGAAATCCTCGCCGCCGAGGAATGTGTCGCCGTTGGTCGCTTTCACGTCGAACACGCCGTCGCCGATCTCGAGGATCGAGATGTCGAAGGTGCCGCCGCCCAGATCGTAGACCGCGACCTCGCCCTCGCCCCTCTTGTCGACGCCGTAGGCGAGCGCCGCCGCCGTCGGCTCGTTGACCAAACGTTGGACGTCGAGCCCGGCGATCGTTCCCGCATCCTTGGTCGCCTGCCGCTGGCCATCGTTGAAATAGGCCGGGACGGTGATGACCGCCTGCTTCACCGTCTCGCCGAGATAGCCCTCGGCCGTCTCCTTCATCTTGGCGAGGATCATCGCCGAAATCTGGCTGGGGCTATATTGCTTGCCCCGCGCCTCGATCCAGGCATCCCCGTTCGGACCCTCGACGATCGTGTAGGGGACCAAGGCCTTTTCCTTGGCCACCACCGGATCCGCATAGCGTCGGCCAATCAGCCGTTTGATCGCGTAGATCGTGTTCTCCGGATTGGTCACGGCCTGGCGCTTGGCGGCCTGACCCACCAGGATCTCGCCGTCGGCGGCGAACGCGACGTAGGAAGGAGTCGTGCGCGCTCCTTCCTCATTCTCTATCACCTTGGCCTTGCCCCCCTCCATCACCGCGACGCAGCTGTTGGTGGTGCCCAGATCGATGCCGATAACCTTCGCTGCCACGGCGAAGCTCCTTGCCTGTGAGGTTGCGAGGAGAGACGAGGCGAAGCGGACAAACCATGACGATCGTCAATGCGGGCGGTCGCGGCGGACGCTTGTTCGGCGTGAGGCCGCCCCGTGCCGTCGCTCGGGCCGTGCCGGGGCAACTAATATCACCGGCACCGGAACTTACCGGGACCGCAACCACTTTACGGAAAGATTGGCAGAGAGCGCCATGAGCGACACTGCAAGAGGCGGGGCGAAGACGACACGCCGGATCATATGCAAGCCGCCCAACCCAGCCAGTGATCCGCTTCTTGGCTCGCCGCGCCTCCGTCTCAAGCTTTCCGGCCAATCCGCGGCTCCCGCCATCGAGGCGCGCGGCGGGCGCGGGCGGAACCCGCCCCTCTCGCGGGCAGAGCGACCGGAAGGAGTGGCAGAATGGTCGACCCCTTCGAGCTGAGCCAAGGCTCCGCCGGGGGGACGGACCTCGCCCTGCTGCTCGAAGAGGTCCTGGCCGCGACGATGGCGGTGCAAGGCGCGGATTTCGGTTACGTGCAACTGCACGACGAGACGACCGGCACCTTGAGGATTGTCGCCCATCGCGGAGTCGGGCCGGCGTTCCTGGAACATTTCGCAGCCATGGCCGACACGTCGGCAAGCGGCCTCGCGTTCCAGGCGGGAGAGCAAATCCTTATCGAGGATGTCGAGACGGATCCGGGTTATGCCCCGCACCGGACCGTCGCCAGCCTGACAGGATATCGCGGCGTGCTTTGCACGGCCCTTGTCGAACGCGGGAGCGGCAAGCGGCTCGGCGTGCTGACGATGCTGTTTCGCAAACCGTGCCGGCCAGGCGAACAGGACCTGCGGGTGGCCGACCTCTTTGCCCGCCAGGCGGCCGACCTGGTTGGCTGGCGGCTCCTCGAGCAACGCCGCCGCGACAGCGAGGAATATTTCCGCTTGGCCATCGCGGCGGGACATCTGGGCATCTGGGAGTGGGATGCGACGACTAACCGCATCCGGGCCGACGGCGTCCACCAGGCCCTGTTCGGCCTGCCTCCCGAGAAGGAGCCTCGTCCAAACGAGACCTATTGGGCGCGGATGGACCCGGAAGAATCCCAGATCGGCACCCGGCGGGCGTCCGACGCCCTCGCGGCAGGAAGCGACATCGAGCTCGAGCTTCGCGTGAGGCCGTCCCAGGGCGTGATACGCTGGATATCGGTGCGCGGCCGCCCCCGGCACGGCGGCGCGGGCTCGATCATCGGCATCAGCCACGACATCACCGAACGCAAGAAGCGCGAAGAGGCGCTACGCGCGCACGAAAAATGGCTGGCGGCAATCCTCGACCAGGTACCGGGCGCGTTGGGATTGTTCGACAAGGATGGGCGGCTGCTTCTGCGCGGCGGCCCGCTCGGTCGCATGTGGGACGATATCATCCCCTCGCTCCGGCCCGGACCGGCTCGGCGCTGGCGGGCTTTCGACTCCGACGGCGCATTGCTTCCCGCGACGGCCTATCCCGGCGCGCGGGCGCTGAGGGGCGAAACCGTCACCCCCGGCACGGATTTTCTGCATCTGGCAGAAGACGGCACCGAAACCTGGTTCCGGATCAGCGCCGCGCCCTTCCGCGACGAAGCAGGCCAGATCGCCGGCGCGGTGGCGATCCTCGAGGATGTCAACCAGGAGAAGCAGGCCGAAGAGCGTTTGCGGCAAAGCGAAGCGAGGCTCGAGACCGCCGCCGACCTTGTCGGTCTCGGCTGGTACCAATGGTCGGCCGATTGCAGCAACTTCGTATTGGATGCTCGTACAAGGGCATTATGGGGTCTCTCGCCGGATGCGCCGGTGGGCCTCGGAAGCGCGATCTCTGCGGTTCATCCGGAGGACCGGCACCTGCTGCGGGACGTCAGGTCCGCCGCGCACGATCCGGCCAGCGGCGGCTATGAGGTCGAATACCGGGTCATCGGCATAGAGGATGGGGTCGAGCGCTGGGTAAGAGCCCGCGGGCGGCCGTTCTGCGAAAGGGGCAAGACCAAGGCGTTCATCGGCGCCGTATTGGACATCACCGGGCAGAAACAGACGGAGCGGGCGCTGCGCGAGAACCAGGCCCGGCTGCAGGCCGCGGCGGACCTGGTCAAGCTGGGCCTCTACTCCTGGGATCCGGCCACCAACGAAGTCCGGTGGGATGCGGCCGTGAAGTCGATGTGGGGAATCCCGCCGGACGGGGCTGTCGACTGGGAAATCATGCGAGGCCTAATCAACGCCGAGGATCTTCCTCGGGTCGATGCGGCCATCGCGGGGTGCATACGGCCCGAGGGCGACGGCATCTATGACATCGAGTATAGGGTAACCGGGCAGGATGGAGTGGAGCGATGGATCGCGACCCGCGGCCAGACCCGTTTCGAGGACAGCCGGCCCGTCTCCTTCCTCGGCGTCGCCATCGACGTGACGGCACGCAAGAGCGTCGAGAGCAGGCTCGAGCAACTCGTTCGCGAGAGGTCGAGTGAGCTTGCCAATACGCATGCAAGCCTCGCCGCCGAGATGAAGCAGCGGCAAGATATGAGCGAGCGGCTCGACCGCCTGCAGGAAGAGCTGTTCCACGCGGCTCGGCTCAGCGTCGCCGGCGAAATGGCCGCCACCATCGCCCATGAACTGAGTCAGCCTCTTTCCGCGGTGGTCAATTCGGTGAACGCGATCAGGCGCCTGCTGGTTTCGCGCGCGGCCGGGGCCCCTCTGCAGGTGCGCGAGCTCATCGAGGATGCGGGCGCCCAGGCGGAGCGGGCTCACCAGATCGTGCGCCGGCTGCGCCGTTTTATCCGGCGCGGCTCTCCGGATCCGCTACCCGAGCTGGTCCGGCCGCTGGTGGAGGAGGCGGTCGCCTTCGCGATGACCGGGCCGGAAAGTCTGGGGGTATCGGCTTCGTGCTATTTCGACCCGGCCGTGTCGACCATTCTCGCCGATCGCGTGGCGATCCAGCAGGTCATCTCCAATCTGGTGCGCAATTCGCTCCAGGCGATGAAGGGCGGCCGTCGTCGGGAGCTGACCATCGCCACCCACGGCCGCCCCGATGGCATGGTGGAGATCGCGGTCACCGACAGCGGGAGCGGCGTCGAGGAGGGGTTTCGGAAGAATCTGTTCCAGGCTTTTCAATCCACCAAAGCCGGCGGCATGGGGCTCGGCCTTTCAATCTGCCGCTCGATCGTGGAGGCGCATGGCGGCAGACTTGAATATCAAGCGACCGACGGGGAGGGGGCTACATTCAGCTTCACGATTCCTCAGGCCGGCGAGGCAGCGGCAGCATGAGCGGAGAGATCGTCCACATCTTGGATGACGACGCACCCGTCCTGAAGTCGCTCGATCGCCTGATCCGGTCGGACGGATATCAGACCCGCCTTTACGACACGCCTTTTCAGCTGCTCGCGGCGGCACCCGCGTCAGGCTGCCTTCTGCTGGACATCAAGATGGCCGGGATGGACGGGCTGACGGTCTTCCGCAAGCTTGGCTCCCAAATTCCCGTCATCCTCATGACCGGGCATGGCGACATCGACATGGCGGTCGAATCGCTGAAGGAGGGTGCGGTGGACTTTCTCGAGAAGCCCTTCACCGACGACAGGCTGTTTGCGGCGATAGAGGCGGCGCTGCGGCGCCGGGTCGCCGCGCCGGCTCATGAATTCGCCCGCGACGCGGCGAAGAGATTGTCGACTCTGTCGTCACGCCAGCGGGAGGTCCTCGAGTGCCTCGTCCGCGGCGAGGGGCACAAGGCCATTGCCCACCGTCTCGCCATCAGCGTCAGGACCGTCGAGCTGCATCGTGCGAGCATGCTGCGTCGGCTGGGCACGCGTCACCTGGCGGACGCGATCAAGCTGGCGGTCTTCGCCGAGCTGGCGTCGAACATCGCCCAGCCGCCGGCCGTTGCGGGCCGTCAGTAAGAGGCGCCTTCCGCGAGCCGCACCGGATCGCGGATCTCGACGTGGCGCGGGCTCGGCAGCGCGATCATCCCGCGCTGCGTGAGCGTCGTCATGGTGCGGCTGACGGTTTCCACGGCGATCCCCAGATGGTCGGCGATGTCGTAGCGCGAGATCGGCAGCACCAGCGAGCCGTTCCGTCCCTCGGCCATGCGTCCGCACATGGTGACGAGATATCCGCCGACCTTCCCGATTGCCGTCGTCCGCCCCTGCACGAGCAGATGGGCCTCGAGCCGGCGAATGGCATCGGCGGTCCGGTCGAGGATCAGGTTGGCGATCACGGTGTGCGCCTGCGCCAGCGCCTCGACCTGTCCCGGCCGAAATGAGGCGATGCCCGTCCCGTTCGACACCGCCTCGAGCGCGAAGCAGGGGTCTCGATGGGACAGGCCGAGGAAGTCGCCCGGCATCAGCAGGTCCACGATCTGACGGTGCCCGTCCGACCGCAGCGAGTATTTGCGCACGGCGCCGGTGAGGACGCACCCGATGCGATCTGCGGCCACGAGCGCATCGCAGCTCTGGTTGCGCTGCCGGTCGACACGTCGGGCGACCACCCGCATCGCTTCGGCGGCCGCCTCCCGAGCGGCCGGATCGGGCGCCCGGAGGAGCCGCCGGAACAGCTGAATCATCCCGTCATCCCTCATCTCGACAGGCTCCCTGGCGCGTTGCCGCCGAGAAGCCGGTTAGGGGGGTCGTTCGCGCACGGACACCCGTGGAATCCCGCTATAGGGAATCCCGTGGCAAGGCCTCGGCCCGAAACCGTCTCAAACATGGTGCATGCCGCGTCGCGCCGGGTTGGTCGCCATCCGACCTCGCAGCCGCCCTACCTCGCGCGCCATCAGGAGGCGCGCTGCCTCATGGCGCAGGGACTGGCGAAGGAAAGATCGTCCCTGGCTACCGTAAAGGCGCCATCCGGCAGATCATGCAGGCGAAGGCCGGCGGCGGTCCTCGCTCCCGACCGAACGGACTCCGGGAAGCGGCCGCCTGAAGGCGGCCATGCTCGACATCGATGCGAACCGCCCTTCAGGTGCGAGTTCGGCCATCATCCTCTCGGCGACATGCCCCTCTCGCCCACCGCCGCGGCACGCCGGCTTCAGCGATAACGGAATTCCGGAAGCCGCTTGAGCTCGTCCCGGGTGGCGTCGGGAAGGATGACCGAATCCCCCTCGATCTGCAGGTCGTCGAACGAAATCGCGACCAGCTTCGCGTCCAGATCGAGAAAGCCGCCGACCGAGAGGATTGCAAACTCGACCGTATCCCCGACCAGCATCAGATCGTCGATCGTGCCGACCTTCTCCTCGGCGTCGTTCTCGACCTTGGCGCCGATCAGCTTGCTTGCCCGAGCCGCTTCCGCGACGACGGCGACGTCGACTTCCACCAGGGCCACTGCCATATCCTGCCTCCTCGTCCAGCCGGCATGAGCGCCGCCTCGAAGGTCCTGAATATGGCGGCGCCGGCCCTGCGCCTTGACCGCCGTCATATTTCCCAGGGGCTGCAATGCTGACGCACGTCAAGGCGGCTTCCGTTCGGCCAACTCAGGGCGGAGGGCGAGGAGACCGGCATGGGCAACGCGACCACGACCACCGATCATGACGAGATCCGGCGCTGGGCCGAAGCGCGGGGCGGCCATCCGGCCAGGGTAAGGGGAACCGAAATCCTTCGGATCGACTTCGACGAGCGGCGCGGCGATGACGACGAGGCGCTGGAGCGGATCGGCTGGGAGGAGTTTTTCGATATCTTCGACCGTGAGCGGCTCGCCTTCCTGCATGAGGATCGGACCGAGGACGGCAAGCAGAGCCGGTTCAACAAGTTCGTCCGCCGCGACGGGTGAGAGAAAGGAATCGACCGTCGGCCGCGCGCGGCGCCGCGCCGACGAGGAGCGCGACGTGGCTCCCTGGGCGAGCGAGCTATGATAACGCTGGAGCGGGTGAAGGGAATCGTTCGTAAGCGTTCTTGGTTGCAGGTGAGGGTGTAGGTGACACCACTCCTCGGGATGACCCAAATTGCCTAGCTCGAATGGGCGACGCGTGGCATGTTTCTGTGGGGCGATTGCGGGGGTGCTGAAACGTAGAGGGTGGTCGGGCCGGCACATTGCTCGTTGCGTTGGCCGCGCTCTCCGCGTGTGATCTGATCCCTGGCACATCCGCCGGCTCGGAAAAGCAGGCAAGGCAAACCGTAGCTACGTTGCTGATCGATCCGTCCCCGGCCGATTTCCGCAACCTCACCCACACCGACGAATCGTTTGTGGCGAGGTGAATGGTAAGAATTGTATGCGGCGACCAATGAAGCGACTTTTCAGGACAACGGTGAGGCGGCGCCTCCGCTAAGTGTGGACAGCGGTCCTACGGGTGCGACCCGATATCCGCCGCAGCGCTGCGTAAACCGCGAGCACGATCGCGGAAATGAACACTGGAGACGCCATGATGATGAGGCCCAGCCCTATGTCAGCGCCCGAACCATCGGGGTGCCGCTGATAGCTTACGCCGGAATAGAGGGCATATCCCCAGAGGAGGAGCGTCAACGCCAAGCCCACGAGCCAAGGGAGAAGCTTCGTTGTTCCGATTAAGGCGAGGATGATGAAAGGGATTGCGACAAGCAAAGCGTTGACCGGCTCCACATCGCTTGAGAATGAGGTTGGCTTGCCCGTAAGCAAGCTGAAAAGAATGTTCTCGCCAGCTATCACCAACACTCCGATGATCACCGCCACAGAGAACAGCCACCATTTGCTCATACAGGCCAGCTCCTATCTAGTCCGGGTTGCCGGTGCCTACGTAAAGGCTCCGCCCTATCGATCTCACCGCCATGTAGTACATCTGGCCCGCCATATAGCATGACGTTTTTTGAGATTGTCTCCGACATTCCACCCAGATGTCCGATCGCAAATTGCTATCGCACGTGGCCCGGTCCGTTGACGAGCCATAACAGGAATCGTGTGAAGCGCATGCACCGGAGATGTCCCTGCCCTCCCGCAGCCCTAGCTCGCCCCTGCAGTGGCGCGGACCCCGGAGGCGAGCCTCAACCTTACTGGCGAGCGCGTCTGTGCGTTCCACGATCATCTCGGACGGCTGTCGGGATCAACGGGATGTGGAGCGGGTGAAGGGAATCGAACCCTCGTCGTAAGCTTGGGAAGCTTCTGCTCTGCCATTGAGCTACACCCGCTCGGGCGCCTCTCCATCTAGGAAAGCCGCTTGCCCTTGTCGAGACGGGAAAGGCGACGGCCCGGCGACGCCGGCCCGCTCGCCGCCTGAATATTATTTCAGATTTGTTTCAGGCGCGCGTCAGGTTCGGGGCGGATGCTCCGCTCGTCACTTGGCAGATCGGGCGGAGTCGGGAAGCACGCCCCTGGGAATGAAGACGGCCGCGCTCGGTCGCGAGCAGCCTCGTCTCTGAATTGCGGCGTCGCCGGGTGAATGGCGGCGATGGACAGGTGCTTCGGTTCGACGCGGCATCTCGAATGATTTCGAAGACCTCCGGTGCGGAAACAAGCCCAAGAGCGGGCACCGGAGCGAACCAGTGGGGAGGACGAACAATGACCAGCTTCATCTCGCATGCGCGTGCCCTGACCGTGGCGACGACCGCTTTGGCGACCGGCCTGATTCTGGTGGCCGCGCCCGCCGCCGCCCAAGGCGAGCAGCCGGCGCCGCCGCCTCCGGGCTCGGCTCCGCAGGGATCGCCCCCGGTCAACCCCGCGCCGGAGGGCGCCGCGCCGGTCGTCGCCGGCGCGACCACGTCCCCCGATAGCGCCGAGCCTCCCGCGCCGGGCGGCAACGAGGCCCCCGAAATCGTCGTCACCGGCTCCTCGCTGCCGACCACGCCCGACCAGGTCGCGGTCCCCGTCAGCATCATCAACGCCGAAGCGATCACCAGGGGCGGCGTCGGCAACAACGCGCTCGAGCTGGTGCGCAAGCAGGTGCCGGGCTTCGCCGGCCGCAGCAATACCGGCAACAGCAACGCCAACAATACCAATCAGAACACGGCCGGCGGATCGCAGGCGCAGCTGCGCAACCTCGACACGCTGGTCCTGATCAACGGCCGCCGGGCGGCGGTCAACGCGATCGCCGGCCTCGGCGGCAAGGTGTTCGTCGACCTGTCGCAGATCCCGGTCGCCGCGATCGAGCGCGTCGAGGTGCTGACCGACGGCGCCTCCGCCATTTACGGCTCGGACGCCGTCGGCGGCGTGATCAACTTCATCCTCAAGAGCGATTACGAGGGCGGCTCGGCCGACGTCCGTTATGCCGGCGCCGCGGGCGGCTATCGCGAACGCTCCGCCAACATCACCGTCGGACACAATTTCCGGCCGTGGCTCAACGTCACGATGTCGGGCAGCTATATGAAGAGCGATCCGCTCTACCAGAACCAGCGCAGCTTCACCTCGCCCTTCTTCAGCACCGCGACGGCCGTTCCGGGTTCCGTCGTGACCGGCGGATTTTTCGGCGTGCTGGCGCCGACGCTGACCAGTCCCAGCCAGCGCAACCCGACCGGCTTGCTGGCGACCGCGCCCAATTTCGCCGCGCTCATCGCCAACGGCACCTATGTCAACACGCCGACCCAGACCTCGCCGCAGACCAGCCCCGCCACCGCCAACAGCAACATCGCGATCACGGGCACCGGCATCGGCGGCACCTACGATCTCTCGCAATTCCAGACGATCCTGCTCCAGCAGGAGCAGAAGGCCTTCAGCGGCAGCGTCACCGCCAGGATCATCGGCAACGACCTCATCTTCTTCGCCGACACCCAGCTCGCCGACAATCACAGCTTCACCCAATTCCGGCCGGTGACGGCGGGCGTCACCCTGCCGCAGGGCGCGCCGTTCAATCCCGTCGCCGGGGCGCTCGCCGGGGTGACGTTCGGAAGCACCGCCAATCCGAAGCAATATTTCAACCACAATGAGAGCCTGCGGATCACCGCCGGGTTCAAGGGCAACCTGCCGTTCATCGGCCCGCGGTGGAGCTTCGAGACCGCCTATGTGCACAGCGTCAACACGCTGACCCAGCAGCAGAGGAACGTCATCTACACGCCGAACGTGGCGCGGGCGATCGCCGGCGGCTTCGACGCCAACGGCAATGCCGTCGCCGGCGGCGCTTTCAGCAAGGTCTTCTCGGGCTTCTCGCTGAGCGGCCCGCTCGTGCTCGTGCCGGCGCTCGATCCGCTGTCGCGCACGCCCAATCCGGCGACGCTGGCGGCTTTGTTCGGTACCGAAATCCTCAAAGCCTCCAGCCGCCTCGATTCATTCGACGGCAAGATCACCGGCAATCTGGTGAGGCTGCCCGGCGGGCCGGTGGCGATGGCAATCGGCGCCGGCTATCGCAGGGAGTCGCTCTCCGGAACGCCCGATGCGAACGGCTACGTCCATACCGATCCGAATTATTGCAACAATGGCGGCGCCCTCACCAACAATCCGTCCGCGTGGAGCGGAGGGCAGCAGGCGGATCCGTTCCCCGTCGCCTGCTCCACCGGGGCGCCCGGATCGAGCACGCCCTCGGGCCGCAGGATCTCGTCCGAATTCCTCGAGGTCCGCATCCCGATCACCGGCGGCGACTTCACCCTCCCGGGCTTCCATGAGTTCAACCTGATCGGAGCCGTCCGGCACGAGCATTACAGCGACGCGGGCAATTCGACCGTGCCGAAGATCGGCTTCTTCTGGCAGCCGTTCGATTCCTCGCTGACCCTGCGCGGCACCTATGCCAAGTCGTTCACCGCGCCGCCGCTCTACCAGGAGTTCGGGCCGGTCAATTTCCGGCTCGCCGGCCCCGGCATCATCCCGGCGGCCTTTCCGGGGCTCGCGGCGGGCCTGTCGCCGGTCGAGGACGGCGTCAATCCGGGGCTGCAGCCGGCCAAGGCGACCTCCTATTCGCTCGGCGTGGTGTTCAAGCCCGCCTTCGTGCCGAGGCTGCGGCTGGAAGCGAATTACTCCTTCATCCGCGAGACCGGCCTTCCCGGCGGCATCGGCTTCAGCAACATCTTCCTCGACGTCAACCAGCTGGGCTCCGCCTCGCTCTTCGCCGGCAACATCGCCAAGGGCAATTTCCCGGGCATGCCGGGCGCGACGGCCTTCGCCAATCCCGGCGACCTGCGCGCCTATCTCGCCGCCGATCCCGCCAATTACGCCAACGTCTTCGCGATCGATCGCTTCACCAATCTCGGCGGCATCCGCGTCCGCACCCTGAACGGATCGATCGACTATTCGGTGCCGACCGCGAAGAGCGGAACCCTGTCGTTCAACTCGGTCATCGCCGTCTTCCTGAACTACAAGTTCCAGGCGCTGCCGTCGCAGAAATTCTACGAATATGCGGGCACTGCCACCAATGGCGGCACCGGCGTGCAGGGCGTGCTGCCGAAATTCCGATCCTACACCACGCTCAACTGGAATTACGGCAATTTCGACGTCACCCTCGGCAACACCTTCATCTCGTCGGTACGGGACCTGGGCGCGGGCGGCATCACCTACGAGACCAATGCGGGACGCACGCCGCCGACCGCCTTTGCCGGCAGGATCAAATCCTATACGGCCTTCGATCTCAGGCTGGCTTATACGGCGAGGGATCTGGACGGGCATCCGAGCGGCTTCTCGATCGCGGTCGGCGCCAACGATGTGTTCAACCGGATGCCGCCGGTCTCGACCAACGTCTTCACGCCGAGCGCGGCCTATACCGACAATACGGCGGACGTATCGACCTACTCACCGCTCGGCAGGCTGATCTACGTGCAGGCGTCGGTACACTTCTAGCCGCGAAAGCCGCGCATTGACGAGGCGCGGCGGAGGGCTCTTATGGGGATGGCGAGGCTGCCCGGCCTTGCCATCCCTTTTCCTCGCGGCTATGCGCCCCCACATCCGTTTGACGGGTGACTGAAGCGTCCGAGGACGCGCGCTGGCCGGCGAGTTTCGCCCGCCGGCGCTTTTGCGTTTTGCGGCGACGATGAGGAGCATTGGATGTTCGACAGCCTGAGCGATCGCCTGAGCGGGGTGTTCGACCGCCTGCGCGGCCGCGGCGCGCTCAGCGAGGCGGATGTGCGCGCGGCGATGCGCGAGGTGCGGATCGCCCTGCTCGAGGCCGATGTCGCGCTCCCCGTCGTCCGCCAGTTCGTCGACAAGGTGACGGAGCAGGCGGTCGGCCAGCAGGTGCTGAAATCGGTCACGCCCGGCCAGCAGGTCGTCAAGATCGTCCATGACGCGCTGGTGGAGATGCTCGGCGCCGACGCCGCCGAGCTCAACCTCGAGGTGACGCCGCCGGCGGTGATCCTGATGGTCGGCCTGCAGGGCTCGGGCAAGACCACGACCACCGGCAAGATTGCCAAGAGGCTGACCGAGCGCGACCGCAAGAAGGTGATGATGGCCTCGCTCGACGTCGCCCGCCCGGCGGCGCAGGAGCAGCTGCGCGTGCTCGGCGAGCAGGCCGGGGTCGCCACCCTGCCGGTCGTCCAGGGCCAGCAGCCGGTCGACATCGCCCGCCGCGCCCTCCAGGCGGCGAAGCTGCAGGGCTATGACGTCCTGCTCCTCGACACCGCCGGCCGCCTCCATGTCGACCAGGCGCTGATGGACGAGATGAAGGCGATCGCCCAGGTCTCCGCCCCCGACGAGATCCTGCTCGTCGTCGACGCGCTGACCGGCCAGGACGCGGTCAATGTCGCCAGCAGCTTCTCCGAGCAGGTGCCGCTGACCGGCATCGTCCTCACCCGGCTCGACGGCGACGCCCGCGGCGGCGCGGCCCTGTCGATGCGCGCCGTCACCGGCAAGCCGATCAAGTTCGCCGGCGTCGGCGAGGCCCTGGACGGGCTCGAGCTGTTCCATCCGAGCCGCATCGCCGGCCGCATCCTCGGCATGGGCGACGTCGTCGGCCTGGTCGAGCGGGCGCAGGAGACGATCAAGGCCGACGAGGCCGAGGCGCTCGCCCGCAAGATGGCCAAGGGCCAGTTCGACCTCAACGACCTGCGCAGCCAGCTCGCCCAGATGCAGCGCATGGGCGGGCTTTCGGGCCTGGCCGGCATGCTCCCGGGCATGAAGAAGGCGCAGGCGGCGATGGCCTCCTCGGGCGTCGACAACAAGGTGCTGGTCCATATGGACGCGATCATCGGCTCGATGACGCCGAAGGAGCGCGTCCGGCCGGAGCTGATGAACGCCAAGCGCAAGATCCGGGTGGCCAAGGGCGCCGGCCGGACGGTGCAGGAGGTCAACAAGCTCCTCAAGATGCACCAGGACATGGCGACGGCGATGAAGCGGCTGAAGAAGATGGGCGGCTTCGGCAAGCTCGCCGGCCTGTTCGGCGGCGGCGGCATGGGCGGCATGGGAGGTCTCGGCGGCCCGGGCGACCCCGGCGCGGCGCCGCCTGCCGGCCTCCCCGGCCTCGGCGGACCGGGCGGCGCATCGCCGTTCAACCTGCCGCCGGGCTTCGAAAAGTTCATGAAGAAATAGACGCAATCACCAGAAAGGAATGATAAAATGTCGGTTTCAATTCGTCTGTCGCGCGGCGGCGCCAAGAAGAGGCCTTATTACAAGATCGTGGTCGCCGATTCCCGGACCGGCCGCGACGGCAAGTTCATCGAGCGGATCGGCAGCTACGATCCGATGCTGCCCAAGGATAGCCCGGAGCGGGTGAAGCTGGACGCCGAGCGCGCGCGCCACTGGCTCTCGGTCGGCGCCCAGCCGAGCGACCGCGTCGCCCGTTTCCTCGACGTCGCCGGCGTCCGCGAACGCGCGGCCCGCAGCAATCCCAAGAAGGCCGAGCCGGGCGACAAGGCGAAGGAGCGCGCCGAGGAGCGCGCGACCCGCGATGCCGCCGCCGCCGAGGCTGTCGAAGCCGCGACCGCGGCCGCCGAAGAGGAGACGATCGAGGTCGTCGCCGAGGCGATCGAGGAGGCCACGCCCGAAGCCCCCGCCGAGGAAGCGGCGGCTCCGGCCGAGGAAGCGGCCGCCCCGACCGAAGAGGCTGCGCCCGCCGAGGAGGCCGCTCCGGGCGAAGAGGCTGCTCCTGCCGCGGAAGCGACGGCTCCCGCCGAAGAGCCTGCCCCTGCCGAGGAAGCGGCGGCTCCTGTCGAAGAGGCTGCGCCCGCCGAGGAAGCGGCCGCTCCTGCCGAGGAGGCCGCTCCGGCCGAGGAGGCCGCTCCGGCCGAGGAAGCCGCTCCCGCTGCGGAGGCGCCTGCCGCCGAAGCCGAGGCGACGCCGGCCGACGAGGCTCCGAACGAGGGCGAGTCGACCAGCGAGCCCGCGGAGGGCGCCGACGAGGCCGCCCCGGCGGAAGGCGCCGAAAAGGCCGAGTAACTGGCGCCGGATGCCCCATCCATCCCTCCCCTCGACGGGGAGGGGCAGGGGAGGGGTGAGGTTCGGCGCAAGTCACGGTCTCGCTCGAACCGCACCCCCACCCCATCCCTCCCCCATCGAGGGGGAGGGAGCGAAGCCGCGGTGCCCCTGGACAGCGAGGTCGCCCTCGCCGCCGTCGCCGGAGCGCATGGCATCGGCGGCGAGGTGCGCCTCAAGCTCTTCGCCGAGGGCATCGAGAGCCTGAAGCGGCACAAGCAGCTGCAGGCAGGGGAGCGCCTGCTCACCGTCATTTCGGTGCGGGAGGGGGCGCTGCCGATCGTCCGCTTCGCCGAGATCGCCGACCGCAACGCCGCCGAGGCGCTGCGCGGCAGCCTGGTCACCGTCCCCCGCTCCGCCTTGCCGCCGCTCGGCGAGGGCGAATATTATCATTCCGACCTGATCGGCCTCCCCTGCGCGACCGAGGCGGGCGAGCCGCTCGGGACGGTGGCGGCGGTCGAGAATTTCGGCGCCGGCGATCTGCTCGAGATCGAACGCCCCGACGGCCGCCGCGCGCTGGTGCCGTTCCGCCAGGGGATCGCCGACTGGGTCGAAGGCGGGATCGTGATCGACCCGGAATTCCTGGCCTGAGATCAGACCGAATCGTCGCGGACCTGATGCGGGGGCAAGGGAGCCGGCGGAGATTTGCACGCCCGGACCCACTCGCCGCAAACATGACGGGCGGTGCTCGCGAGCGACCTGTGGCACCGGGACAACACCCTTTTTGCGGTTGGAAGCCGCTAACCTATGTGTGCGTCTTTAGCCTCGACCTTGGTTCTGCGAATCGGTAACCGCTGCGGGCTGCCGGCAGCTCAGGCCTTTGCTCGATTACCTTAGGGGATCGCTATGGAGGATTTCGTTGGGACGACCGCAGAAGCCTCTCAACGCCCCCTTGTCCTCCTCGTCGAAGATGACGTTCTCATCCGGCTGTCGACGGGAGATATCTTGCGAGAGTCAGGCTACAAGGTGGTCGAAGCGGCCGATGGCGAGGAAGCCTTGGGGCTGCTCGGCGCGGGGCTGACCCCGGACCTGGTTATCAGCGACATCAGGATGCCGGGTCCCACCGATGGTTTGAAGCTGCTCGATCTGGTGCAAAAGCGATATCCGGGCCTGCCCGTGCTGCTCGCTTCGTCGCACCTGCCGCTTGAAAACCGCCATCAGGGCGTCGTATTTTTGCCCAAGCCCTACACCCCCCTGGCCTTGCTCGGCGCGGCACGTTCCCTGATCGCCAAAAATTGACGGCAAATCGGGGAGCCGCGCCCAAGCACGACACCATCCTTGTCGTGGATGGCGAAGTGCTCGTCCGCCATGCGATTTCCGATTACCTGCGGGACTGCGGCTACATCGTGGTGGAAGCTGCGAACAGCGACGAGGCCGCCACGGTTCTGGGCGAGGCCGGCCCTCAGGTGGACGCAATCCTTTGTGATGCGCAGATCGGGGGCAGCTTCAACGGATTCGAGCTCAGGCAATGGGTGCAGCAGCACCGGCCGGAACTCCAATTCATCCTTTCAGGGACCATCGCATCGGCGGCAAATGCGGCAGCGGAATTGTGCGAACAGGGACCGCAGCTGGCGCGGCCCTACGAACCGCAGAGCGTCGTCGATTACATCAAGCGGCTGCTCGCCAAACGAGCGGAATCCGGCGCATAGCAGGATGTGCAGGAGTTCGCGGGTCGCCCATGCGGCCCATCAGGTCCAGCATGACGATAACGCGGCCGCCGGGAGTCACCCGCGCTTCGCGGCTGCCGAATCCTTCAGCCGCTCCCGCAGGATCGGCCGCTCCCCGGCGAGGTCGTTGCGGATCGTCGTCGCGGCGACGCCGCCTTCGCCCATGGCGTGGCTGATCTGGTCCAGGCCCAGCACCACGTCGCCGGCCGCATAGAGGCCGGGCACGGAAGCGCGCTGGTGCCTGTCGACCACCAGCGCCCCATCCACCAGCTCGGCGCCGAGCTGCAGCGCCAGCTCGACATGGGTGTCGGAGCCGAGCGCCGGATAGACGCTGTCGAACGTGTAATGGCCCTCCGCCGTGTCGACGACGATGCA
>JAXDOV010000167.1:0-4125 GCA_034668705.1 Sphingomonadales bacterium
CGGCCGCCGGTCCTCCTCTACGCCCAGCATATCGTCGGCCATGGCGAGAAATTGTTCGCGGCGATGTGCGAGGCCGGCCAGGAAGGGATCATCTCGAAGAAGGCCGACGCCCCTTATCGCGGCGACCGGACGAAGAGCTGGCTCAAGGTCAAATGCACGCACCGGCAGGAATTCGTCATCATCGGCTGGACGCCGAGCGACAAGTCGCGCGCCTTCCGATCGCTGCTGCTCGCGGTCAACGAGAACGGCACGCTGCGTTACGCCGGCAAGGTCGGCACCGGCTTCTCGATGCAGATGATCCACGACCTCCACGCGCGGATGGCCAGGCTCGCGACCGACAGGCCGCCGGCGGCGGTGCCGCGGGCGGAGGCGCGCGGCGCCCATTGGGTGAAGCCGGAGCTGGTGGCGGAGATCGCCTTCGCCGAATTCACCGCCGACAATGTCGTGCGGCACGCCAGCTTCCTCGGCCTGCGCGGCGACAAGAAGGCGTCCGAGGTGGTCGCGGAGAAGCCGGCGCCCGTCCCTGCTCCCGCCGAAGACGAGGTCAGGATCAGCAATCCGGAGCGGATCGTCTTCCCCGATTCGGGCATCACCAAAGGTGAGCTCGCCGCTTATTTCCGGGCGGTCGCGCCGCTGATGCTGCCCTGGGCGGCGAACCGGCCGATCACGCTCGTCCGCTGCCCGCAGGGCCGGGCGAAGAAATGCTTCTTCCAGAAGCACGATTCCGGCACCTTCGGCGGCCATGTCCACCACGTCCCGATCGAGGAGAAAAGGGGCGAGATCGAGGATTATCTCTACGTCGCCGACCAGGCCGGCCTGCTCGCCTGCGTGCAGATGGGGACGATCGAGTTCCACGGCTGGGGCTCGCGCATCGCCGACGTCGAGAAGCCCGACCGGCTGGTCTTCGACATCGACCCGGACGAGGGGCTGAGCTTCGAGGAGGTGAAGAAGGCGGCGCGCGACCTCAAGCGCCACCTCGCCGATATGGGCCTCCAGACCTTTCCCCTGCTGACCGGCGGCAAGGGTCTCCACGTCGTCGTGCCGCTGACGCCCGAGGCGCAATGGCCGCAGATCAAGGATTTCGCCATGCGCTTCTCGATCGCGCTGGCGACGGCCGAGCCGGACCGTTTCACCGCCAATCTCGCCAAGGCGTCGCGCAAGGGGCGGATGTTCCTCGACTATCTGCGCAACCAGCGCGGCGCGACCGCGGTCATGCCCTATTCGACCCGCGCCCGTCCCGGCGCGCCGGTCGCGGCGCCGATCACCTGGGACGAGATCGACGAGTTCGCCACCGGCGCCCATTTCACCCTGCGCGACGCCGAGCTGCTGCTCGCGCGCGCCTCCCGCCGCGCCCTCCAGGGCTGGGGCGAGGCCAGCCAGATCCTGCCGGATCTATAGGGCCGGCCGCTCGAGGTCGATCGGACGACCCGGGCGAGATCGTCTGATCGTCTGGCCGGATCAATAAGCGGGCTTCAGCAAACCCTTGATCACGTGGTGCTGGACGACCGTCTCCAGTGCGTCGGTCACGCGATAGGTCAGATGGTCCCGAACCCGCGCCGGCAGGCTCTCCAGATATCCGCGCGTCACCTGGAGATCGTGATGGGCGGCGTTGGTCGCGTCGGGCGCGTCGACGCCGACCACCAGCACCGGCCGCGCCTCGTTCGATCGATTGGCGGTGCCGCGGTGGATGGTCAGCGCCGAGCGGGCCGAGATGTCGCCCATTTGCGGCAGCTTCGGCTGGGCGCGGGCGATGTAGCGCGGCCACAATTCCCTGGGCGGGAACATCGGGTTCGGGCAGTCGCCGAGATCGTCCCATTGCGTGCCGGGCGCGATCTCCAGCGCGCCCATTGCGGGGACGGTGTCGACGCAGGTGAGGTTGAAGGCGAGCGAGTTCAGGCGCCGGCCCCGGGTCGTCGCCTCGGGCGCGGGGAAGTCGCGGTGCCAAGGCTGGTCGGCGGCGCCCGGAAAGGGGATGTCGAAGCCGGTCTCGACGATCCGGTAATCGGGCCCGAGCACCGCCTCGCAGACGGCGACGAACCAGGGATGGGCGGCGATGTCGGCAAAGCCCCGGATCCGCTCGGGATGGACCTCGACATACCAGCGCTCCGGCCCGCGCGGCAGCGCGCCGCCGGGAACCTCTTTCGCCTCCGCGAACAGCGCCATCACGTCCTCGCGCATCCGCTCGACCCACGGCCGCGGGAACGCGCCCTTCAGCGCGATGATGCCGTCGCCATAGAGGCCGCCCATGATGGCGCCCATATCGTGATCCTGCCCTTCGATCCTCGCCGCCGCCATGACTCACCCACATCCGAAGCGCCTCGGAAATAACGGCTTCCGCTCGGCTTTGCGAGGCGCCGAGCGCCGGGTCGACCAAGAAAAATATCGGGCCGGCACCCGAGGCGCCACCACCGCGTTCACGCCGGGTGCGGATCGCGACCTGGAACGTCAACGGCATCAACGGCCGCCTGCCCCTGCTCCTGGAATGGCTGGAGGCGGCGCAGCCGGACATCGTCTGCCTGCAGGAGTTGAAGGCGCCGCAGGAGAAATTCCCGGAAAAGGCGCTGGCCAAGGCCGGCTATGGCGCGATCTGGCACGGCCAGCAGCGCTGGAACGGCGTCGCCATCCTCGCCCGCGGCTGCGATCCGGTCGAAACCCATAAGGGCCTGCCCGGCGATCCCGAGGACAGCCAGTCGCGCTATATCGAGGCGGCGGTCCGCGGCATCCTCATCGGCTGCCTCTACGCCCCCAACGGCAATCCGCAGCCGGGCCCGAAGTTCGACTACAAGCTGGCCTGGAACGAGCGGCTGATCGCCCATGCGAAGATGCTGCTCGCGCTCGACGAGCCGGTGGTGCTCGCCGGCGATTACAACATCATCCCCACCGATGCGGACGTCTACAAGCCGGAAAACTGGGCCGATGACGCCTTGATGCAGCCCGAGCCCCGCGCCCAATATCGGCGGCTGCTCGAGCAGGGCTGGCAGGACGCGCTCCGCCATCTCTTCCCGGAGGAGCGCATCTACACCTTCTGGGATTATTGGCGGAACGCCTTTGCCCGCAATGCCGGCATCCGCATCGACCATTTCCTGCTCAACCCCGCCGCCGCGGCCCGCCTGAAAGACGCGGGGGTCGACCGCGACGTGCGAGCCCGCGAGGGCACCAGCGACCATGCGCCGACCTGGATCGAGCTGGGAGGCAAATGAAGGGCGGCGGCGTCGGAAAGGTTTACAAACGGCGCGCGCGGCGGGCGAAAATTGGCGGTTTTCCGCCATTGGCCCCGTTCTTGCTCCTTCACGCACATGCTGAAGAAGGCGTTAAGACTCCTCGTCATCAAGAACCGGTTCGAAGCCTGGGCGGTGATCTACGCCATCGCCCTCGGCGCGACGACGCGTGGCATCCAATATCTCGAGCTCTATCGGGGCGCCGGCGGCTGGCTGCTCTTCGCCGCCTGCAGCGGCGCCGTGTTCATGGCCGGCGCCAAGATCCTCGACGGGACGAGGCCGCCGGCGCACCGAAGCGGCAGCCTCGCCCGGCTCGTCGCGAGGGCCCGTCACAGCTGAACCGAGAATTGGCGTAAAATCCCAATCCTTGGCGCCCGCTTTGGCCCGCCGCTTCGGGCGGGTCGCTCGTTTTCCGCAGATTTCCGCCACTCCCGCGACTTGGCACGACCCTTGTAATCATGAACGCAACCGCCACGGGGCGGGCAAAGGTTCATGGGAGCAAGACGATGTTCAATTTCGAAACCATCCGCAACGGCGCCGTCGCCGCGTTATTCTCGATCATCCTCACTGCCACCGCGGTCGGTGCGGCGGTCGGCCCTTCCCAAATTGGCCAGACCGTTCCGGCCGCTTCCGCGCAGGCGTGACGGCGGCGATGGGCGAGACCATCCACGTGGGCCGCGACGAGCTGGTCCGGCTGACGCCGGTCCCGCCGCGTCCCGGCGGGCCGAGGCGGCCGGCGCCGCCGCGCCGGCCTCGTCCTTTGGCTGCAGGATTTTTTCCGATGAGCATATTTTCCCGGACGCGCGACATCATCGCGGCGAATTTCGCGGATCTTTTGGACAAGGCGGAGGATCCGGCGAAGATGATCCGGATGATCATCCTCGAGATGGAGGAGACTCTGGTCGAG
>JAXDOV010000168.1:0-14654 GCA_034668705.1 Sphingomonadales bacterium
AGCGGCAGGCACGGATCGTGGCTGGGCGAGCGCGCGGCCCAGCGGCCGAGCGTCTGGAAGATCGGTTCGGCCTCATAGCCCCAGGGGGTCAGCTCGTAGACCTGGGCCGAGGCGGGCGGCGGCAGGCGGCGGCGGACCAGCACCCCTGCTTCCTCGAGCCCGGCGAGCCGCTGGGTCAGCACGTTGGCGCTGATCCCCGGCAGGTCGCGCTTCACATCGCCGAACCGTTTCGGCCCCAGCATCAGCTCGCGGATGACGAGCAAAGCCCAGCGCTCGCCCACCAGATCGAGCGCATGGGCCGCGCCGCAGGCGTCTTCGTAGCGGCGGCGGGAGGGGGCGGAGGAGGCGCCAGTTATTTCTTGAGTTATTTTTTGTGACTCCATGGTTGCTTTTTATAACCGATTCGCACATCAGGGTCAAACAGCGATTCGCCAGGGAGACAAGACGATGCCGAAGCTGATCTTCGTGAACCTGCCGGTCACCGACCTGCAACGCTCCACGGCCTTTTACGAGGCGCTCGGCGCCGCGAAAAATCCGCAATTCAGCGACGACACCGCGAGCTGCATCGTCTTTTCCGAGACCATCCACGCGATGCTGCTGACCCACGACAAATACGCCCGGTTCACCTCCAAGCCGATCGGCGACGCCCATCAGACGAGCCAGGTCCTGATCTGCCTCTCGGCCGACAGCCGCGACGACGTCGATGCCATGGTCGACAAGGCCTCCGGTGCGGGCGGAGTCGCCGATCCGTCACCGAAGCAGGATCACGGCTTCATGTACGGCCGCAGCTTCGAGGATCCGGACGGCCATCATTGGGAGGTGATGTGGATGGACATGTCCGCGCTCGGCGACCAGCACGCGGCGGAAGCCGCCAGGGAGGGCGCGACAGCCTGAACGTCGGCGAGAGAGGGAGGAGCGCCATGGCCATAGCGACGGCGGACCTGCCGACACCGGCAGCGCCGGCAGGCAAGGCAGCCTGGGCGGGACGAATCCTCAGCGGATTGGTGATCCTCTTCCTGCTCATGGACGGGTCGATGAAGCTGGTCCCGCTCAAAATCGTGATCGACGCGAGCCGCGACCTTGCCTGGCCGGTCGACGCCGCCACCTTGCGCATGCTCGGCGCCTTGCTGCTCGCCTCGACCCTGCTCTACGCGCTGCCGCGGACCTCGGTGCTCGGGGCGATCCTGATCACCGGCTATCTCGGCGGGGCCGTTGCCACCCATGCGCGGATCGGCAGCCCGCTTTTCAGCCACCTATTGTTCGGCGTCTATCTCGGCGTGGCGGCCTGGGCCGGCCTCTGGCTCCGCGAGCCGAGGCTCCGCGCCCTGCTGCCGCTGGTCCGCTGACGCCGCGCGCGAAAAAAGAAGGAGAGAGAAGATGTCCTATGTCGACGGTTTCGTGATCCCGGTGACTCCGGGAAAGAAGGACGCCTATCGCGAGATGGCGAAAATGGCGGCGAAGGTGTTCATCGATCATGGGGCGCTGCGCCTCGTCGAATGCTGGGGCGACGACGTTCCGCACGGCAAGGTCACCGACTTCTACCGGGCGGTCGACGCGCAGGAGGGCGAGGGGCTCGTCTTCTCCTGGATCGTCTGGCCGTCGCGCGAAGCGCGGGACGAAGGCAGCAGGAAGGTGATGGCGGATCCGCGGATGCAGCCGGGACCGGATATGCCGTTCGACATGAAGCGCATGATCTTCGGCGGCTTCGAGCTCCTGCTCGATACCGGCGAGACGGTTTGAGGAGAGAAAAATGGCCGACACGTTCATCTGGTACGAATTGATCACGCCCGATCCGGATGCCGCGAGCGCCTTCTACAAGGCGGTGACCGGCTGGAACGCCGCCGAGATGCCCAACGCGACTCCGGACGGCTCCCCCTACACGATCCTGTCGGCGGGCGAGCGCGGCGTCGGCGGCATCCTCAGGCTCGATGACGCGATGGGCGAGGCCGGGATGAAGCCGATCTGGATCGGCTATATCGGCGTGGCCGACGCCGACGAGGCGGCGCGGCGGATCGCCGAGGCCGGCGGCTCGATCCACATGGCGCCGACCGACATCCCCGACGTCGGCCGCTTCGCCATGGCGGCGGATCCGGGCGGCGCCGTCTTCTACGTGATGACGCCGCTGCCGCGCGAGGACGCGCCGCCGCCCGCCGAGGGCGGGGAGATCGGCACATTCGGCTGGCGCGAGCTCTATTCGAGCGCCGGCGAGAAGGCGTCCTTCGCTTTCTATTCCGGCCTGTTCGGCTGGGAGACGATGCACGAAATGCCGATGGGCGAGATGGGCACCTACCGCCTGTTCGGCGCCGACGGCGTCCAGATGGGCGGAATGATGGACAAGCCGGCGAACGTCCCGGCCTCGATCTGGGGCTATTACGTCAACGTCGACGGCATCGACGCCGCCGCCGAGCGGGTGAAGGCCGCGGGCGGCCAGGTGCTGATGGGGCCGATGGAGGTGCCGGGCGGCAGCTGGATCGTCCAGTGCGTCGATCCCCACGGTGCCGCCTTCGCGCTCGTTTCGGCCGGCCGCTGAGGAGAGAATCGATGTCGAAAATCACCCCCTGCCTGTGGTTCGACGGCGTCGCCGAGGAGGCCGCGAATTTCTATGCGCCGCTGCTCCCCGACAGCCGCGTCGACCGCGTCAATCGCGCCCCCGCCGACAATCCTTCGACCCCGGCCGGGGCGGCGCTGATGGTCGAGTTCACGCTCGCCGGCCAGCCCTTCCTCGGCATTAACGGCGGCCCGCAATTCCCGTTCACCGAGGCGGTCTCCTTCACCATCCAATGCGAGGACCAGGCGGAGATCGACCGATTGTGGGACGCGCTCACCGCCGAGGGCGGCAAGCCGGTCCAGTGCGGCTGGCTCAAGGACCGCTACGGCCTCTCCTGGCAGATCGTCCCCAAGGCCTTGGGGACGCTGCTCGGCGGCGACGACAAGGCCGGCGCGAAGCGGGCGATGGAGGCGATGCTGAAGATGGTGAAGCTCGACATCGCCGCGCTCGAACGGGCCTATCGCGGGGCGTAGGTTTCGCCCTCTCGGTATCAATCGAAACAGAGTCTAATCCGCCGCCGCCGGCCCCATCGGGGCGCCCGGGCGGCGGCTCAGCCAGATCAACGGCACCAGCAGCAGGGTGAGGCCGGCCGAGGCCCAGAAGAAGTCGAGCGCGGCCATCATATAGGCCTGCCTGACGACCGTCTGCGTGACCACGCCGACCGCCTGGGCCATGCCGAGCCCGGCATCCTGCATGCGCTGCATCGCCTCGTTCCAGCCCTGGCCGCCGCCGCCGATCGCCTCGGCGAGCCGGGTCTGGTGCAGCGCCGCGCGGTCGTCCCACAAGGTCGTCGTGACCGAGGCGGCGAAGCTGCCGGCGCTGATCCGGCAGAAGTTGGACAGGCCGCTCGCCGCCGGGATGCGCTCCGGCGGCACGTCGCGCAGCGAGATGTTGAGCATCGAGGTGAAGAACAGGCTCATGCCGATCCCCTGGACCAGCAGCGGCTTCATGAAGTCGAAGAAGGTCGCGTCCGGCGTGTAGCCCGAACGCATCCAGAAGGAGGCGGCGAAGGCGACCAGCGACAGCGTGGCGACCAGCCGCGCGTCGAGGCGGGACAGGAAGCGGGCGCCGATCGGGGTCAGGAAGAAGGCGACGACGCCGCTCGGCGCCGAGACCAGGCCGGCCATCACCGCGACATAGCCCATCTGGGTCTGCAGCCACAAAGGCAGCAGCAGGTTGTTGCCGAAGAACACCGCGAAGGAGAGGCCGAAGGCGATCGTGCCGATGGCGAAGTTGCGGCTTCGGAACAGCGACAGGTCGACGATCGGATGCTCCTCGTGCAGCTCCCAGATCAGCCAGGCGACGAAACCGACGAGCGCGACCAGCAGCTCGACGACGATGGCGGGGGAGGAGAACCAGTCGGCCTCCTTGCCGGTGTCGAGCATCACCTGCAGCGCGCCCACCCAGACGACCAGCATGCCGAAGCCGACGCCGTCCACCGGCAGCTTGCGGGTCGGCGTCTCGCGGTCCTTGAGATAGCGCCAGCAGACCAGGGTGCAGACCAGACCGACCGGGCCGTTGATCAGGAAGATCCACGGCCAGCTCCAATTGTCCGAAATGTAACCGCCGAGGATCGGCCCGAAGACCGGCGCGATCAGGGTCGTCATCGACCAGATGGCGAGCGCGGTCGTCCGCCGCTTCGGCGGGAAGATCATCAGCAGCAGCGCCTGCGAACCGGGGATCATCGGCCCCGACACCGCGCCCTGCAGCACCCGGAAGACGATCAGCGAGCTGATGTTCCAGGCAAGCCCGCAAAGCAGAGAAGCGATGGTGAACAAGGCGACCGAGGCGACGAAGGTGCGGACGACGCCGTAGCGGCCCATCAGCCAGCCGGTGAGCGGCACCGAGACTCCGTTCGACACCGCGAAGGAGGTGATGACCCAGGTGCCCTGGCTGGCGCTGACGCCGAGATTGCCGGCGACGGTCGGCACGGCGACGTTGGCGATGGTCGTGTCGAGCACCTGCATGAAGGTGCCGAGCGCCAGCGCCACCGACGCCAGAGCGAGCGGCATGCCGGCGAGCGGCGGCGGGTGGCCGGCGGAGGCGGCGGAGGCGGCCATGCGCCTAGCGGCCCGAGACGTCGATGCTTGCGTTCATCGACAGGCCGACGCGGAGCGGATGGGCGCGAAGCTCGGCCGGGTCGAGCGAGATCCGCACCGGCAGGCGCTGGACGATCTTGATCCAGTTGCCGGTCGCGTTCTGCGCCGGCACCAGGGAAAAAGCCGAGCCGGTGCCGCCGGAAAAGCCCGCCACCCGGCCGTGGAAGACCACGCCGCCGCCGTAAAGGTCCGAGGTGAGCTCCACCTTCTGGCCGATTTGGACCTTGTTCAGCTGCACTTCCTTGAAGTTCGCGTCGACATAGGCGTTCTGGATCGGAACCACGCTCATCAGCGGCGCGCCGATGGCGACGCGCTGGCCGACCTGGACCTGGCGGCGCGCGACGATCCCCGCGACCGGCGCGCGGATGATGGTGCGGGAGAGATCGAGCCGCGCCTGCTCGACCCGGGCGCGCGCCGCCGCCACCTCCGGATTCTCGCCGACAGGGCCGCGGACCAGGGCTTCATTGGCCTGGCGCGTGCTCGCCGCCGCCGCCTGCGCCGCCACCGCCTGCGCCCGCGCCGCCTCGGCCGCGCGCAGCTCGGCCCGGGCCGAGGCGAGCGCGTTGCGCGCAGTGGTCAGCTCCTCGCCGGCGACCGCGCCGCTCGGCGCCAGCGCCTGGCGGCGGCGCATATCCACTTCGGCCCGGGCGACGTCGCCGCGCGCCTTGGCGATCTGCGCGTCCGCCTGGCCGAGCCCGGCGGCGCTCACCCGTACCTGCGCGGCGAGCGACTGGCCGGTCTCGGACGCCTGCCGATACTGGCGCATGGCGCGGGAAAGATCCGCCTCGGCGGTGGCGACCGCCAGCCGCGCATCGCTGTCGTCGATGACCACCAGCACCTGCCCCGCCTTGACCGACTGCGTCTCGCGGGTGCGGATCTCGCGCACGGCGCCGGGCACCTGCGGCGTCACCAAAGCGATCTCGGCGCCGACATAGGCATTGTCGGTGCTGACATAATGCGAGGAGACGAGCAGCCAGTAGAGGAAATAGGCGATGCCGCCGACCACCACCACCAAGGCGAGCAGGCCGAGCAGCCGGTTGCGTCTCGCGCGCGTCGCGGCGCTCTTGTCGGCGGCGGCGGGAGCGGTTTCAGCGTCCATGTTCCTGTCCATTCTCTAGGATCCGGCGCCGAAGCCGCCGCCGAGCGCCCGCACCAAAGCGACGTCGAGCGAGAAGGCCCGTGCCTCCAGCGCGGCGAGGTCGCGGCGGGCGGCGATCGCCCGGTCCTCGGCCTCGAGCACGGTCAGATAATTGGCGAGTTGCCCCTGATAGCGAAGGCGGGCGAGGCGATAGGCCTCCTCGCTCGCCGCCAGCGCCTGCCGGCTCTCGGCCAGCCGCGCCGCGAGCGCCCGCTGCGACGTCGCGGCGTCGGCGACCTCGCGCAGCGCCTGGACCAGGATCCCGTCATAGCTCGCCACCGCCGCATCCGCCTCGGCCCGCGCGCCCTTGTAATCGGCGCGGATCCGGCCGGCGTCGAAGATCGGCAGGCTGATCGCCGGCCCGACGCTGCCGACGTCGGAGCCGGCCTTGAACAGATTGCCGAGGCCGAGCGCCTGGAAGCCGATGAAGGCGGTGAGATTGACGTTGGGATAGAAAGCCGCGCGGGCGATGCCGACGCGCTGCGTCGCCGCCTCGGCCCGCCAGCGCGCGGCGACGATGTCGGGGCGGCGGCCGATCAGGTCGGCGGCGAGGTTCCCCGGCAGGCCGAAGGGCCGCGGCCCCTGCGCGGTCGGGCGGGCGATGTCGAGGCCGCGGTCCGGCCCCGCTCCGGCCAAAGCGGCGAGCTGGTCGCGGACGAGGCCGATCGATTCGTCGATCGCGGCGATGACGGCGCGCGCCTGCGGCACCTGCGCCTCGGCCTGCCGCCGCTCCGCCATCGTATCGAGCCCGTTGGCGACGCGGCGGGAAACCAGGCCGAGGCTCTGCTCGCGGACCCGCAAGGCCTGCTCGGCGAGGTCGCGCTCGGCATGGAGCCGCGCCAGCTCGGCATAGGCCGAGGCGATCGAGGTCGACAGGACGAGCCGGGCCGCCGCGCCGTCGGCGGCGGCCGCCCGCGCTTCCGAAGTGGCGGCGGCGAGCGCGGCGCGGTTGCGGCCCCAGAAATCGAAATCGTAGCTGAAGTTGAGCGTCACCTGGCCGGCATCGTTCCAGCCTTGGGGGACGAATTGGGCGGGGATGCCGTTATTGTAGCTCTGCTTCAGCTCCTCGGCGGCGGCGTTGCCGGTGACGATCGGGTATCGATTGGCGCCGGCCCGCTCCGCCCGCGCCTCGGCCGCACGCAGCCGCGCCCGCGCCTCGGCGAGGGTCGGCGAATCGCGCAAGGCTTGGTCGATCAGGCGGTCGAGCTGAGCATCGCCATAAGCGTCCCACCAGCGGTCGGAGGGCCAGGACGAAGGCGCCGCCGCGAGGCTCCGCGCGCTCGCCAGCGCCGCCGGATCCTGGCGGGCGGCCGGAGCGCCGAGCCTCGGCACGCCGACGCAGCCGGCGAGGGTCGCCAGCGCCAGGGTCGCGGCGACGCGGCGCGGCCATCCGCCTTTGAAGCGGCCGCGACTCGGTCCATTGCCAGAACCGTACGGTACGGTCATATGGGGCCTATGGTCTCGCCTATCGGGAGCGTCAAGAGCAGGAACATGGCACGCGATCGCCGCAGCGAAATATTGGACGTCGCCGCCGAGATTTTCCTCGAGCAGGGCTATGCCGCCGCCTCGATGTCGGCGATCGCCGCCCGCCTCGGCGGCTCCAAGGGCACGCTCTACAATTATTTCACCAGCAAGGAGGAGCTGTTCCGCGCCCATGTCGAGCGGCAATGCGGGCTCAGCGCCGAGAATATCTTCGCCGGCCATGCCGGCGAGGAGGATCTGAAGGCTTTGCTCACCGATCTCGGCACCCGTTATCTCACCCGGCTCTCCTCGGACGAATTGCTGCGGAACCTGCGGACGGTGATCGCCGAGGCGGGACGCAATCCGGAGATCGGCGCGATCTTCTTCGAAGCCGGGCCCGGCCGCGGGCGGGCGAAGCTCGCCGCGATATTCGAGCGCGCCTTGGCCGAGGGGCGGCTGAAGGCGTCGGATCCGCGCCGCGCCGCCGACCAGTTCCTCGCCCTCTGCCAGGCCAGCGTCTACAAGCGCCGCCTGTTCAACGTCGCCCCGCCGCCGACGGCGGAGGAGGTCAAGGACGACGTCGAAGCCGCCGTCGCCACCTTCATGGCGGCGTTCGGGGCTTAGGGTCCGGACCCTTGACTCTATTCGATTGGGATCGAGGGCGGCGGTTCAGGCGGAGCGCACGCGCCTCGCGTGGAGGATCTCCGAGACGAGCTGGTCGAGCTCGGCCAAAGTGAACGGCTTTTCGAGGATCGAGGCGCCCTCCCCCGCCGCGTGGCGGAGCACCCGCAGCGCCGCATGACCGGTGGAGAAGACGATCGGAATATCGGGATCGACCTTGGCGATCTCGCGCGCCGTCTCGGCGCCGTCCATGCCGGGCATCATGAAGTCGAGGATGACGATCTGCGGCGTCTGCTGCGCGATCAGCGCCAGCGCCGCCTCGCCCCCCGCGGCCTCGCGCACCGCATAGCCGAGCGCCGTCAGCCCGCGAACGATAGTCGAGCGCACCTGCTGGTCGTCGTCGACGACGAGTATCATTTCAGTCCGGTAGACACGTCGGAGGTGAAACCGGATTCGGGGCCCCACGGTTCCACGAGATCATTCGGCGGCCTCGCTGAACCCGCCGCCGGCGGCCTCGCAGAGCTGCTCGAAGCTGTCGGGGAAACCATAATCGACGACGGCGCGGCGCCGCGAGCCCGTCACCGGCGGAGTCCGCCAGGGCGGGCTCGCCACCGGCGGCAGCATGCGCGGCCGCGACGCCGGACGCTCGACCACCATCTCCTTGAACCATTCGCCGGCATAGGAGCCGTCGAAGCGATGGACGCGGGTGCCGATGATCCGTCCGAGCGGACGGCCTTCCAGGTCGTGGATGAAGGTTTCATAGAGAAAGCCGACCGGTTCCCCGGCCGTGTTGTAGACATACATCGCCATTGAATACGCACCCCTCGCTCCGCCCGACCCCGAACCCCGGACGTCTTTGCAAATCAGGCGCTTAACCTGCCTCCGCCGCCTGTACGCCAGATGAACGAAAGGTCCGCGCCGCGCGGTATCGTCGGGCGCGGCGGCGGACCGTTGCGGGCGTCCGACGAGGCGCGGAACTCAGCTCTTCGCCTTGTTGCCGCAGCCGCTCCCCGAGCCCTTGCGCATGGACAGCAGCCGCAGGCCGGCCGCGCTTTTTTCGAAGGTGAAGATATCAGTGTCGGCATCGCCGGCAAGGCAGAGCTCCTCGACTCGGCCGCGGCGGCGCAGCGTCCAGCCCATCAGCATCCCGAAAGCGCGCTCGTCGTCCGCTTCCGCGACCTGTCGCCGCAGCAGGCGCAGGTCGGCAGGCGCGACGCCGGGCGACGGCCGGCGGCGGAACATCCGGTCGAGGAGGGCGTCGGCCAAGGCAAGTTCGGGCACCCGATCCCGGCGTCCCAGATCCCGCACCCCATCCTCGTCCACGGCGATCCGCCAATCCATCTGCCGGCCGCTACACTGGCCGCAGCTGAAGAAGGTCCTGAACTCCCCCTTCACGCCCACGTGGAGAATGGAGCGATCGACATGCACCCGATAGGGCTGGTCGATCATATATTGATAGGTGTCGGCGAAAAGCGGCTTCGCCTCGTGCCCGTCCCACTCCCAGATGCTGAGCTGGCCGCCGACAGTGGCGCCGGCCGGCTGCGCATAGGTCGCATCGATGTAGAAGCGCCTTCGCCCGTTCTTCTGCGGCGGCAAGGATCCCAATTTTCCATAGAGGGGACCGCAGGTCCGGCCGCTTTCGCGGCAGCTCGTCCGGGCCATCCCCGGCGACCAGCCGGCGAGCGTCGGATAGCCGACGAGAGCAGCCCGGCCGGGCGCCGAGGCGGTCCAGGCGGTGCGAAAGCCGTCTTCCGTCCGGCGGAGGATGAAGACGGTACCGATCTCGTTCTCGCTCGCCGACACGGCAAGCACGCCCGGCGCGATGTCCAGGGCTGAAACCTCCAGATTCCTGTCGGCTGCTTTCGCCGCCGCTGCGAGACGGCGTGGCGCGGCCGGCCTGTTCGCGTCGAGCCACGCTTCGGTCCAGCGCCGGATCGCCGCCCAGTGCCGGTCGAGCAGCGCCGGCGCCTTCGGATCCCCGTCGAGGAAGGAGCCGTCCGTATCGGGTGAAAGCGCGTTATGGGATGCGCGCAGCTCCGCTTGCGCCTGAGCGGGCGGGCGCGGGTCGGCCGGCGCGGATGCGAGAAGCAGAGCGATGGGCAAGCCGATCATCGCCCCAATCTGCGCCATCGCGCCGTTCAGGTCGAGCGGGCGCCGGCGGCGGTCATCCGTCCCGGCGGCGGAACAGCGGCAGCAGGCCGATAAGGCCGATCACCCCCAATATGCCCCAAGGGAAGCCCTTGCGCGGCTCGACCTGCGCAGTGCCGTAGGAGGTGTCGATCGCGCCGCCATTGCCGACGCCCGCGGGCGGAGCGGCCGCTCCGGCATCGGTCGCGGGCGCGGTCGTCCCTGCGTTCGCGGCATTGGCGGCCGCGAGATTGTCGGGGGATGCGCTCACCACGGCGCTGTTGCCGGCGCTGCTGGCCGCGCCCGTGGCTCCCGCCGCGCCGCCGCCCTGCGCCCAGGCCGTTGCCGGCGCCAATGCGATCGCCGCCGCGGCGGCCGCGCCCAGAAGATGCTTGCTCAGCATGATTTGTCCTCCTCTCAGATCGGGTCGTGATAATCCGGGCGCCGGTGGAGCCCGGCGAGACCGAACAGGCCGATCAGCCCGATCCAGTTCCAGTCGAAGCTGTCATCCTGTCCCTCCGCGAGGCGCTGCTGCGTCTCGGTGGGAATGCCCGTGTCCTTTGTGCCGGTCTGCGCTGCCGTCGGCGGGGCGATCCAGGCCAGCCCGGCCGCGCCGAGGACGACGAACGCCGCCCGCTTCACCTTTCGCTTCATCATGACCTCCTCTTCCGACGCTTTACCCGTCTCCTGCCGGAGGCGGAGACGAAACGGTCTCGAGCGGTGGCCTGTTCCGCCGCAATAACGAAAGCGAAGGCGTCTGCACGATTTCTGCACAGGGGCCGCGCCGCTTCAGGACCGGGATGCAGTTACACCTTCCACGGGCGGCGCGCAAAGCATGGCGGCCGAGCAGGAGAATGAAGATGGCCGAATTGGCCGCCGCCGCCCCAAGCCTTGCCGCCTTGCCCCGAAGCTTCTCCTATATCGGCAAGATCGTCGCCGGCGCCTTTCTGGTGACGCTCGCCGACTGGCTGTTCTTCTTCGCCGACCAGGCGGGCGCCACGCTTGGCCTGTTCGCCCTCGCCGTCGCGGCGGCCTTGGCGATCGGCCTGAAGCCGTTGCGGCGGAGCCGGCCGCCTCTCCTCGCCGCCGCCGCCGCCTTGCCGTTCGTCTTCGCCCTCGTCGCCGATCCGTCGCTTCTCGCTTTGGCCTTGCTCTGGCTCGCTCTCTCGCTCGCGGTGCTGCTGCCGCGGGTGACGGGTTTCGACGACGCCTGGCGCTGGACGATCCGCCTCGCCGCCCATGCCTGCCGCAGCCTGCTGGCGCCGCTCGGCGACTGGCGGCGGCTGCGGGCGGCACGCCGCCGGCGCGGCGGCCTCCGCCTCGCGGCGCATCTGCCGAACCTGTGGCTGCCCCTGCTCGGCACAATCCTGTTCCTCGCTCTGTTCGCAGCCGCCAATCCGCTGATCGGCGACGCCTTCGCACGGCTCGATTTGGCCGGGCTGATCGCCGCCATCTCCTTCGCCCGCATCGGCTTCTGGCTGCTGGTCGCCCTTTTGCTCTGGCCGCTGTTCCGGCCGCGCCTGGCCCGGCTCGCGCCCGCCGTTGCGGGGGATCCGGACCGGCTGCTCCCCGGCTTCAGCCTGAGCTCGGTCACCCTCTCGCTATTCGCCTTCAACGCCGTCTTCGCCCTGCAGAACGGCCTCGACCTCGCCTTCCTGTGGAGCGGCGCGCCGCTTCCCGACGGCATGACGCTCGCCGAATATGCCCATCGCGGCGCCTATCCCCTGATCGCCACCGCCTTGCTCGCCGGCCTGTTCGTGCTGGCCACCTTGCGGCCCGGCTCGGCGATGGCCGAGCGGCCGGCCATCCGCCGCCTCGTCTATTTCTGGATCGCGCAGAACGTGCTGCTCGTCGCATCGACGATCCTGCGCACCCTCGACTATGTCGAAGCCTATTCGCTCACCCGGCTGAGGATCGCGGCTCTGATCTGGATGGCGCTGGTCGCCATCGGGCTGGTGCTGATCTGCTGGCGGATCTGGCGGGGGCGGAGCGGCGCCTGGCTGATCAATATCAATGCCGCCGCCGCCTTGCTGACCCTCTCCGCCTGCGGCTTCGCCGACCTCGGCTCGGTCGCGGCAGGCTGGAACGTGCGGCACGCGCGCGAGGCCGGCGGGGCGGGCGCCCAGCTCGACCTCTGCTATCTGAACCGGCTCGACGCCTCGTCCCTGCTGCCGCTGATCGCGCTGGAGAGCGGGAAGCTGCCGCCGGTCCTGCGCGAGCGCGCGGCCTGGACGCGCAACCTGATCATGGACCGGCTCGAGCGGCGCCAGGCGGACTGGCACGCCTGGACCTGGCGCGGGGCGCGGCGGCTGGCCGAGGCGCGGACCGAGGTCGCGGCGCGGCGCCTGCCCCGCTTCACCGCCGGCCGCCGCCTGTGCGACGCCACGTTCGAGACGCCGCGCCCCGCGCCGCCTTTGCCCGCGCCGCCTTTGCCCGCGCCACCTTTGCCTGCGTCACCTTTGACAGCCACGCCCCAGCGATGAGAGACGTGTACGCCATGAGCCACAAGATCCTGATCGCCGACGACGATCCCCATATCCGCGAGGTGCTGAGCTTCGCCCTCGCCAAAGCGGGGATGACGATCGCCGAGGCGGGCGACGGCGAGGCGGCGCTGGCGGCGGTGGAGCGGGACCGGCCGGACCTCATCGTCCTCGACATCAACATGCCGAGGATGGACGGGCTCGAAGTCTGCCGGCGGCTGCGTGCGATGGGCGACCTGCCGATCCTCTTCCTCTCCTCGCGCGACGACGAGATCGACCGCGTCGTCGGCCTCGAGCTCGGCGCCGACGATTATGTGGTGAAGCCCTTCTCGCCGCGCGAGGTGGTCGCCCGGGTCGGCGCGATCCTCAAGCGCGGCGGCCGCGTCGTTCCGGAAGCGGGCGCCAAGGGGCCGGTGGTCCACAATCGGCTGCGGCTCGATCCGGAGGCCTGGGAAGCGCATTGGGACGGCGGCCAGGTGCCGGTCACGGTGACCGAGTTCCAGCTCCTGCTGCTGCTCGCCAGCCTGCCGTCGCGGGTGTTCACGCGCGATCAGATCATCGACCGGCTGCACGGCCCCGGCTTCGCCATCACCGACCGCACCGTCGACAGCCATATCCGCAACCTCCGCCACAAATTCGCCGAGCAAGGCGGCGGCGACCTGATCGAGACGCGCGCCGGCGTCGGCTACCGGATCGGCCGCTGCGCCGGCGGATCGTCGGCTTGACGCGCCTTCGGCGAGATTGGGACGTGAGCCCCGCCTCCGGCGAGGTCGCGGCTTGATCCGCGCCTTCAAGGATTTCGCCAAGCGCCATTGGCCGGCGCTCCGCCTCCGCACCATCCTCTTCCTCACCTTCCTGTTCGTCGCCGCTTTGCCGGGCGTCGGCGCGGTCTTCCTGCGCGTCTACGAGAACATTCTCGTCCAGCAGACCGAGGCGGAGCTGATCGCCCAGGGCGCCGCTCTGTCGGGCGCCTATCGCGTCGCCTGGGGCGCCAGGGACGTGCCGGCGGGGCTCGATCCGCAGCGGCCGACGCTCGACCTCAGCGCCATGCCGATCCTTCCCGAGCGGGCGGCGCCGGCGCCGCCCTCAATGCCATACGACCCGCGCGCCGCGGCGGCGGCGGCGGCGCTCCGGCCGGTGGTGATCGACACCGGCCGCACGACGCTGGCGGCGATCCGCATCCTCGATCCGAACGGCACGATCCTGCTCGGCCGCGGCGATACCGGCCTCAGCTATCGGGCGCTGCCCGAAATCCGCGCCGCCGGCGCCGGCGCGACGCGGACATTGCTGCGCGCGCGGGGCGATTATCGGCCGACCTATGCGCTCGAATGGCTGAGCCGCGCCGCCGGCATCCGCGTCGAATATATCCGGCCGGTGCTCGCCGACGGACGGGTGATCGGCATCTTGATGCTGTCGCGCTCGCCGCGCGGCCTGTTCCTCGGCATCTATCAGGACCGCGGCAAGATCGCCCTGGGTATGGGCCTGATCTTCCTGACCCTGCTCGTCCTCGCCGGCCTCCTCTCCCGCGGCATCTCGCGGCCGATCGAGGTGCTGAGCGCGGCGACCGAGAATGTCGCGCGCGGGCCGGTCGCGATTCCCGAGCCGCCGCCGACCGCCGCCATCGAGATCCGCGCCCTCTATCTGAGCTTCGCCGCCATGGCCGAGCGGATCGAGCGCCGCTCGCGCTATCTGCGGGACTTCGCGGCCGCGGTCAGCCACGAGCTCAAGACGCCGATCTCGGGCATCAAGGGTGCGCTCGAGCTGCTCGGCGAGCATCCGGAGATGAAGGAGGCGGAGCGGCGCCGCTTCCTCGCCAATGCCGGCGCCGACGCCGACCGTCTGTCGCATCTGCTGCGCCGCCTGCTCGACCTCGCCCGGGCCGATATGGCGGCGACGCCGGAAGGGGCGGAGAGCGACGTCGAAGGGCCGGCGCTGACCGTGGTCGATGCCCGGCGGAGCCGCGACTTCGACGTCTCCGCCGATCTGGCCGGCCTGCCGAAGGTGGCGGCGCCGGCGGAAGTGCTGACGGCGGTGCTGGAGACCCTGGTCGAGAATAGCCGCCAGGCCGGCGCCCGCCGGGTCCGTATCGCCGGCCGCGCCGCGCGGGACCGGGTGATCGTCGCCGTCTCGGACGACGGGCCGGGCATCGCCGAGGCCGATCGCGAGCGGATCTTCGACCC
>JAXDOV010000169.1:0-10631 GCA_034668705.1 Sphingomonadales bacterium
GCCCCCGCGAGCGGAAAGACCGGGATCGTCAGCGGCCCGCGCGGCAGCATCAGGTGAACAGGATCGCCGAGAGCCGCCGCCGCTGCGCCGCCGACCAGGGATCGCCGAGGCCCGCCACCTCCATCAGCTGGAGCAGGCGCTTGCGCGCCGCGCCCTCATTCCACTCGCGGTCGCGGCCGATCGATTCGAGCAGCTGGTCGGCCGCGGCGTCGCGGTCGCCGGCCGCCATCAGGGCGCCGGCGAGGTCGTAACGCGCCTCATGATCGTCGGGATCGGCGGCGATGCGCTGCTTCAGCGCCGCCGTCTCGGTCTCGGGCCTGGCGACCTGGGCCAGCTCCAGCGCGGCGCGCGCGCGGGCGATGGCGGGATCCTTTGCCGCCGCTTCGGGCGCGCCGTCGAGCAACGCGCGCGCCTCGTCGGCCTGGCCGGCCGCGATCAGCGCGCGGGCGAGGCCGCCGATCACCTCCGCATTGTCCGGCGCCATGTCGAGGACCTGGCGGAAGATATTGGCGGCGCGCTCGGCCTCGCCTTCGGCCAGCACCTCCTCGCCCATCGCGATCAGGGGCTCGATCTCGGCTTCGAGCTGCTGCTCCTCGCCCTCGACCGGGAGCTGGGCGAGGATCTGGTCGAGGATGCGGGTGAGCTGGCTCTCGGTCCGCGCCGGGGTCAGATCGGCGACGAGCTCGCCCTGGAAGATGGCGTAGACGGTCGGGATCGACTGGACGCGGAACTGCGCGGCGACCAGCTTCTGCTCGTCGACGTCGATCTTGACCAGCCTGACGCCGCGATTGGCGTAGTCGGCGGCCACCTTCTCCAGCAGCGGCCCGAGCTGCTTGCAGGGGCCGCACCATTCCGCCCAGAAATCGAGGATGACGAGCGCGCTCATCGACGGCTCGATCACGTCGCGCTTGAATGCGTCGAGCGCCTCCTTCTCGGCTGCGCTCATGCCCAATGTCGCCACTTCAGACTTCTCCGGCTGCTGGTTCGCGACCCCTATGTGGTATTGCGACGGGCCCTGCCAAGCCCGTCCATTCGGGGCTTGCCGGGTGGCGGACCCCATGCTAGCAGCCGCCGCCTACCTCAGCCGCCCACCCGCCGCTTCTGCGCGCGGGCCGGTCGGCTCAGCTTCAGAGCGGGCGTAGCTCAGGGGTAGAGCACAACCTTGCCAAGGTTGGGGTCGAGGGTTCGAATCCCTTCGCCCGCTCCAATATACCGTGCCGGTGGTCGAACCCTCGAGTCTTCGTAACGCTCCGCCCAGAAGGGCTGCGCGCATGGTTCGAACCCCTTCGCCCGCTCCAGATTTCCCATCTCGGTGGTCGAACCCTCGAATAATCCGAGCGCTGCGCCCAGACGGGCCGGACGCGTGGTTCGGAGTCACTCCATCCGCGGCCGCGAGGACTGCGGTCCGTCGGCGCGGCGTTGGCCTCGAACGAAAATTGCCGCCTGACCAGGCCTGTGGCTCCGGTCACCATCAGCGTGCCATGCCCATTGGCCGAATACGCGATCGCGCGAACGATTGCCCGACCCCTGCGGGCCAGCCGAATTCGTGTATGGACGTTCTCCATGCCCGGCAGCCCTCGCCGGCGCCCTGAGAGAAAGTGATCGCAATGCGTCCTGTTCTTCTTCCCGTTGCCGCTTTGCTGCTTTGCGCTTCGCCGGTTTCCGCCGCCCCGGACTGGAGCGCCGTCGACGTGGCGTTCGGCCGCGCCGGCGCCGAGCAGCCCGGCGGCGTCCACCGCTACAGCTTCCCGCGCTCGGATCTGACGGTGACGCTGGACGGCGTGGTGCTGAAGCCGGCGCTGGCGCTTGGCTCCTGGGCCGCGTTCCACGACATGGGCGATCGGACCGAAGTGATGGGCGACCTCGTGCTGCGCCAGGAAGAGGTCAATCCGGTCCTGTCACGCCTGCTCGCCGGCGGTCTGACCATCACGGCGCTTCACAACCACCTCCTCCGGTCGACGCCGGCCACCATGTACATGCATATTCATGGCGAGGGAGATCCCGCCAGGCTGGCGGCCGTCGTCAGGTCGGCGCTGGCATTGAGCGGCACGCCGCTCGGTCCGCCGCCGCCGGCCGCGGCCGGACCGCCCCTCGCCTTCGATACCGCCGCCATCGATGCGGCCATGGGGGCGAAGGGCAAGGCCGCGGGCGGCGTATATCAATTCTCTTTGCCTCGGGCCGAGCAGATCACCGAAGCGGGAATGCCGGTGCCGCCGTCGATGGGCCTCGCCACCGCCGTCAACTTCCAGCCCAGCGGAGCCGGCAAGGCGGCGATCACGGGCGATTTCGTGCTGATCGAATCCGAGGTTGCGCCAGTGCTGAAGGCGCTGCGGGACAATGGCATCGACGTCACGGCGCTCCACAATCACCTCGGCCAGGAGCAGCCGCGCCTGTTCTTCATGCACTTCTGGGCGAATGCCGACGCCGTCTCCCTGGCGCGCGGCATCCGTCACGCGCTGGACAGGACGAATCTGGCGAGAGCGGCACACTGATCCCGCCCGAGCGAAGGAAGTTACGGGTTTCTCCCGGATGCTTGTCCTGAATCTCTGAAGAAGCGCCGCCAACGGTGCCAGGCAGGAGGGGTCTCGATGAGCAGGCGTTCGCGTCCCGCGCCCGCGTCCCGTGCGGCGCTGCTTGCCGCCGCATTATCAGTGTCCTTCACATTCGGGATCGCCCTGTCGCCTCGCACCGCTTTTGCGCAGCCGCGCGAGCCGCTCCGGCTGGTCCGGACGATCCCACTGCCCGATCTGCCCGGCCGCATCGATCATCTGGCGGTCGACGTCCAAGGCCGGCGGCTGTTCCTCGCCGCGCTCGAGAAGAACACGGTCGAGGTGGTCGACCTGAAGGCCGGCGCGGTCTCGCGCAGCCTCGCCGGATTCCAGAAGCCCCAGGGCCTGCTCTATCTCGGCGCGATCCGCAGGCTGTTCGTCGCCAGCGGCAAGGACGGTGCGGTCAGGACGTTCGACGGCGACGCCCTCCTCCCCACCCATGATGCGACCGTCTCGCTGGGCGCCGACGCGATCGGCTACGACCAGAAACGGAACGAGATCTATGTCGGCTCGGGCGGCGCCGATGCCGGCAAGGAGCGCGGCGATCTCACCGTCTTCGACGCGGCGAGCCTGAGGCCGGTCGCGGCGCTGACGACCGACGCGCATGCCGGCGGCAGCGTGGCGGAACGGCGCGGCAAGCGGATGTTCGTGCTGGTCCCGGAGAAAGGCCAGGTGGTCGTGCTCGATCGCGGCACCCGCGCCGTTCTGGCGACCTGGACCGTGCCCGGTATCCAGAAGGACGTCGCGCTCGCCCTGGACGAGAAAAGCCACCGGCTTTTCCTGGGCGTGCGCACGCCCCCCGGCATCGTCGTCCTGAACAGCGACACCGGCGCGCAGGTCGCCGCCGTCGCCACCGCGGCAACCCTGGACGGCCTCTCCTTCGATGCCGCGACGCGGCGGATCTACACCACCGGCGGCGAGGGCTTCCTCGACGTCACCCAGCAGGTGGATGCCGACCATTATCGACGGATCGCGCGCATTCCGACCGGCCCGGTCGCGCGGACCTCGCTATTCGTGCCCGAATGGAAGCAGCTCTTCGTCGCCGTGCCGCGCGACAAGGACCGCGGCGCGGAGCTGCGCGTGTTCGAGGTCGTGCCCTGATCTCCCCATCCAGCCACGGAGAAAGAAGATGACGTCAATCGCGAAGAAGCCGGCGCGCTTCCTGTTCCCGACCCTTCTTCTCGCGAGCGCGCTGACCGCCTTCAGCGCCGCGGCCGTGGCCCAGGAGCGGGAAGCACCGCCGCTGCGGCTGGTCCAGGAGATCCCGCTGCCGGGCGTGCAGGGCCGCCTCGACCATTTCACCATCGATCCGAAGCGCAAGCGGGTGATCTTTTCGGGCCTCGGCAATGACAGCGTCCAGGTCGTCGACGCCTTTGCCGGCCGCCAGATCCGCCAGATCGACGGCCTCTCGCAGCCGCAGGGCTCGCTCTACCTGCCCGAGACCGACACGCTCTATGTCGCCAATGCCGCCGACGGCCATCTGAACATCTATAACGGCACCAGCTTCGCCCTGATCCGGCAGATCGATTTCGGCCTTGGCTCCGATCCCGACAATCTGCGCTACGACGCCGCCGGCAAGCGGGTCTATCTCGGCTATGGCGAGGGCGCGATCGCCGCGATCGATGCCGTCACCAACCAGCGCGTCGGCACCGACTTCAAGTTCAAGGGCCATCCGGAAGGGTTCCAGATCGAGCAGAACGGACCGCGCATCTTCGTCAACATCGCCGACGAGAAACTGATCAAGGTGATCGATCGCAAAACGGGCAGGATGAGCGAATGGACGCTGCCGCCGGGCCATGCGGCCAACTTCCCGATGGTGCTCGACGAGGCCAACCGGCGCGTGATCGTCGGCACCCGCAAGCCGTCGCGGATGACCGTCTTCAACATGGACACAGGGGCGGTCGTCGCGAGCCTGCCCGCCGCCGGCGACATGGACGACATCTTCTACGATGCCGACCGCAAGCGCATCTACGTGGCCGGCGGCGAAGGCTATATCAGCGTCTTCCAGCAGATCGACGCGGATCATTACCGGGACATGGGGAAATTCGCGAGCGCGCTCGGGACGCGCACCGGCGTGTGGTACGTGAAGCGCGACCGCCTCTACGTCGCGGCGCCGCCGGCCGGCGGCCTCGGCGCGCGTCTGCTGGTCTTCGAAGCGCAGACCGACTAATCGGCCAAGCCTGAAAAACGGGGGTTCTGCTGCCGACAATGAGGATCCTCGTTCTTCCCGGCGACGGGATCGGACCCGAGATAAGTGAGGCGACGCGCCGCGTGCTCGAAGCGGCCGATGCCGCGCTCGGGCTGGGCCTCCAATTCGAGAGCATGGACATCGGCTTCGCCAGCCTGGCGGCGGTCGGCTCGACCTGCCCCGAAGCGGTGATGAAGCGGATTCCGGAGGTCGACGGAATCATCCTCGGGCCGGTGTCGCATTACGATTATCCGCCCCGCGACCAGGGAGGGGTCAATCCATCGGCCGAGCTCCGCGTCGCGTTCGAGCTCGGCGCCAACATCCGGCCGTGCCGGTCGCACCCGGACCTCACCGTTCTGCGCAAGCCGATGGACCTGATCATCGTGCGCGAATGCACCGAGGGCTTCTATTCGGACCGGAACATGTTCGCCGGCATTCCCGAATTCATGCCCGACGCGAACACCGCCTTGTCCGTGCGCAAGATCACCTCAAAGGCCTGCCGGCGCGTCGGCCATGCCGCTTTCCGGCTTGCGCTGGGCCGCCGCCGGAAGGTGACCGCGGTGCACAAGGCGAACGTCCTCAGGATGTCGGACGGCTTCTTCCTGCGCGAGATCCGCGCCGTCGCCGAGCATTATCCGGATGTCGAGCTGGACGAGCTGATCGTCGACGCGACCGCGGCGCTGCTGATCCGCACGCCCGAGCGGTTCGACGTCATCGTCACCACCAACATGTTCGGCGACATCCTGTCGGACGAGGCGTCGGAGCTGTGCGGCAGCCTCGGCCTCGGCGGCTCGATCAATGCCGGCGACACGATCTGCGTCGCCCAGGCGCAGCACGGTTCGGCGCCGGACATCCAGGGCCTGAACGTTGCCAATCCCACCTCGCTGATCCTGTCCGCGGCGATGCTCCTGGAATGGCGCGGGCAGCGGGACGGCAATGCCGGGCTGATCGAGGCGGCAAGGCGGATCGGTCGCGCCGTCGACGCCGTGCTGGCGGATCCGGCCTTGCGGACGCGCGACATCGGCGGCACCCGTAATACGGACGAATTCGCCGCCTCCGTGGCCGATGCGATCGGGAGGATACCTTCGTCATGAGCGAGCGCGAACCCCGGATCTTCCATCCGCCGGACATGCCTGCCTTCGCCCGCGGCGGCGGCGTCAGGACGATCCCCCTCCTGACCAGACGGACCGGGGCGACGAGCTTAATCAACGGGATGACGATCTTTCCGCCCGGCGGGTCGGTTCCGCTTCACAAGCATAATTGCGAGGAGAGCGTGCTGCTCATCGAAGGGAAAGCCGTCGCGGAGATCGCCGATGCGGAGCATGCGATCGCGGCGGGGGACGTCACGGTCATTCCCGAAGGCGTGCACCACCGCTTCCGCAACGCGTCCGATCGCCACGAGATGAAGATCCTGTGGACCTATGCGTCGATCGACGCGGACAGGACGATCATCGCGACCGGCGAGACGCGGCGGATCGACGACGAGCATCAGGCGCCTCCGGCCGGTTGAGCGTGGGGACAAACGTTCTCGAAGGAAGCAGAGGCGATGATTTTCGAAATTGCGACGATCACGGTCAAGGCCGGCGAGGAAGCGGCGTTCGAATCGGGCGTGGCCCGGGCCGTGCCGCTCTTCCGCCGCGCGCATGGCTGTCAAAGCCTGCACCTCGAACGCTCCATCGAGGAGCCGGACCGCTACCGGCTGGTCGTCGGCTGGGCCACGGTCGAGGATCATACAATCGGGTTCCGTAACTCGCCCGACTTCGCCGCGTGGCGCGCGCTCGTCGCGGACCGCTTCGCCGCGGCGCCGGCGGTGGAGCACATGAAGATCGTCGTCGATGGATTTGACGGGCGGACATGACCCCGTAACATCATGCGCGCCGCGGTGCGGGCTGCAACGGCTCGATCCGGTCCGCGAAAAGCCGAATCCAGTCGAGCCCGTCCATCGCCGTCGACGCGGGGACATATTCCAGGCCGACAGCGCCCGCATAGCCGGTCTCGACCAGCGCTTCGAACAGGGCCCGAAAATCGATCCTGCCGCTTCCCGGTTCGTGACGCCCCGGCCAATCCGCGATCTGCACATGGGCGATCCCGACGCGGTTTTCCCGGACGAAGGCTGCCGGATCCACGCCCTCCAGAGTGAAGTGATAGGCATCGAGGGAGAGGTGGAGGTTCGCGGCCGCCACCGCTTCGATCGCGGCGATCGCGCGCGCCGGGCTGGACATGAAATAGCCGGCGACGACCCGGGCGCTGATCGGCTCGACGATGACGTCGAGCCCTTCCTCCGCGGCCAGCGAACAGGTCCTTCGAAGGTTCGACAGATAGACGTCCCACGCCCGCGCCTCCTGCCCGGGCGCAACCGTGCCGGACATTGGTTGGATCATCGGACAGTCGACCGCCCGCGCGTAAGCGAGCGCGGCCCGCAGCGCCGCTTCCTGCTCCGCCTCGCGCCCGGCAAGCGCCGCAAGCCCCTTATCGGCGCCGCCGCCCTTGCCGACCGGAAGGGCGATCTGCGCGACCGAGAGCGCGTTGACGTCGCAGAGCGACCGGAAGGCGCTGCTCGGCAGGACATAGGGATTGGGATGTTCGATGACGCCGAAACCGGCGTCGCGGGCCGCCCGGAACCTGTCCTCGAGTACCAGTTCGGCGAACAGATAGCCGAGATGCGCGCTGAGCCGGAGCAGGGGGAGTCCCGGGCGCTCCCGGATCATGCGAGCGCCCGCGCCTCGATGCCGAGCTCCTCGCACAGCGTGACGATGCCGTTCATCGTCTCCGGCGGCAGCACCAGCCCGTCCTCGGCCTGGGCCTTCGCCCGCCGCGCCTCGGGCTCTCCGGGATAGAGGATCTCGTCAAATCCTTCCGCGAGCGGCGCAAGCTTCAGCTGCCCGATGAGCTGCTCCTGGAGGTCTTCGAAGTCGCGGAGCGGGGTGAACGTTGCGACATCGAGCGCCAACGCGAAATGCCCGACCTTGCCGGGCCTCTCCGCCTGATACGGCCCATGGACGGAAGCGCCGAACCCGCCCCCCGACAGCATTCCGGAGAGCACGTCCATCATCAGCGCGATGCCATAGCCCTTGTGCTCCGCCATCGGCAGCGTCACCCCCGCGAGCGCGGCCACCGGATCGGTCGTCGGCGCGCCGTCCTTGTCCAGCGCCCATCCCAACGGGATCGGCTTCGCATTCTGGCGGGCGAGGTAGATCTTGCCGCGCGCCACGCCCGTATTCGCGATGTCCAGCACCATGGGGGGATATTTCCCCGCCGGCGCGGCCCAGGACCAGGGATTGGTGCCGACCGCTTTCGCGCGTCCGCCCCAGGGCGGCATCGCCGGGCTGGCATTTGTCGAGAGGAAGCCGATGCAGCCGGCCCGCGCCGCCGCGAGCGTGAAGTACATGGCGGTGCCGAAATGGTTCGAGTTGCGGATGGCGACCGCGCCGACGCCATGCGCCTTCGCCCGCCTGACGGCCTCGTCCATCGCGCAGCCGGCGACGAGCTGACCCATGGCGTCGCCGCCGTCGATCACCGCGATCGCCCCCGAGTCCCGCACCAGTGCCGGCCGCGCTTTCGCATCGACGGCGCCGGATCGAAGGCGTGCCACATACCAGGGCAGGCGAAGTGTCCCGTGCGACTGGTGACCCCAGAGGTCCGCCTGCACCAAAGTATCGGCGACCAGCGCCGCATCGCTCTCCGATAGGCCCGAGCGCGCGAACACCGAGGCGCAGACCCGCCTCAGCGCATCCGCCGAAATCGGGCGCTTCGGCGCAAAGAGCGGGGTGTTGAGCGGGGTGTCGGCCATTGCGGTTCCAACGCCTCCTCGCTTCGACGACCTATACGCAAAACGGCGCGCAGGAAGCGAGCCCCCGCCGGGCTGAGCGGCCGGCGGGGACTCGATTGTTCAACGTCGCGCCGCAGCCGTCAGAATTTGGCCTTTAGCGAGGCGAACCAGGTCCTACCGACGACGTCGTAGCTCGCGGCATCGGTGGTGAGCGGCGCGGCGCTGACGAAGGGCGGGCCCTTGTCGGTGATGTTGGTCATGCCGATGCCGAGCGTGAAGCGCTGGTTGACCTTGAAATGGGCGATGACGTCGAAATAGCTGTAGGCCGGCACGCCCGGGGTGGTCGAGGTCGGGCTGGCCACCAGGTCCGAGTGGACCATCGAGCTGATGTAGCGCCAGCGCCCGGTCAGCGAGAAGATGTCCTGGGTGTAGGTGACGCTGCTATTCGCCTTCCACTTGGGATGGGAGATGTCCCCGCCGACGCCGCCGAAGCCGACGCTCCCCGCATAATTGAGGGTCGGCGAGCCGAGCAGCCCCGCCACCGTATAATGGCGAAGATAGGACACCACGCTGTCGAACTCGAGCGACCCGGCCGATGGCGCCATCCCCAGCGCGTCAAGCCCGAAGCGCCAGTCCATCTGCGCATCGACGCCGTCGACCTTGTAGGTGGCGAAGTTGAACAGGCCCTGCTGGCCGAGCAGGATCGTGCCGGTCGCCGGATCGCGGGTGATGCGCTGGCAATAGGGGTTGGACACCGAATAATTCGGGTTGCTGGCGCCGTCCGAGTTGAAGCAGCGCGGCAGGATGTCGGTCAGCAGCAGCGACCCGATCGCGCCGGTGATCTTGATATTGTAATAGTCGACCGAGAGGTGGAGGCTGCGGAACAGGGCGCTCGGCAGCCTCGGCGACAGCACCGCGCCGAACGAATAGGTGTTCGCCTTTTCCGGCACCAAATTCGGGTTGCTGCCGTCGATTCCGGCGACCGACGCGACGCCGTAGGTATAGGTCGGGAACAACGAGGCCGGAACGCCCTGGGCGATGCACAGGGACTGGACCATCGCCGCATTCGCCCCCGTCCGGAAGACGCTGCCGACGGCGCAGGGATCGCCGGCATTGGGCAGGGTGCCGATGTTGAGCTGGCCGACGCTGGTCGGGCCATAGAGATTGGCGAGGCTCGGCGCGCGGATCGCCCGCGAATAGCCGCCGCGGAAGCGCAGGAAGTCGGAGGGGGCCCAGCTGCCGTCGATCTTCCAGGTGCTGTTATTGCCGAACTGGTTGTAATGCGAATAGCGATAACCGAGGTCCAGCGACAGCTCCTTGACGAAGGGCAGGTCCTTCAGGATCGGCACCAGCAGCTCGCCGAACACCTCGGACACCTTCTGCCGGCCGGAAGCCGGGGTGATCGAGCCGTAGGACAGCGAATCGTTGGTGACGAAGGTGGAATCGGGGTTGAAGACGAAGTCCCACACCCGATAATCGGCGCCGACCGCGAAGCGCAGGTCGCCGCCGGGCAGCCGGAAGATCGGGCCTTCGAGCGTGCCCTCGACGACCTTCTGCGTCATCGTGTTGATGTTGCGGTCGTTGCGCAAAGTATATTCGAGGCAGCCCGGGCTCACCGCATTGTTGCCGAACGGATTCCACGCATAGCCTTTGCACGTGCCGGCATTGCCGGTGAAGTTGGCGGTGCCGTTGAGGATGCTGGTGATCGCGGCGCGGCTGATGTCGCCGGCATAGGTGCTGATGAACTGGCTGTGGCCGATCGACCCGTAAATATCGTAGTTGATCCGGGTACCGGGAATGTCGCCCTTCAGCCCGGCCACGCCTTGCCAGACATTATATTTGAACGTCTCGACGCGGTTGCCGAAGGCGGTCATCAGCTTGGTGACGATGATGTTGCCAGTCGGTCGCGGCGTGATCGACGACAGGATCGCCTGCAGGCCGGGATTGCCGGTGACGAACGGGCTGTTCTGCGGCACGAGCAGCGGCAGCGAGGGCTTGCTCGAGCCCGGGCCGGTCTGGTCTATGGCCTTCGATTCCATGAAGTTGAACTGGGCGTAGGCGTTGATATGGTCGGCCAGCTGGTAATTGGCCCGCGCGAAGGCATTGTATTTCTTGAGCGGGACCT
>JAXDOV010000170.1:0-12452 GCA_034668705.1 Sphingomonadales bacterium
GGCGTGTTGACCATCGCCGGCATCGCCGAGCGGAGCGCGGTCAGCGAGCCGCCGAGGCGGGTGACGGCGCGGATCAGGCGGACGGCCGAATAGATGCCGTCGTCGAAGCCGTAATATTGATGGGCGAAGAAGATGTGGCCGCTCATCTCGCCGGCGAGCGGCGCCCCTGTCTCCCGCATCTTCGACTTGATCAGGCTGTGGCCGGTCTTCCACATCAGGGGCTTGCCGCCGAGCTCGGCGACCCGGTCGAAAAAGGCCTGGCTCGCCTTGACGTCGGCGATGATCGTCGCGCCGGGAATTTCCTCCAGCACCGGCTCCGCCAGGATCGAGAGCAATTGGTCGCCCCAGACGACCCGGCCCTCGCCGTCGACGGCGCCGACCCGATCCGCATCGCCGTCGAGGGCGATTCCGAAATCCAGGCCCTTTTCGCGGACCAGCCGCTTCAGATCCTCGAGATTGGCCTCCACCGTCGGGTCGGGATGGTGGTTCGGGAAAGCGCCGTCGATCTCGGTGTAGAGCGTATGATGCTCGCCGGGCAGGCGCTTCACCAGCCGCTCGACCACCGGCCCGCCCGAGCCGTTGCCGGCGTCCCAGCCGATCCGGAAGGCGCCGCCATCGAAATTCTCGAGCAGCCGGTCGACGTAACGCTCCATCACCTCCTCCTGGGTGATCGTCCCCTCGCCTTCGTCCCAGTCGCGGTCGAGCGCGACCCGGCCGAGCTGCTGGATCGCCGCGCCGAAGAAGGGCTTATGGTTCATCACCATCTTGAAGCCGTTATAGCTGGCCGGATTGTGGCTGCCGGTGATCATGACGCCGCCGTCCACCGGCAGCTCGGCCTCGGCATAATAGAGCATCGGCGTCGGCCCGATGCCGATCCGCACCACGTCGATCCCGGTCTCGGTGAGGCCGTGGATCAAGGCCGCCTCCAGCGCCGGCGAGCTCTCGCGGCCGTCACGGCCGACGGCGACGCGGAGGCCGCCCTCGCGCTTCAGCATCGTGCCGAAGCTGCGGCCGACCGCCTCCGCATCCGCCTCGCCCAGCGTCTCTCCGACGATTCCCCTGATGTCATATTCGCGCAAGATCGTCGGGTCGAAACGATGGCTCATCGGCGGCTCCATTCGGGATTGGGATCGGGGCTCAAGACGCGCGAGGCGTCCGGCAGTTCAATTCGGCGACCAGCGTGTCGCGGGCGAGGTTGACGCGGCGGGCGAGCTCGGCCGAGCCGCCGGCGTCGGGATGGACCCGGGCGATCAGCCGGCGATGGGCGGCGCGGATCTCGGCGAGGCTGGCATTGTCGGCGACGCCGAGCAGCCGGCGCGCATCCTCGACCGGCATCGGCTTCGCCCCCGGCGGCCGACGGCGATAGGCGGCCCACAGCAAAGCCCCCGCCATCAAGGCCGCGCCGGGTAGCAGCGCGCTCCGCATCAGCATCTCGAGACCGAGCAGGAAGATCAGGCCGGCGGCGACGTCGTCATAGGTGAAGCCCTTGAGCCGCCCCGACCACCAGGCCCAGATGAACCCTCCCGCGGCGAGCAGGATGAGCGGACCCATATGATCAGCCCGCCAGAGCGGCGGCGCGGGCCGGCGCGGCGGCGCCGCTCTCATTGGGCAAAGCGAAGCCGGCGATCATCTCGCGCAGCTCCTGGCGCGCGGCGATATGGGCGATGCCGACCTCGCCCAATTGCTGGAGGTCGAGCAGGGTGAGGCCCTTGGGGAAGAGCTCGCGATAGATGACCCGCTCGCCGAGCCCGGGGATGACGCGAAAGCCGACCCGGCGGGAAAGCTCGTTCAGCGCCTCGCCGACGCGGCGCATGTTGCGCGCCTCGATATGCTGCATGCGGTTGCGGAGCACCACCCAGTCGACGCTGGCGCCATGCGCCTTGGCGCGCTGGGTGCGGCTGTTCCAGACCAGCTCCGCATAGAAGCTCGGCCGGCGGACGCGATAGGTCTCGGGATCGACCTGGCCGATCAGGTCGAGGTCGACGAAGCTGTCGTTGATCGGCGTGACGAGGGTGTCGGCGCGCAGCATCGCCTTGCGCGCGTCGGGATCGTCGCGGCCGGGCGTGTCGACGACGACGATATCGGCCTCCGCGGCGATCCGGTCGAGCGCGGCGTCGATCTCCTCGCCTTTGGCCGGATCGAAGGTCTCATAGGCCGGCATCGGCAGCGGGATGCCGAGCCGCTGGACCGACGCGGCGCGGTTGTCGAGATAGCGGCCGAGCGTGCGCTGGCGGGTGTCGAGGTCGATCGCCGCCACCCGCCGGCCCGCCTGGGCGAGCGCCACCGCGGCGTGGACGGCCGTCGTCGACTTGCCGGTGCCGCCCTTTTCGTTGGCGAAGACGATGAAATGCGGCCCGGCCATGTCCCTCGATCTCTTGATTCTGCGCGCCTTGCCCCGCAAGGGCGTCGGCCAACCTCTAATCAAGGCGGTATAGCGGTGCAAATTGTCCGTGACATCGAGGCGCTGCGGCAGGCGATGGCGGATCTGCGGGCCGGCGGCGCGTCGATCGCCTTCGTGCCGACGATGGGCGCGCTCCACGCCGGCCATATCGCGCTGGTCGCCGAGGGAAAGCGCCGCGCCGACCATGTCGTCGCCTCGATCTTCGTCAATCCGAAGCAGTTCGGCGCCGGTGAGGACCTCGCCACCTATCCCCGCCGCGAAGCCTCGGACGTCCGGATGCTGGAGGAAGCGGGCTGCGTCCTGCTCTGGATGCCGGAGGCGGAGACCATGTATCCGTCCGGCTTCGCCACCAATGTCGCCGTCGCCGGCATCGCCGGGGAATTGGACGGCGCGGCGCGGCCCGGCCATTTCGACGGCGTCGCCACCGTGGTCGCAAAATTGTTCAACCAGGTCGGGCCCGACACCGCCCTGTTCGGCGAAAAGGACTATCAGCAGCTTGTCGTCGTCCGCCGCATGGTCCGCGACCTCGATCTCGCCGTCGACATCGTCGGCGTGCCGACCCAGCGCGACGCCGACGGCCTCGCTCTGTCCTCGCGCAACGCCTATCTGACCGACGAGGAGAGGCTCGCCGCCCGCGCTTTGCCCCGCGCGCTGGGCGAAGCGGCGAGCGCGATCCAGAGCGGTGCCCCGGTCGCGGATGCGCTGGCGGCGGCGCGGGACAAGCTCGCCAAAGCCGGTTTCGACCCGATCGACTATGTCGCGCTGCGCGACGCCGAGACGCTGGCGCCGGTCGCGCGGCTGGACCGGCCGGCCCGCCTGCTGGCGGCGGCCAAGCTCGGCCGCACCCGCCTGATCGACAATCTGGCGGTCGCGCCGCGCGCCTGATCCTGCCGGCCGCCCGAAACAAGGTGACCGCGGCGTTAACCATTTGTTTGTGATCGGCAGCGCAAACCTCCCCCCGACACGCACAAACAAAGGGGGCATGTCATGGCAAGCAGTCTGAAGTCGGCCACGTTCCTGATCGAGAGCCGCCTCGCCGAGGCCGCGGCAGGCGATGCCGACGCGCTCTACGAGCTCGGCGTCGCTTATTCGACCGGCACCCATGGGCTCGACGTCGATCTCGTCGAGGCGCATAAATGGTTCAACCTCGCCGCCCTCAACGGCAGCCGCCGCGGCCAGGAATGCCGCGCCGAGATCGCCGAGGAGATGAGTGCGCGCGAGATTTCCGAAGCGCAGCGCCAGGCCCGCGCCTGGCTCTCCGAGACGGGCGTCCGCCGCGCGGCGTAACCTCCTTTCCTACTGCGCCCCCGCCGCCGGCGCCCCATTCTCATATTTGCGGAACCAGGCGATGATCGCCTCCGCTTTGGCCCCGGTCTGCGACGGCCGCGCCGCGATGCGGCCATGGCTGGCGCCCGGCACCTTCACCAGAGCCGTCGGGACGCCCCTGATCTGCAGCGCCGTATAATATTGCTCGGCCTCGCTGACCGGCGTCCGGTAATCCTCGCTGCCGACGACGACGAGGGTCGGCGTCTTCACATTGCCGACCAGCGACAGCGGCGAGCGGGCCCAATAGCCGCTCGGATCCTCCCAGGGATATTTGCCGAACCAGTAGCGCGAGAAGAAGCCGGGCGCATCCGAGGTGAGCGCGAAGCTCGCCCAGTCGATCACCGGCTTCTGCGTCGCCGCCGCCTTGAAGCGGTCGGTCTTGCCGATCGTCCAGGCGGTGAGCACGCCGCCGCCCGAGCCGCCGGTGACGAAGAGCCGGTTGGGATCGGCATAACCCTGAGCGATGGCGGCATCGACCGCCGCCATCAGATCGTCATAGTCGCGGCCCGGATAGGCATGGTGGATGAGGTCCGCAAACTCCTCGCCATAGGAGGTCGAGCCGCGCGGATTGGTCGAGAGCACGGCGAAGCCGGCGGCGGCGTAGAGCTGGTTGTCGGTCGAGAAATACGGTCCGTAGGCGGAGAAGGGGCCGCCATGGATCTCCAGGATCAAAGGCACGCGCTGGCCCTCGCGCCAGCCCGGCGGCAGGGTCAGCCAGGCGTCGATCGGCCGGTTGTCGAACGAGGTCACGGCGATCTTGCGGACGGCGCCAAGCGCCTTGTTGCCGAGCAGATCGGCATTCAGCCGGGTGAGAATGCGCAAGGCCCCGCCGCGGGCGAGGCCGACATCCGGCGGCCGGGTCGAATCGCCGATCGTCGCGGCGACGCTGCCGTCGCGCGCCACCGAGAAGCCGCCGCCGGTATAGGGCCGGTCGAGGCCGGCCCCGGCCAAGCCTGCGGCGACGGTCCGGACCGAGCCGTCGAGGCCGATTCGGGCCACCTTGCGCATCCCGCGATCGTCATAATCGACATAGATCGATCGGCCGTCCGCGGCCCAGACCGGATGCTCGACGCTCCGGTCGAGGGCGGCGGTAAGGGTGCGGCGGTTCGAACCGCCGCGGTCCATCACGTAGAGCAGGGCATTCTGGTAGCCGAGCTGCCGGTCGTCGAAGCCGGTATAAGCGATCGAGCGCCCGTCCGGCGACACCGCCGGCTCGGCATCCGGCCCCTTGCGGCTGGTGAGGGCGGTGACGGCGCCGCTGGCGGCGTCGAGCGCATAGACCTCGCTGTTGACCGGATTGCGCTCCCAATCGGCGTCGCGATTGCTGCTGAAGACGATGAAGCGGCCGTCCGGAGTCCAGCTCAACGGCCCGTTGTCATTGACCTGGCCGAAGCTCAGCTGCCGCGGCGCGCCGCCATCGGCCGGGACCAGGAAGATGTGGCTGAAGCCGGGCTTCAGATAGCCTTCCTCGTCGGTCCGGTAGGTGACGGCGCTGTGGATCTCGAGCGGCGGCGCCCAGATCGCGCCTTCGGGCTTGTCGCCGGGCGCGCCGAGCTTCAGCGGTTCGCCCGGCACGTGCATCACATAGGCGATCCGGCGGCCGTCCGGCGACCAGGCGATGCTGTCGGGCGTGTCGGGAAGGCCGGTGATCCGCACCGATTCGCCGGTATCCATCCAGCGCACGAAGAGCTGCGCGCCGCCGCCTTCGGCGGTCGAGACATAGGCGAGGCGGCGGCCGTCGGGCGACCAATGCGGCTGGCTGTGCGCGCCGGCGCCGGCGACCAGCGGCGCCTGCTCGCCGGTGCGCGTGTCGACCAGCCAGATGGTCGAGCGCATGCGGTCGGTCATGATGTCGCCGGAGCGGCGGACATAGGCGATGCGGCTCGCATCGGGGCTGATCTGCGGATCGCTCGCCGCCTCGAGCGAGAAGAGGTCGCGCGGCTCGAACAGGCGGGACGGGCCCTCCGCTGCTATGGCCGGCGTCGTCGCCGGCGCGGCAACCGAGAGTCCGGCGAGCAGGATGAAAGCGCAGATCCGCTTCTTCATGGGCATTCCCCCTCCATTGGCAGGCGCTTTTATGCGTCAGCGCCGCGCTTGCGGAAAGGCGCCATTTCGTCGAGCGCGCCGATCTCGTCGAGCACCGCCCGCCGCTCGGCGGCGAGGAACTCGGCGACGGCGCGGCGGAAGCCCGGGTCCGGGATGAAATGAGCCGACCAGGTGGGGACGGGGCGGTAGCCGCGGCTCAATTTATGCGCGCCCTGCGCGCCGGCTTCGACCTTGGCCAGGCCGCGGGCGATCGCCGCCTCGATCGCCTGGTAATAGCAGATCTCGAAATGGAGATGCGGCACCTCGGCCAGCGCGCCCCAATAGCGGCCGTAGAGCGTGTCGGCGCCGATCAGGTTCAGCGCGCCGGCGATCGGTATGCCGTCCTGCAATGCGAAGATCAGCAGGATCCGGTCGGCCATCTGCTCGCCGAGCAGGGAGAAGAAGCGGCGGCTCAGATAAGGCCGGCCCCATTTGCGCTCGCCGGTGTCCTGGTAGAAGGCCCAGAAGGCGTCCCAATGATGCTCCTCGATCTCGGCGCCGGTCAGGTGCTGCACGCTGAGCCCGTCCAGCGCCGCCGTCCTTTCCTTGCGGATCGCCTTGCGCTTGCGCGACGAGAGCGCGGCGAGGAAATCGTCGAAGCTGCGATAGCCCTCATTGTGCCAGTGGAACTGGCTGTCGATGCGGATCAGCCAGCCCGCCGCCTCGAACAAAGGCACCTCCTCCTCGTGGATGAAGGTGGCGTGGGCGGAGGAGAGGTGGTTCCGTTCGACGATCGCCTCGGCGGCGCCGATCAAGGCGGGCGCCAGACCGGGATCGCGGGTCAGCAGCCGCCGGCCCGGCACCGGCGTGAACGGCACCGCGATCTGGAGCTTGGGATAATAATCGCCGCCGGCCCGCTCCCAGGCGGCGGCCCAGGCGTGATCGAACACATATTCGCCCTGGCTGTGGCTCTTCACATAAGCGGGCATGACCGCCGCCGGGCGGCCGTCGGCGCCGTCGATCGCGACCGGCACCGGCTGCCAGCCGGTGCGGCCGGTCGCGCTGCCCGATTCCTCGAGCGCGGCGAGGAAGGCGTGGGTCAGGAACGGATTGCCGTCGCCGGCGCAAAGATCCCAATCCTCCGCATCGAAGCTCGCCACGCCCGACGCGATCCGCGCAACGATCTCGCTCATCCCGCGGCGATGTCCTCGTAGATGATCTGGTCCGCATGCGCGGCGGCGCAGGCGCGGTCGGCGGCGCTGCGGACGGTCCAGGTGAAGACCGGCACGCCCGCCGCCCGCTTCGCCGCGGCAAAGGCGGAGGGCAGATCGCCGATGTCGCAGGCGAGGAAATCGGGCCGCACATGCGAGAAGGCGAAAAAGCGTTCGAACCGGCCGCGCAATCCCTTCTTGCCGCTCTCGGTGACGACAAGGCCGCGCAGCCGCTCGGGCGCGTGGCGGGCGAACCAGGCGCCGACTTGCGGATTGAACGACATCACGCCGACCGTGCCGGCATAGCCCCGCAGCGCGTCGGCGACGGCGCGGCACAGCGGCGCCACGCGCCGGTGCGGCGACTTCACTTCGATGAGAAGCGGCGCCCGGCCGGCGACCAGTCTCAGCACGTCCGCCAGAGGCGGGACGGTCTCGGACGTCCCTGCGAGACGAAGCGCGCCAAGCTCATCGGCGCTCAGATCCGCGGTCAGGCCCCGCGCCCGGGTCAGCCGATCCAGCTCATAATCGTGGAAGACGATCGCCTCGCTGGCGCGGCTCGCCTGGACGTCGAGCTCGATGCCAGAGCCGGCGGCGATCGCCGCCGCGAAGGCGGCGCGGCTATTCTCCGGCCGCCCCGGCCCGTGCAGGCCGCGATGGGCGAATGGCCGCGCGCCCAGGCACTCGAGCTCAGCCCGCCTTGATCTGGACGACGGCATCGATCTCGACCGCCGCTCCCAGCGGAAGCACCGGCACGCCGACCGCGCTGCGGGCGTGGCGGCCGGCCTCGCCGAACACCTGCTCCATCAGCTCGGACGCGCCGTTGGCGACCTTGGGCTGATCGGTGAAGGCGCCGGCGCTGTTGACGAAGACGCCGAGCTTCACGATCCGCTCGACCCGGTCGAGGCTGCCCAAAGCCTTGTTGATCTGGGCAAGCAGCATCAGGCCGCAGGCGCGGGCGGCGCGCACGCCATAGTCCAGGTCCCGATCCTCGCCGAGCCGGCCGGTGAGCAGTTGGCCGCCCTCGAACGAGACCTGGCCGGAAATGTGGAGGAGGTTGCCGGCGAGCACGGTCGGCACATAGGCCGCGACCGGCGCAGCCGGCTCGGGCAGCGCGATGCCGAGCTCGGCAAGGCGGGAGGCGATATCGGTCATGCGGCAGCCGTAAGACCGCTGAGCGGCGCCGGTCAAGGCGCAGTCGCCGCAAGGCGCCCCAGGCGTTTTCGTGCCTTCCGCTCCGGCGCAGGCGGCTACCCTCGACCGCCCTGCCGCCGGCAAAGGCCGATTCGGTTCACGCGAAGGCGCGAAGATGTCTGAACGGCCTCGGCGTCAGCAGCTGCCCGCTTGCGTGTGAATGGTTCTTCTTTGCGCCTTCGCGCCTTCGCGTGAACCAAAATCCGGCCGATCAGCCCACGGGGCGCCAGCGAAGAGTCTCGCCGGCATGGAAAGGCACGATGCTCGTGCCGACCGCCGGGCAAGGCGAAGTCGGCACGGCGCCACGGGCCATCAGCCCTCCCGCGCCACCTGGAAGCCGGCGAAGCTCTGGTTGACCGGCATCAGCTCCAGCGCGTTGACGTTCAGGTGCGGCGGCAGGGTGGCGACCCACCAGAGGATGCCGGCGGTATCCTCCGCCGTCATCGGGTTCATCTTGCCGTAGAGGGCGTCGGAGGCCGCCTGGTCCCAGCCGTTGCGGACCAAAGTGAACTCGGTCTCGATCATGCCCGGCTCGATCGAGGTGACGCGGACGCCGGTGCCGTGGAGATCGGAGCGCAGATCGAGCGAGAATTGGCGGACGAAGGCCTTGGTGCCGCCATAGACCGCGCCGCCGCGATAGGGATAGGTCGCCGCCACCGAGCTCAGATTGATGATCCCGCCCTTGCGCGCGATCAGGACCGGCAGCAGCCGCCTGGTCAGGACGAGGAGGCCGGTGATATTGGTCTCGATCGCCTGGAGCGACGGCGCCAGGTCCGAATCCTGCACCGTGTCGAGCGGCGGCGCGAGCCCGGCATTGTTGATCAGCAGGTGGATCTCGCGGAACGGCGCCGGCAGCGAATCGACGGCGGCCTCCACCGCCTCCCGGTCCCGCATGTCGAGTTCGAGCGGGAGGAAGGCATCCGCGCCAAGCTCCCCGGCGATGGCGTCGAGCCGGTCCCGCCGCCGGCCGGTGCCGACCACTTTCCAGCCGCCGGCCGCGAAGCGGCGCGCGCTGGCGGCGCCGATGCCCGAGGTAACGCCGCTGATGAAGGCCGTCTTCTCCATCATCTCTCCTCCAGAAGCTTCCGCGCCGCGTCGAGCCTGGCCGCATAGGCGTCAAGCGCGGCAGCGGTGAGCCGGGCATAGGTCGCGGCATCGGCGAAGCGCCGCTCCTCGATCGCCTCGCGCACGCCCGGCAAGGTCTTGGCGCCATAGCCGGTGAACCGGCCCGGCGCATAGACGAGGTTCTTGTACCAGGGCCGGAACGGCAGCCCCTGCGGCAGGATCAGCAGCTGGTCGAGATCGCGCAGCATGAGGTTGAGCCTGTCGCGGCGCTCCGGCGTCAGGCCGGAGGATTTGTCGGCATAGGCCGCGTCATAGGCCGTGGCGCTCGCCTTCAGCCGATCGACCGCATCCTCGAGCCCCGCCAGCTCGACATGCGGCGTCATCGCCTTCGCCTCGGGCGCACCGACCGGCTTCAGCGGGTCCATGGCGATCCGGAAATCGCCCTGGCGCTCCATCCTCTCGCGGAGTCGATCACCGTTGCGGCGCGCCTCCTCGAGCTTCTTCACGTCCTGGAGATAGCGGTCGACGGTGTTGGCGAAATCACCGAAGCGCTGCGGCACCGTGTCGGCATCGGCGACGCGCAGAACGAGCCGCCCCACCGTCTTCGACAGAGCCGCCCCATATTTCAGCCCTGGATCATCGAAGCGGGTGAAATGGTCGAAGCTGTCATAGACCGAATGATAGACGCCCGCGCTCTCGCTCTCGCCGCCATAGCCGACGTTGAGGGCGGGCATGCCGATATGGTGGAACATCGCCGTATAATCGGAACCGGAGCCGAGCGGCCCGATCGGAATGTCGACCCCGCTCGAAGCAGCCGCCATCTCCGGATCGTCGAGGGACGTATTGTTGTCATAGGCCTGGCTCAGCACCTTCGCCCGCATCCGCTGCGCGCCCGTCGCCCCGCTCTCGGGATCCGGCACGTCCGCGGCGACGGCATTGACCAAATGCTGGAAGCTGTGGTCGCCCTGCACCTCCAGGCTGCCGCGGCCGTTGCCGTCGGTGTTGATGTAGAGGACGCCTTTCCTGCGGAGCTCGTCGGCATGGGCTTCCGTCCACTCGGTCGAGCCGAGCAGGCCCGGCTCCTCGCCGTCCCAGCTCGCATAGACGATGGTGCGGAGCGGCTGCCAGCCCTGCCGCCGAAGCGACCCGAGCGCCTTGGCTTCGGAGAGCATCGCGACATTGCCGGACAGCGGATCCTCGGCGCCGAACACCCAGGCGTCATGGTGATTGCCGCGGATCACCCACTGGTCGGGATAGCGGCTGCCCGGGATCATCGCGATGACGTCGTAGATCGGCCGCAGCGACCAGTCGGACTTGACGGCGAGATGCACCTGCACCGCGCCGCCGCCGCCAATATGATAGGTAATGGGAAGGCCGCCCCTCCATCCCGGCAGCGCGACCGGACCGTCCAGGCGCTCGATCAGCTTCTGCGCATCGCCATAGGACATCGGCAGAACGGGAATCTTGAGGATCGTCTCGGCCGTGGCGCGGGTGAGGCGATGCGCATCCGCCGTCGCTCCGACATCCGGCGTGAGCGGGTCGCCCGGCCGCGTCGGGAGCTCTTGAACCGAACCGCGCTGCACGCCCTGCGGCGGCCGGGTCGGCCCCTTCGGCCAGGGATCGCCGGCGCCGTAGCCGTCGTCGGCGGGATCGGAGTAGATGATGCAGCCCGCGGCGCCATGGTCCTGCGCCAGCTTCGGCTTCAGTCCGCGCCAACCCTGGCCGTAGCGCGCGATGACGATCTTGCCTTTGACGTCGATGCCCCGCCGCGCAAGTGCCTCATAGTCGTTGGGCATGCCGTAATTGACGTAGACCAGCGGCGCGGTGACGTCGCCGTCGCCCTGATAGGCGACATAGGGCGGAAGCGCGGTGGCCGTATTGCCGGAGGTGGCGTCGCCGGGCACCGGCGGCTCCTGGCCGCCGAGCCGGATATGCTCGGGCGTCACCAGCTCGACGATCGTCGAGATCGGCGTCGGATAAAGAACCTGGAAGCTCTCAATATGGGCGTCCCAGCCGAACTCCCTGAAGCGGGCGAGGATGAACTCGGCATTGGCGCGGTCGTGCGGCGAGCCGACATTGTTGGGCTCCGACGTCATCGTCTTCAGCCACGCCATCTGCTCGGCGCTGTTCACCGATGCGTCGAGCGCTGCTTCATGCGCCTTCTGGTCGGCCGGAAGCGCCGCGCGCGCCGCGCCTCCGAGCAGCAAGGCCGCAACCAATCCCAAGCGCCAGTTCCTGTTCATTCCATGCTCCCCATTTCCCTAGGAATTGCTTCGGCCGGCCCTTCCCGGAGCCGCGCCAATATCCACTTGGTGGCCTCGGCCCAATCGTCGATCCGGGCATGGGCGTGCGGCGCCGGCGGCGTGCGGCCGGCGAGGCGCGGCTCGGCGATCATGTGCAGCCGCCAGACCCGGGGTGCGTGCTTCGCCACCGATTCGTGATGGACGGCGAGATCGTCGACGAAGACGGCGGCGCCCGGCCGCATCTCCTCGATCAGTTCGAGCACCGGCCGCCCCTTGCCGCCGCGGTTGCAGAGCACGCGGTGGCGGATGTCGAACCGCTCGAGCTGCTCGACTCGTCCGGCCTCATATTCGTCGCCGATATTGGTGAGGATGACCACGTCCGCGACCCGCGCGATCTCGGCCAGGGCCTCCGCCGCGCCGGGCACGAGGTTCTGGCGGTGCATCTCGGTGTCGAAGAAGCGGTCGAGCAACGGCCAGACCCGGTCTTCGGACAGCGGCCGGCCGTCGCGGTCGCGCAGAGCGTCGCGGAAGCCGGGCGCGGCGATGTCGAAGGCGAGGCCGTGCGCCTCGTCGACCCATTCGGCGAAATGGCCGATCATGTGGAGCAGCACTTCGTCGCAATCGGTGATCAGCAGCGGGCGGCTCATCCCTCCAGCCTCCGCCGCGCCTCGACCAGAGCCGCAGGCGGCACGCCGAGCGCTTCCGCGCAGGCGACCAAATCGGGCTCATGGGCTTCGAGGAAGCCGAGCAGGGCGGCCAGCAGCGACGGCTCGCTTAGCCGCTGCCGAAGCTCCTCGGGGGTGAGGCCGGTCAGCGCCAGCAGCCGCTGCGCCCGCGTCTCCTCGGCGAGCGTCCAGCCCAGAGCGGCGAGGGCCAAAGCTTCCGGCTCCGGCGGGTTTGTGCGATCCTTGAGCATCTTCTAGGGATGGGCCGGTGGGACAAAAAATCCTGGTTGTCGAGGACAACGAGCTCAATCTGAAGCTGTTCTGC
>JAXDOV010000171.1:0-25045 GCA_034668705.1 Sphingomonadales bacterium
TGCCATTCGAAGCGGAACCAGCCGAAAATGGCGATGGCGAAGACGGCGACCAGGACGGCGAGGATGCCGTTGCGGACCAGCTCGCCCGAGACCTTGCCGGAGACGGAATCGGTCTTGGCGAAGGTGACGCCGGGATATTTGGCGACCACCGCGGCCTGGACCTTGTTGACCACCGCGTTGGTCGCGCCCGGGTCGCTGCTCTTGGGCGGGGGAAGGCGAATCGAGACGACCCTCGGATTGTCGACATATTGGGTGAGGTTCGCCTCACCCTCGCCCTGCTGGTCGACGGCCCGGCGGAGGTCCTCGATCGGCGGCGGCTGCTTGAACGTCGCTTCGATGCTGAGGCCGCCGCGGAAATCGACGCCGAGGTTGAGGCCCCGCGTTACCGTCGCGAAGACGGCGATCACGGTCAGCAGGGCGGTCAGCCCGAACGCCCAGGCGCGCAGGCGCACGAAGCCGATATTGGTGTTGTCGGGAACGAGCTTGAGGAGGCGCATGGATGATCCCGATCAGATATGGAGCTCGGCCGGCCGGCGGCGGCGGATATAGCCCGCGGTCAGCATGCGGGTGAAGGTGACCGCGGTGAACACCGAGGTGACGATGCCGATCAGCAGCACGACGGCGAAGCCCTTGATGGGGCCGGAGCCGAGCAGGAGCATGACGATGCCCGAGATGGCGTGGGTCGCGTTGGCCTCGAAGATGGTGCGGCTCGCTTCCTTATAGCCGAGCTCGACCGCCATGACGACGTTGCGGCCGCGCCGCAATTCCTCGCGGATGCGCTCGTTGATCAGCACGTTGGCGTCGACCGCGGTACCGATGGTGAGAACGAAGCCCGCGATGCCGGGCAGGGTCAGGGTCATGGTCAGCATCGCCATCACCGAGAGGATGATGAAGATGTTCAGGATGACGGCGATGTTCGCATAGACTCCGAACCGGCCGTAGGTCAGCAGCATGAAGATGACGATCGCGACCGCGGCGATGACCGAGGCGAGGATGCCGGCGTGGATCGAATCGGCGCCGAGCTGCGGCCCGACCGTCCGCTCCTCGACCACCTTCAGCGCCACCGGCAGCGAGCCGGACTGGAGGGCGATGGCGAGCTGCTGGGCCGAATCGACGGTGAAATTGCCCATGATCTGCGCCGAGCCGCCGAGGATCGGCTCGTTGATGTTGGGCGCCGACAGGACGACGTTGTCGAGGATGATCGCGAACGGCTTGTTGACGTTCTGCTGCGTCACCTCGGCGAAGCGGTGGCCGCCTTCGGAGTTGAAGGTGATGGAGACGGTCGGCTGGTTGTTCTGGTCGTAGCTCTGCTGCGCCTTGACCAGCTGCGAGCCGTTGATGATCGCCCGGCGTTGGACGGCGATCGGCGCGCCATTCTCATATTTGAGGATCTGGCTGCCGATCGGCGCGCGCCCGGCCTGGAGATCGGTCGGGTTGATGTTGAGGTCGACCAGCTTGAACTCGAGCTTGGCGGTGCGGCCGATCAGCGCCTTCAGCGCCGCCGGATCCTGGAAGCCGGGCACTTCGACGAGGATGCGGTCCGATCCCTGGCGGACGATGGTCGGCTCGCGCGTGCCGAGCGCGTCGATCCGCTTGCGCACGACGTCGGTGGCGCCGTTCATCGCCTCGTTGATGAAGGCGTCGATGCCGGCCCGGGTCGGCGTCATCACCACCCGATTGCCGTCGACGACATTGACGTCCCAGTCGCGCTGGCCGGTGGCGCCGACGCCGGCGGTCTGGCGGCGGGCGAGCTCGACCGCGGCGTCGACCTGGGCGGGGTTGCGGACGAAGAAGCTCAACGACCCGTTGGCGGTCGAGACGTCGCCGATGTCGATCGGCGGGTCGGACCGGCGGATCTGCGAGCGGATCGTCTCCTCCATCGCCGCGATGCGGGTCTTGGCGACGTCGTTCACATCCGCCTCGAGCAGGATGTGGCTGCCGCCCGAAAGGTCGAGACCGAGGCTGATGCGCGGCATCGCGCCGAGGCCGAAGCGCTTGGCATTGCCCTCGCCGATCAGGCTGGGGATCGCGAAGAGGACGCCCAGAGCGAGGGCAAAGCTGATGGCGAGGCGCTTCCAGCGGGGGAAATCGAGCATGAGGTCAGTCGTTCGCCGCTTTGGTGCCGGTCGGGCGGACGTCGCTCAGCATCGTCTTGATCACCCGGTGGCGCTGGCCGGAGGAGAATTCGACCTCGACCTCGGCGCCGTCGACCTTGGTCACCTTGCCGATATGGCCGCCGCCGGTGACGACCTCGTCGCCTTTCTTCACGGCGTCGATCTTTTGCCGGAGCCGCTTCACCGCCTGCTGCTGGGGGCGGAGCAACAGCAGGTACATGATGGCGAAGATGAGGATCCAGGGCGTGAACTGGAGGAGGCCGGCCATTCCGGAGGAGGCGCCGGCGGCATTCGCGGAGGAAGAGAACATTGACAGACAAACCTGATGGGCGGCTCGCGCGGAGGGCGCGTCCGAAGCGGCCGGCGACTATCACGGCAGCGCCGCCTTGCGCAAGGCGGCGGCCGCATCTCCGGGCGCGCGCCCGGCCGATCGCACGACTCTGACCTCGGCAGCCGGGTTGATATCGATCAAGGCCTGCGCCCCGTTTTGCCCATAATATCGCCAGAGGCTGACGGGCGGCGGATCGTCCCGCCGGAGGCTCATATTCGGGCTTTTCAGCGAGGCGGGAGAGGCATAACCTGTGGCCGGGGGAAAACCTCTGCCGTGGGACGAGGGAGAGCAAGTATGGGGAAAGCATTGGCATGGATTGCCGCCGCGGCGGCGGTGACGTCGCTGGCGGGTGCGGCTTCGGCGGCGTCGACCGACGGCAAGAACCGCAAGGTGACCGTCCAGAACCTCAGCAGCCAGACGATCCGCGAGCTCTACGCCTCGCCGATCACCGCCAAGGTCTGGGAGGAGGATCTGCTCGGCCAGCGCACGCTTGCCGCCGGATCGAGCGTCGAGGCGAATATCGACAACGGCACCAATCAGTGCATGTTCGACCTCAAGGTGGTGATGGCGAACGGCAAGGCGGTCGAGCATCGCCAGGTCAACGTCTGCGCCGCCAGCAAATGGGTGATCGGCGACACCGGGGAATCGATCCAATAGCGTCCGGTGCCGCCGGCGCGGATCAGGCGCGCGGCAGCAGGATCAGGGTCGAGGTGCCGTGGGCGAGCAGCTTGCCCTCGGCCGAGACGAGCCGCGCCTCCGCCGTCGCGATCTGCCGTCCTCGCGAGAGCACCCGCCCCTCGCAGCGGACGGTGCCCCCGCCCGGCGCGATCGGGCGCACGAAGTTCACCTTGGTCTCGACGGTCGCATAGCCGGTTCCGGCGGGCAGCTCGCTATGGACGGCGCAGCCGGCGGCGCTGTCGATCAGGGTGAGCGCCCAGCCGCCATGGACGCTGCCCAGCGGATTGAGCAACCCATCGAACGGTGCGCCCTCGAACACCGCGATTCCCGGAGCGACCTCGACGAGGCGGAACCCCATGGTGCGGCCGATCGGCGCAGACGGCAGGCGGCCCTCGATCATCGCCCGCAGGAATTCCAGCCCGCTGAGCCCCGCCATCTCCTCGGGCGAAGCGGTGCCGTGTTTCCGAGCCGCATCCATTGGCTGTCTCCCGATCTTCGCGGCATTTCAGTTTCGAATTGCAACTAAACTGCGGCCCCGCATTGTCAATGGCGCGCTTGCCATCGGCGGGGGCGCGGCCTAAATCGCCCAGCTTCGGCCGCCGCCCCCAGCGGGCGCGCGGAACCGTCTCTGGTCGGGGCGTAGCGCAGCCTGGTAGCGCATCACACTGGGGGTGTGGGGGTCGCTGGTTCGAATCCAGTCGCCCCGACCAAACATGCTATTTCATTAACTTAATCTGGGATCCGGACCCAGTATCGATCCGCCGCCGCGGCGACGTCGTTCGGCTATGCCAGCTTCATGCCAGCCGACTATACACCCCGTTTGGATGGATATCCGTATTCGTCTGGCGGAGAAGCGGGATTAAGCGCGGATGATGAAACTTCTCCGGCTTCTCAACCAGATATCCGCCACCCGGTTTGGACTTCGGGCGGTGCGGACCGGCCACCTCTATCGATGGCAGACCGAGCCGGGGCGCGCAGGTACGGTCGGAACCACATGTCTGCCTGACGGCGCCTCTATTTGGCTGCGCCGTGACAATCCTGTTCTCGTCGATCTCGTCGCGCGCTACGCGGCATTCGATTCGCGCGTGATCAGGCCGGTGCGATGGACGCCCGATAAGTTGAGTGACCGCGATCTGCTGTGGTTCCGGGGGGACAATGCTTTCCTGTGGCAGGTCCGCGGGCTGAACCTCAATCCGCTTGCTTACGCCCTCTGCTATTATCATTTCCTCGCATCGGACGAAGGCAGGCTGCTCGACCGGCTGGGTGAGGACGACCTGTTCGGCGTGCATCTGTTCGAGTTCAATGATCGCCCCGTGTCGCGCGACCTGCTCGATTCGGCCGGGGAGATTCAGTTCCTGCAGCGCCACCTCGGCCTGGGCTCGAACTTCGCCAGGGTCCTGGACATCGGCGCCGGCTACGGCCGCCTGGCTTGGCGGCTCGAGCAAGTCTTCGGACAAGCGATACAGGTATTTGCAACCGATGCGTTCGCACCCGCCACTTTCATCTGCGACTATTATCTGCGGTTCCGGGGCGCAAGGACTGCGGTGGTGCCGGTGGACGAAGTCGATGCCCTGCTCTCCGATACACCGATCGATCTTGCCATCAACGTGCACAGCTTCTCGGAATGCAGTCCGGAGGCGGTTGATTGGTGGGTGGAAAGGCTTTCCGCCCACAGGGTCAGACATCTTTTCATCGTGCCCAATGCCGGGACAAAAGGGGGATTTGAGTGCCAGGCAGCCGACGGGATAAACATTGAGCCGATCGTTGCGCGGCACGGATACCGCCTCGTGGCGTGCGAGGCCCGCTATTCCGACCCCTTCGTTCAAGAGCATGGAATAGATCCGGTCGCGTTCCATTTGTTCGAACTGCGATAGTGCCGCGGCCGATGTTCAGCATCGTCATCCCCGTCCGCGACAAGCCGCACTTCATTGCCCGCACTCTGGCCAGCGTGCTTGCCCAGACCTACCCGGGTTTCGAGATCGTACTGGTCGGGGATCCCGCCGATGAGAGTCTCGCGATCGCTTCGCGAACCTGCGATGCGCGTCTCCGCATCGTCCATCAGGCCAATATCGGCCAGGGGGCCGCGCGAAACGCGGGAATCGAAGCGAGCAGGGGAGACTGGATCGCCTTTCTGGATGCCGACGATCTATGGTTCCCGGATCATCTTGCCGTGCTGGATGCTGTCCGCACGGCGCACCCCGATGCGGGGCTTATCGGCACCCGCTTTATCGACAGCGATGCTCAGGGTCGATTCGATTTGCCGGCCAATCCGCAAGGGACGATCGCGCGCGTCGATTACTTCGATGCGGTCGGCCGCGGCGGCAACATCCTCTACACCAGCTCGGCGGCCATCCCTCGGCTTGTTTTCGACCGACTCGGTGGCTTTGGCAACACGCATTTCGGCGAGGATACCGAGTTCTGGGCGAGGATCGCGCTCGATTATCCCGTCGCCGCCTCCACTCGCGCGACGGTCGTCTATATTCATGGCACCGGCGGCATCATCGATTCCGGCCGCGACCGCTGGGCCCGGGCTTCGCTGGCATCGGTGCGGGACATCTCCCCCGCGGTCGCGTTGGCGGTCGACAGTTATGCTTCGATCGAATCGATCCGTCAGCGCCGCAGCCGGGACCGCTTCATTCGCCGCTATGTCGATTGGTGCCTGCGTACTTCGATCGCCCAACGGGATCTGCGTACGATCCGCAGATTGCGACATATATATTGGGGCATGCCAACCCCGACTCACGTGCTGCTATTGGCTATCGCAATGTTGCCCGACCGGCTCGCGCACGCACTCTATACGCTCGGGTTCCGGCTCAAGGCCGCTGCCCGCCGAGCGGACTTGAGACTGGCGCGCGATTAGGATCTCCCAAGCCGCTTTTCTCCAACAAAAGGGAAACCGCTGCTTCGCGGATCGCGCGCCTCGATTTCGCGCATTGCCAAGCATGCCGATTGGACCTGTCGGCTGGGTTTACGCGCCTTCGGCCTGAAGCCGGGCTAGAAAGCTCCCTGGCGGGGCCGGCATATCTCGCTGACGGCGATCAGTCAGTGCCGGCCCTGCTTCTCGCGCTCCGCCTGCTCCAGCAACCTTTTGTGATTCTGGAGGAGGTTTCGGCCTTCTCGACCAGGCCCCTCATCGTTTCGATGCTCGTTCGGAGAACCGCTTGCGCTGCCTCGATGTCGCCCAGATTGTCGCTACGTTTGTCCGGTCACGCCACACCCGCCCTATGTCGGCTACCCAACATATGATCTGGATCAAGGTTCCGGGTTGTTCACAAAAGCTTCGCCCGTGTCCCGATTGCAATGCGAAAAGGGTCCACCGGCTGACCAGAGCGCGGTGGACCCTTCGAAAGTCCCGGCGCTCTCGTGGGGGATTGCGCCGATAACCCCCTGCTAATCTGGCATAATTACCAAATTGCTAAATACCCGGAATGGGTCGGGATTGGGCCAATGGCCGATACCGGCCAGCTGCGACCGCGTCCCGCGCCGATAGGGCGGGCGCTGAAGGCAAGGTCGGGATTGAATGTTCGCACCGGGCGGAAGCGGATGTCGACCGCTCGTGCGTCCAGGATCGAACCCGATCAGGCTGAATCGCCCGCGCGTTGTCGGGATTATCCTACGGCGCCGACGCCCTCACCCGACCTTCCACATCCTTCCCGCCCGCCTCCGCGTCGAGCACCGCCGTGTAGAGCTTGCCGATCCCGATCAAGGCGATGCCGAGGACGAGGAAGGAGAGGATGCGCAGCACCCCCGCCAGCGCCGAGGCGTCGACCAGGAAGACCTTGAAGATGGTGGCGGTGAGGAGGACGAGCCCCGCCAGGCGCAAAGCCTTGTCGGGCAGACGGACGCCCGCCAGCAGCAAGGCGATCGAGAGCAGCAGCCCGGCCAGCGAATAGAAATAGGATTCGGTGGCCAATATGCCCGGCCCGGACAGGATCGGCCCGTGGAAGCCCTGCCGCACCATCAGCATCGTGCCGAAGACCAGAGAGGTCAGCGACAGGATCAGCCAGAGGCCGGAGCGGGCGCGATGGCCGGCGGCGCGGCGGGCGCGGTAGAGCCAGAAGGCGCTGAGCAGGAAAGCGGGGGTGAGCAGGTTCGCGACCGGCAGGCCGCCGACCGACTGCGCGACGAGCAGGGGATTGTCGACCAGCATGTCTAACCAGACCAGGCGCGCCGCGGCCAAAGCGGTGAGCGCGATTCCGGCCAGCCAGCGCCGGTCCTCGCTCACGCCCGGCAGCGGGATCCGGCCGGTGCAGATCAGCCAGCCGAGCAGGAACAGGGCCTGGGTGATCAAGGTCCGCTCGGCGAAGCCGCGGGCGACGAAATCCTCCTCGCTCGACAGGCCGTAAAGCTGCTTGAACAGGATATAGGCGGCGGCGCCCGCCATCAGCAGAGCGCAGGCCAGCGGGCTGACCCGCCGCCGTCTCGCCTCTTCGGGCACGAGGAAGGCGAGCGGGGCGAGGAGCAAGGCGGGGAGCAGCAGGGCCTCGACGGCGACGCGCGAAGAGGGCAGGCCAGTGGCGAGCGCGGCCATGCCGGCCAGCGAGCCCGCCAAGCTCTCCCACAAGGACGGCACCGCCAGAGCGGCGCGCACCGCCGCCGCCGCGGCAGCGAGGAGCGCGACCGACGCCACCGGCGCGCCGGCGCCGCGGCGGGCGGCGAAGGCGGCGAGGAGGGCGACCGCCATCCAGCCGGCCGCGACCAGCTCCGCCGGCAACAGCTCGCGGACGGCGAGGCCGAGGAGCAGGGCCGCGGTGGCGGCGGCGGCGAACAGGCCGGCGCCGCGCTCCGCGCGCTCGCGGCGGTCGGGCAGAGCGAAGAGCAACGGGACGATTGCGGCGGCGGCGAAGATCATCCCCCATGACGGCGTTCCGACGACATCGGGCCGCGCCAGCCGGAGGATGATCGGCGGCCCCGCCGCGGCGCCGCAGCCGATCAGGGTCCAGAGCAAAGGCCGCGGCCGGAGGCGCGCCGCGGCGAGGGCGCCCGCGGCGAAGAGCAGGACGATTCCCCCCGCCACCGCCGGCATCTCCGCCTGGCGCGGATCGACCGCCTTGGCGGCAAGCAGCACCAATGCCGCCGCCAGAGCGAATGCCGGGATGGGCCGGTATTCGGCGCGGCGGACGGCGAGGAAGAAGGAAGCGAGCGAGAGCGCGCCGAACAGGCCCCAGGCGGCGACGCCGAGGTCCTCGCGGGCGACGAGCAAGGCGAGCTGCAGCAGGCCGATCGCGGCCGGCCGCAGGAAATCGAGCTGCCATCCCTCCCCCGCCCGCACCAGGGACGCTGCAAGGCTGAGGAGGAGGATGAAGACTCCGCCCGCCAGCGCGTCCTCAGGCGACCAGAACAGGAGCGGCACCATCCAGCCGAAGCTGAGCAGGGCGGCGGCGGCGGCGAGCCAGGTCCAGCCCCGCCGGGCGGCGATTCCGAACAAAGCGACGTCGAGCAGAGCGAGATAGACGAGCAGGGGGATCGCGCTCTCGCTGCGGTCGCCGACCAGATAGGGAATGGCGAAGCCGCCGGCTAGGCCCATCAGCGCCGTCGGCGCGCCGTGGCGGAGCGAGAGCAAGAGGGCGGCGGCGGTGACGGCGACCATCGCCGCGGTCGCGGCGCCGTTCGGGATCAGTTGGTAGAGCACGAGCGCCCCGTAGGGCGCGGCGTAGAGAATGAGGATGCCGGCGCCGACCAGGGCCTGGGCGATCCGCGGATCGGGCACGGTCTCGCGCCGCCGCCGGGCGATCTCGCCGCCGGCGACGAGCGCCAGCCCCAGCGCCGCGGCGAGGCCGATCCGCACCGCGGGCGTGATAAGCCCGACCGAGAAGCGGACGATGAGGATGCCGGCGACGGCCAAAGCGATGCCGCCGATCCAGATCAGCAGGCGCCCGCCGACATAGCGTTCGAACCAGCCGCCGAGCCTGTCCGCCGGCGATAGCGCCGGGGCTTCGGGAGCCGATGGAGCGGCGCCGATCAGGCCGGCCTTGTCAACAGCGGCTGCGGACGAGGCCGCCTTCGGAGCAGCGGGCGACTCCCGCAATGTCGTCGGCGCAGCTTCGATCGGAGCGGCGGGAAAAGCGGGCGCCGCCTCCTCGTCCAGCCCGAGCGCCCGCTCGAGCTCGGCGACGCGCGCCGCGAGCCGCTGCTGCTGCAGCCACAGTAGGGCGAGGCCGGCGAGAGCGACGACGAGGAGAAGCGCCATCGGCCAAGGCTAGCCGCGCCGGCCACGCCTGTCGCGGTGAATGTGCGCCGCGGCCGATGTTGCAGCCGCCGCCCCCCCATCCCACATAAGCCCGGAGAGAGCGGGAGCCGATATGGAAAGCTGGCACGGAACGACGATCCTTGCGGTGCGCAAGAACAAGCAGGCGGTGATCGCCGGGGACGGCCAGGTGTCGCTCGGCCAGACGGTGATCAAGCCCAATGCGCGCAAGGTCCGCCGGCTCGGGGACGGCAACGTCATCGCCGGCTTCGCCGGCGCCACCGCCGACGCCTTCACTCTGTTCGAGCGGCTGGAGCGCAAGCTCGAGCAGCATCACGGCCAGCTGATGCGGGCCGCGGTCGAGCTCGCCAAGGACTGGCGGACCGACAAATATCTGCGCAACCTCGAGGCGATGATGATCGTCGCCGACAAGGAGGTGACGCTCGTCCTCACCGGCAATGGCGACGTGCTCGAGCCGGGCTCGGGCGTCGCCGCGATCGGCTCGGGCGGCAATTTCGCCCTCGCCGCCGCCAGCGCCATCTTCGATTATGAGGAGGATGCGGAGACGATCGCCCGCAAGGCGATGAAGATCGCCGCCGACATCTGCGTCTACACCAACAACAATCTCACCATCGAGACACTGGAGTCCGTCGACAGCGCGGGCTGATTTTAGCCGGTGCCTCGGGCGTAGCGGATCTCGCCCGCCATCGCGGCGGCGAGCACCTGCCGGGCCGCGTCGGCGCCGAACGGCAGCGGGTTGCTGGCAGCCGAGGGGTCGGCCTCGGCCATGATCGCGATCCGCTCGACGTCGTCGGCGGAGACGCCGATCTCCGCCAGATCGTTGGGAATGCCCAGCCGCCGGCGCAGCGCGACGATCCAGCCGAGAAATGCTTCGAAAGACGCATCGGCGAGACCGATATAGCCGGCGAGGCGGGCGAGCCGCGGCTCGATCGCCGAGCGGTTATAGGCCAGGACATAGGGCATCAGCACCGCATTGGTGAGGCCGTGATGGGTGCCGGCCACCGCGCCGATCGGGTGGGACAGAGCGTGCATGCCGCCGAGGCCCTTCTGAAAGGCGGTCGCGCCCATCGCCGCGGCGGCGAGCATATGGCCGCGCGCGTCGAGGTCGCCGCCCTCCTCCACCGCGCGCGCCAGCCAGTCGTGGATCAGCCGGACGCCCTCGGCGGCGATGCCGTCCGCCATCGGGTGGAAGCCGGGGGCGCAAATGGCCTCGATGCAGTGGGAGAGCGCGTCCATGCCGGTGGCGGCGGTGACGTGAGGCGGCAGGCCGATCGTCAGCGCCGGATCGAGGATCACGATCGCGGGCAGCATCTTCGGATGGAAGATGATCTTCTTCAGCCCCGCATCCTCGTCGAGGATGACGCCGGCGCGGCCGACCTCCGAGCCGGTGCCGGCCGTGGTCGGCACGGCGACGATCGGCGCGATGCCGGCCGGATCGGCACGCGTCCACCAATCCTCCCGGTCCTCGAAATCCCAGAGCGGCCGGTCCTGGCCGGACATGAAGGCAACGACCTTGCCGACGTCGAGCGCGCTGCCGCCGCCGAACGCGACGATGCCGTCATGGCCGCCGCTGCGCCAGGCAACGAGACCCGCCTCGACGTCGCCGCCGACCGGATTGGGATGGAGGGCGCAGAACAGGCCGGCGCCGGTCGCGGCCAGCGCATCCTTCACCATCTTCATCTCCGCCAGCGCCGGGTCGGTGACGAGCAAGGGACGGGCGATGCCGAGGGCGCGGCAGGCGTCGGGCAGCTCCGCCGCACGGCCGGTGCCGAAGCGGATCGCGGTCGGATAGTTCCAATCGGCATTGGGTAGGGCCATCAGACGCTCCGCGGGGGCAGGGATTTGGGCAGGTGCAGGGATTTGGGCCGGGTGACGCTGTCGAAGCCGTAGCGGCCGAGCGAGGCGCCGCGGCCGCTGTCCTTCACCCCCGTCCAGGCGAGCGCCGGATCCAGATAGTCGCAGCGATTGGCCAGCACCGTCCCCGCCTCGACCGCGCCGGCCAGGTGCGCGGCGGCGTCCAGGTCCCGGGTCCAGATCGACGCGGTGAGGCCGTAGGCGCTGTCGTTCATCAGCCGCACCGCCTCCGCATCGTCCTTCACCTTCATGATGCCGACGGCCGGGCCGAACGTCTCCTCGCGCATCACCGCCATCCCGTGATCCACCCCGGTCAGCACCTGCGGCATCAAATACGCGCCCTCACCCGTGTCCCCCGGAAAGAGCTGGCGCGGCAGATGCGTGCGGGCGCCCGCCTTCACCGCCGCCTCGACCTGCCGCCGAACCCGGGCCGCGCCCTTCGCGCTCGCCATCGGGCCGAGGCTGGTCTCGGGGTCGAGCGGGTCGCCGAGCCGCCAGGCCAGCGCGGCCTCCACGAATCCGTCGAGGAAGGGCTGCCACGCCGCCTCGTGCACGTAGATGCGCTCGACGCCGCAGCAGGACTGGCCGCTATTGTAGAAGCTGCCGTCGACCAGGCCCGCGACCGCTCCGGCCAGATCGGCGTCGGCCCGGACATAGGCCGGGTCCTTGCCGCCGAGCTCGAGCGTCAGCGTGGTGAACGACCCCGCCGCCGCCCGCTCGATCGCCCGCCCGCCTTCGACCGAGCCGGTGAAGGTCGCGTGATCGACCGCACCGGCGCCGAGCAGCCGCGCCGTCTCGTCATGGGTGAGAAACAGGTTCTGGAACAGCCCTTCCGGCAAATCGGCCGAGGCGAACGCCTCGGCGAAGCGCTCGCCGGCGAGCAGGGTCTGCGCCGAATGCTTGAGGATCACGGCATTGCCCGCGAGCAAAGCCGGCACGATCGTGTTGGCGGCGGTGAGGAAGGGATAGTTCCAGGGCGCGATCACCAGGACAAGCCCGGCAGGCACGCGCGCCACACGGCCCCGCTCCCGGACCTCGTCCGCCAGCGCCTCGGGCGCGAGCGCGATCATCGCCTCGACCCGTTCCGTGAGCGAGCGCAGCTCGCCGCCATAGCGCACCGGCCGTCCCATCTGCCATGCCAGCTCCGGGACGATCCCGGCATTGAGCCGCTCCATCGCCTCCAGGAAGCGCCGCACCGGCGCGCAGCGCGCCGCCGGCGGCACCTCCCGCCAGGCCCGCTGCGCCCGCCGCGCCCGTTCCAGCGCGCGCGCGACCTCGGCGGCGGGCGTCGGCGGCCGCCGCGCAACTTCGCGGCCGTCGACGGGGGAGATGCAGACGAAATCGTCCATCCGGGCCTCAGATGATCTCGAAATAGCGGGCGAGCTGCCAGTCGGTGATCGCCTTGCGGGCCTCCCGCTCCTCCCATTCGCGCGTCGCGGCATAATGGGCGACGAATTCAGCGCCGAACAGCGCGCGCGCCGCCTCCGACGCCTTGAGCCGCTGCGCCGCCTCCCACAGGGTCGGCGGCAGCGCCCGTTCCGGCGCCGTCTCCACCGCATAGGCATTACCCTCGACCGGCGCGTCGGGCTCGATCCTGTTCTCCATCCCCCACAGGCCCGAGCCGATGGCGGCGGCCAGCGCGATATACGGATTGATGTCCGCGGCGCCGATCCGGCACTCCACCCGCTGCGTCTTCTCCGACCCGCCGATCACGCGCAACGCGCAGGTGCGGTTCTCATAGCCCCAGGTCGCCGCGGTCGGCGCCCAGAAGCCCGGAATCATCCGCGTATAGCTGTTCACCGTCGGCGAGATCATCGCCAGCAGCTCCGGCATCAGCGCCTGCTGCCCGCCGACGAACCAGCGCATCCGGTCCGACATGGCGAGCGGCCTGCCCTCCTCGTAGAACAGCCCCGCCCCGCTTTTGGCATCGAGCAGCGACATGTGGAGGTGGCCCGACTGGCCCGGCCAGTCCGGCGACCATTTCGCCATGAACGTCGCCATCCAGCCGCGCCGCTGGGCGAGGATCTTGGCGATGGTCTTGAACAGGGCGGCCTTGTCCGCCGCCTCCAGCGCGTCGTCGACCCGGATCGCCGCCTCGATCACCCCCGGTCCGGTCTCGGTGTGCAGCCCCTCCATCTCGATCCGCATCTCGTCGCAGGTCGACCAGAGCTGGTGGTAGAAATCGGCATGGACGCTGGAGCGCAGCATCGAATAGCCGAAATTCCCGGGGGTGATCGGCTTCAGTCCGCGATAATTCTTGTCGCGCACCGATTGCGGCGTCTCCTCGAACAGGAAGAATTCGAACTCGGCCGCGGCCTTGAGCGCGAAGCCGGACTCCGCCGCCCGCGCCAGCACCCGGCGCAGCAGGCTGCGCGGGCAGATCGCCTCGGCGCGTCCGGTGAACTCGCCGAGGATCAGCGGCATCCCGCCCTCGAACGGCATCGCCCGCTCGGTCTCGGGCAGCAGCCGCGCCTCGGCATCCGGATAGGCCGTGTGCCAGCCGGTGAAGCTCAGATCGTCGACCAGCCGGTCGCTCGAATCCCAGCCCAGAACGACGTCGCAAAAGCCGAAGCCCCTGCCGAGCGCCGAGGCGAGCTTGTCGGCGTTCAGATATTTGCCGCGGAAGATGCCGTCGATGTCGAACAGGCCGACCTTGGCACAAGCGGGCTGGCGCTCCCGGACGCGCTGCACGATGTCTTCATTCGCCATGAGGGGGCTCGTCTCCTCGTTCCAGGCGGGCAACGACTGGCGCCGCGCTTCGCTGCACGGCCTCGCTTGATTCCGCGCGGCGCCGCGCCATCTACACCGGCAAGAGCATAGGGCATTTCAGCACAGATGAACGACAGTCTCACTCCCAAGGCGGTGGTCGCCGCCCTCGATGCGCATATTGTCGGCCAGATGGAAGCGAAACGGGCGGTCGCGGTCGCGCTCAGGAACCGCTGGCGCCGCCAGCGCCTCTCCGACGAATTGCGCGACGAGGTGACGCCGAAGAACATCCTGATGATCGGGCCGACCGGCTGCGGCAAGACCGAGATCTCGCGGCGGCTGGCGAAGCTCGCCGACGCGCCCTTCGTCAAGGTCGAGGCGACCAAGTTCACCGAGGTCGGCTATGTCGGCCGCGACGTCGAGCAGATCGCCCGCGACCTGGTCGAGGAAGCGGTGCGGCTGGAGAAGGAGCGCCGCCGCACCGCCGTCCGCGACGCCGCCGAGGACGCGGCGATGGACCGCCTGCTCGACGCGCTGACCGGCAAGGGCGCCAGCGAAGCGACGCGGGAGAGCTTCCGCCAGCGTTTCCGCGACGGCCATCTCGACGCGGCCGAGGTCGAGATCGAAGTGGTCGAGCAGCCGAATACGCCGTTCGAAGTGCCCGGCATGGGCGGCCAGGTCGGCATGATCAACCTCAGCGACATGATGTCGAAGGCGCTCGGCCAGCAGCCGAAGAAGCGCCGCCGTCTCAAGGTCCGCGAGGCCTGGACGCGGCTGGTCGAGGAGGAAGCCGACAAGCGCCTCGACGAGGACGACGTCAACCGTTCGGCCCTTGCCGACGCCGAGGCGAACGGCATCGTCTTCCTCGACGAGATCGACAAGATCGCCGTCTCCGACGTGCGCGGCGGCTCGGTCAGCCGCGAGGGCGTCCAGCGCGACCTGCTGCCGCTGATCGAAGGCACCACCGTCGCCACCAAATATGGGCCGATGAAGACCGACCATATCCTGTTCATCGCCAGCGGCGCCTTCCACATCGCCAAGCCGTCGGACCTGCTCCCCGAGCTCCAGGGGCGGCTGCCGATCCGGGTCGAGCTGAAGGCGCTGACCGAGGAGGATTTCGTCCGCATCCTCTCCGACACCCAGGCGAGCCTCACCGAGCAATATCGCGCCCTGATCGCGACGGAGGGGGTGGAGGTGAACTTCACCGACGACGGCATCCGCGCCATCGCCCGCATCGCCGCCGAGGTGAACGGCCAGATCGAGAATATCGGCGCCCGCCGCCTGCAGACGGTGATGGAGAAGCTGCTCGAGGATGTGAGCTTCGAGGCCGAGGAAAGGCGCGGCGACGTCGTCACCGTCGACAAGGCCTATGTCGAGACGCAGCTCGCCGCCATCGCCCGCAACACCGACCTCAGCAAATATGTGCTGTAGCCGGGCAGCCTGACGTGACCGCCCAGCGGTTCGTCCGCCCGAGCTTTGGATCGACGCCGCCGGCGGCGCCGGCGTCATTCTCGGTATCGCCCTCGACGGTGTTGGCGCCTTCGATCAGCTCGGCATCGTCGCCGCCGGTGCGGGCGAACAGGCCCTTCGACTGGCCGATGCCGGGATTGCGGTCGAGATCGTCCTGGAGCTCGATCCGGCTTTGGTCGGGACGCGGATGCTTGTTGCTCATGGCGCTTCTCCTCGCCGGTTCAACGCGCCGCCGCCCCAGCGGTTCTTCCGCTCGTCGGCGGCGCGGCTCGGGCGGACGGTCGTGATGGGAGGCGCATGAAATAGCCCTCGCCGGGGCGTCCGGACGCCGAAGGCGAAACGGCGAAGGGCGGACGCCAATGGCGCCCGCCCCTTCATTCCCTTGACGAGCAGGCCCCGGGCCCAGATGGAGCCGGGCCCGGCTTCGCCTCAGCTGCCGCCGCCGTTCGACGAACCGCCACCCTCACCCGAGGGGGCCGCGGCGCCGCCGCCGCGCCGGCCGCGGCCAGCGCCCGAGCTTCCGGTCGACCCGCTCGCTCCGGAGCGGCCCTTGCCGCCCGCGCTGGTGCGGCTCGCGCCGCCCGCGGAGGAGGATTTTGCGCGTGACGATTTCGTGCCGCTCTTGGGCGCCGCGGCCGAGGCCTTGCCGCGGGAGCCTGAGGTCGAGGCAGCGGATTTGCTCCTGGCCGTGCCGCCGGTCTTGGCTGAGGCGCGGGGCGTCGCCGCGCTCTTCGAACGCGAACCGGTCGTGCGCTTCGCCGCCGAGCCGCCGCTCTTGCCGCGCCGCGCCGTGGATCCGGTCGAGCCGCCGGCGGCCTTGCGGCCGCGGCCCGTACCGGTGCCGCCGGATTCGCCCGCCGCTTCGCCGCCGCCGGCCGCGGAAAGCATCCGCCGTACCGCGTCAGTGGCGGCGGTGACGATCGCGGCGCCGATCTTGCTGGCGCTGTCGGCGGCCGCCTCGGCCGTATCGAGCGCGTCGCGGCTGGCATCGCTCACCGATTTGCGGACGCGCGAATTGGCGGTGAGCGCCGCCGCCGCCGCGACCAGGCCGGCCGCCATCATGCTGCGCGCCACCGGATTCTGCGCCAGCTCGGCGGCGCGCTGTCCCGCTTCCTTGAGCGCGTCGGGAAACGCGCCGGCGCCGCGGCTTTTCTTATCGCCGCCGGCCCCGCTCTTCGCGCCGCCAGCCCCACTCTTTTCGCCCGATTTCGCCATGTCAGCCTCCAGCCTTGTAACTGCTGCGAAACAAGACGTGCGGCGCGGCCAAGGGTTCCCTTGCCGCTCCGGCCGGACCGCCCCGGAAAGCTTCGTCCCGCTTCGTCAGGACTGCTCGCGCTCGAATTCCACCTCCGACCGGTCGCGATCCTGATCCGCGCGCCGGTCCTCGGCGATGTCCTCCTCGTCGAGGCTGACGCTTTCGGGGCCGCGGCCGCCGCCTTGCTCCTCGTCGAACCGCTCGCCGCGCGACAGGGTGTCGGAGCCGGCATCGTCCGCCGACGCGTCGCCGCCGGCGAGGCCGGGCTGGCCGGGCCTCGCCTGCTGGCCCTGATGCTGGACGACATTCTCGGAGCGGCCGTAACCGCCGGTGCCGCTGCTGCCGCCGGCGCTGCTCGTGTCGCTGAGCCCCCGTCCGCCGCCCGCCTGGCCGGCTTTTTGGTCCTGCTCCATATTGCCGCCGAACCGGCCGCTGCCGCCGCCCGATTGGGATTCCTGCAGGTCGCGGCCGCTCATGCCGCCACTCATGCCTTGCTTGTCTTGCGCCATCTCAGCTCTCCTTCGATCCTGCTTCGCTCGCCGCGCCGCGCCCCGCATCGTCATGAAGATAGGGCGCGCCGTCGGGATTCACCGCGCCGTCCGGCTGGACGACGCCCGCTTCATCGTCGCCCCGCCCCTTCTCGCGTTCCAGCGTTTCGGGGATTTCGCCGTGACGCGCCTCGTCGCTGGCGGGAAGGGGATGGCCGCTGCCGCCGCGCTTCCCGGATCCGGCCATGTCAGATCCCCTCGTCGGGATCGATCGGCCGGTCCACGCCGTCCCGGCGCGGCCGCGGGCCGCCGATCGGGTCGCGGCCGCCGCCGCCGATCGGATCGTCGTCATAATCCTCGGCCGGATTGTTGCCGCCGGCGCCGGCGCCGCTGCCATGGACCTCGCCGCTCCTGCGGTCGAAGCCGGCCGGCTTGCCGCGCTCCTCCCTACCGTCGCCATCCTTATCGTCCGCCATGGTGCGCGCTCCTTCGCGGCCTGAACGTCGCGCCGGGTGGAGCCGTTCCCGCGCCGTTTTCCCGGAAGCCCCGTACCCATCGGCCCGAACCGTGCGTTCTGTCCCCGCCAACCCCTTCAGGAGTCACCTATGTTCGACCGGAGCCACGACATCAGCGTTCTCAACAGCCTCATCGAAACCACCATCGACAGCGTCGACGGCTATCGCCACTCCGCCAATGAGGCGACCAACAGCCGCTTCAGCGAATCCTTCCGCAACTGGGCGAAGGAGCGCGAAGAGGTCGTCGCCCGGCTGCGCGACCGCGTCCGCGAGCTCGGCGGCACGCCCGAGCATGATGGCGGCATCCTCGCCGCCATGCACCGCCAGTTCCTGTCGCTGCGCGATGCCGTCACCGGCCATGACGACGAGGCGGTGATCGCCGAGGTCGACCGCGGCGAGAGCTATCTCGATTCCAAATGGCGGGCGGCGCTCGAGGATAGGCAATTGTCACCGGAGACGCTCGACCTCATCCGCTCCAGCTACGAGTCGATCCGCTCCGGGCGCGAGCAATGGGAGCAGCTCCACCGCAGCCTGAGCGCCGCGAGCTGAACGAGACCGAAGCACAGGGAGGGCGCCGTGCCCGGCCCCTCCCCGAACGGCGGCTGCTGCAGGCGCTCGTCGCCTGTCTCTGCCTCGTGCCGCTGGCCGCGGGCGGGGCGGGCATGGTGAAGGGCGCGGCGATGCTGAAGGGCGTCCATCCGCCGCTGCCGGTCGATCTCGACAGCCATTATCGCTACCTGTCCGGCCTGCTGTTCGGCATCGGCCTCGCCTTCGCCGCCTGCATTCCGGCGATCGAGCGGCGTGGGACCCTGTTCCGCATGCTCGGCCTGATCGTCATCCTCGGCGGCCTCGCCCGCTTGTTCTCGCTGACCCGGCTCGGGCCGCCGAGCGCGGGCCATGTCTTCGGCCTGGCGATGGAGCTGGGCGCGATGCCCCTTCTCCTGCTGTGGCAGGCGCGGGTGGCGCGGCTTTGCCGAATCTGATTTGTGCTGCACCGATTTGGAGCCGGCGGACAGACCGAAGGGCCGCCGGACCTGAGTCCGACGACCCTTCATGACATGGTCAGCGGCCGGATGGCTCCAGCCCGGGAGACCTGATCAGGCTATGCCTTCATCCCCCGAACGAGCAGAACCGACCTCACTGCTGAACCATGAGACATCGGATCACCTCCTTTCGCTATGTTGAAGCCGTGAGCAGAATGAATCATCGCGAATCGCGCATCAAGCCTTGTTTTGAACTTTTTTGCCGCTAGAATTTCTGCTTCGCGCCGCCGCCCTCCAGGACCGCGGCATTGAGGTAAGTCCCCGAAAATATGTGGCTTTTCTCTTTTCGCTCGGTTCGCCGGCGCGGGCCGCTGGCCGTCCTGCTGGCGATGGCGCTTCCCCTCGCCGCCTGCGCGGTGCCGCCGGTCGAGACGATGGAGGCCGCGCCCGAGCCGCTTCGCGGCGCCGCCTATGTCGACAGCGTCGAGCTCAGCCTCAATGTCGCGGCGCGCAACGCCGTCGCTTCATCCGACCGCAAGCTGCACGGCGAGGGCGATGCCGCCCTTCCCTTCGCCCGCCTGTTCGACAAGGCGGTGAAGGAGGCGGCCCGCGCCCGCGGCCTCGACGGCGCCCGGCCGCTGACCGTCACGGTCGAGATGGACGCTCTGCGCATTGCCGACGCGGCGATGGCGGTGCTCGGGCGAAGCGACCGGCTGGCCGGCCAGATCCGGGTGGCGGATGCGCGCAACGGCGACCGCCTCGCCCTGTTCTACGTCACCGTCGACAAGCAGCATTCGGGGCTGATCGGCCTCGCCATGCGCGGCGGCGGCGTGCGCGAGAAGCTGGTGCGGGAATTCGCCGCGCGGATCGCCGGCGAGCTCGCCGGGCCGCGCCGCAAATAGATCAGCCGCGGCAATCCTCGATGGTTCGCGCCGCCTCCGGCCAGGAGGGGATGACGAGCATCGGCAGCCCTTCGGCGGCGACGGTGAAGCGGCCGCGGCTGAACGCCATCTGGTCGAGCAGCGGATCGGAGGCCGGCAGCGGCGCCCCCGCGGCGACGATCCGGTCGCCGAATGAGGTGCGGAGGGTGAGCCGCGTCCCCGCCGCCGCGTCCGCCCGCTCGATCACGATCTGCCGCGCGGCGCCGCAGCGCAGGACGAAGGCGGGCCCGGCGCCGCCGAAGGAGGCCGAAGAGCCCGCCGCCTCGGCGCGGTAGGTCCAGTCGCCCGGGGAAAGCGCGAAGTCGCGCCAATCCTGCGGCGGCGGTGGAGCCGGAGGCGCGGGCGGCGGCGGCGGGGCTTCCGGCACCGGCGCCGGAGCGGCCGGCGCCTCGGGGCGCGTGGCGCAGCCGGCCAGAGCCAATGTTGCCGCGCCCAGAAAGGCACCCAGAAAGATTGGCCGCATCTTTCGCTCCCCGTCTTTTGTTACGGCCTCAGCACGGCTGACCATGGGAATCCAAGCGAAAAGCCGACCGCCGGTGCAATTCGGGCGATGTGCCGCCGGCCCCGCAGAGGGCCGAAGCGCGTCGCACCGGCGTCTCGGCATTCATGGGCTATTCAATGGCCGGCGCTTATGGCAGCCGGGAAGCTGTTGAAAAACGTTGAGAAGTCATGGTCCGTTTCCGCCTCCTCGCCTGCCTTGCCTGCAGCCTCGTCGCTGAGGCGCCGGCCGGCGCGCATCCGCCGCGTCCGCGCGACCAGGACGTCGCCTTCCGCGGCACGCGGGACGGGCGCTTCATGCCGCTGCGCGCGATCGAGGCGCGGATCCTCCCGCGCCTGCCGGGCTTCGACTATCTCGGCCCCGAGCTCGACGCGGAAGCCGCCCGCTACCGGCTGAAGTTCATGCGCGGCCCGCAGGTCGTCTGGATCGACGTCGACGCCCGCACCGGCGAGATCATCGCCCGCTCCGGCTTCTGATCGTCCGGTCCACCCGCCGCTCCGAACGTACCGGCGATGAAACCATATCCGCAGGCGCCGGTTGGACAATTCGGGTACAGGCCCTAAATCCGTCGACATCAGCCAGAGGGGAATCAGATGCGGGTCTTGATCGTCGAAGACGAGCCCAATCTCGGCCGCCAGTTGCGGGCGACGCTGGAGGGCGCCGGCTATGCCGTCGATCTCGCCACCGACGGCGAGGACGGCCATTATCTCGGCTCGACCGAGAGCTACGACGCCATCATCCTCGACCTCGGCCTGCCGGAGATCGACGGGCTCACCGTCCTCGACCGCTGGCGCAAGGAGGGGATGACCGTTCCCGTCCTCGTCCTCACCGCCCGCGACAGCTGGTCGGACAAGGTGGCGGGCCTGGATGCCGGCGCCGACGATTATCTCGCCAAGCCCTTCCAGACCGAGGAGCTGATTGCGCGGCTGCGCGCGCTCATCCGCCGCGCCTCGGGCAATGCCTCGTCCGAGCTCACCGCCGGCGACGTCCGCCTCGACACGCGATCGGGCAAGGTGACTCTGGACGGGGAGCCGGTGAAGCTCACCGCCCAGGAGTACAAACTGCTCTCCTACCTGATGCACCACAAGGGCAAGGTGGTGTCGCGGACCGAGCTGATCGAGCATATTTACGACCAGGATTTCGATCGGGATTCGAACACGATCGAAGTGTTCGTCACCCGCATCCGCAAGAAGCTCGGTCCCGACGTGATCACCACCATCCGCGGCCTCGGCTATTCGCTGGAAGAGCCGCGGACGCAGTGATGGCCTGGGCCGTTGCCGCGGCAGCGGGAAGCCGCCCGGAGCGAGCATGACGGCGCCGCGTCGCAGCGGCGGCACCGGTTCGATCATCCGCCGGATGATCGGCATCTCGGCCTTGTGGATCCTGCTCCTGCTCGGGGTCGGCGGCTACGCGCTCGACCGGGTGCTCACCTCGGCGATCACCCGCAATTTCGACGCCCAGCTCGATTACGTGCTGACCGCCCTGGTCGCTTCGGCGGAGATCGGCCCCGAGGGCGAGGTGCTGCTGTCCCGCCCGCCCGCCGACCAGCGCTTCCTCGAACCCAATTCGGGCGTCTATTTCCAGATCAGCCCGGGCGCGCCGGCCGCGGCGCGGCGCCGGGCCGCGCTCGAATTTCCGTCCCGCTCGCTCTGGGACCGGCGGCTCGCCGTCCGCACCGAGCATCTCGATACGGCGGCCCACGTCTATGACAGCGCCGAATTCCCCAACGAGACATTGCGGATCGACGAGCGCGACGTGCAACTGCCCGGGTCGAAGCTGAGATGGCGCTTCCAAGTGGCGCAGAGCCGCGACGGCCTCAACGCCCAGATTTCGGTGCTGCGCGAGACGATGATCCGCTCGTTCGGCGCGCTCGGGCTCGGCCTCGTCGTCCTCGCCGCCCTCCAGGCGCTGTACGGCCTGTGGCCGCTGCGGCGGGTGCGCCGCGCCATCGCCTCGATCCGCTCGGGGACCAAGTCCCGGATCGAGGGGCGCTTCCCCGCCGAGATCGAGCCGCTGACCGGGGAATTGAACGCCCTGCTCGAGCATAACGAGCACCAGGCCGAGGAGGCCCGCCGCCACGCCGGCAACCTCGCCCATGCGCTGAAGACGCCGCTGACCGTCATCACCAATGCGGCGACGGCGCAGGCGCCGGACCTCGCCGACACCGTCTGCCGCGAAGCGACGACGATGCGCCGGCAGGTGGACCATCACCTCGCCCGCGCCCGCGCCATCGGCCGCCGCTCCTCCGCCCAGGCGCGGTCGGACGTCTGGCCATCGCTGGAGGCGGTCGAGCGGGCGGTGACGCGGCTCTACGAGAACGTCACGATCGACCTGGCCGGCGACAAGAAGGCGGCGGTGCGGGTCGAACGGCAGGATCTGGACGAGATGCTCGGCAATCTGATCGAGAATGCCGCCAAATATGGCGGCGGCCGGGTGTTCGTGACGGTGAAGACGATCCCCGAATGCGTCGAGATCGAGGTCGAGGATGACGGCCACGGCATCCCCGCCGAGGAACGCGCCGGCATCTTCGACCGCGGCGCCCGGCTCGATACCGGCAAGCCCGGCACCGGCCTCGGCCTCGCCATCGTCCGCGACGTCGCCCAGATCTACGGCGGATCGGTCGGCCTCGAGGAGAGCGAGGATCTCGGCGGCCTGCTGGCGCGGCTCAAGCTGCCTTTGTCCGCCTGAGCGGCCCGACCTTGCCTTTCCGGCCGCGACCGCGCAGAGGCGCCGCGACATGAGCGCTACGATCCACTCGCTCGGCCCCGCCCGCGCGCCCTCGCTGGAGCCGATGATCCAGCTCGTCTCCGCCGATCTCAACCGCGTCAACAGCGTCATCCTCGACCGGATGCAGAGTGAGGTCGCCCTGATCCCGGAGCTTGCCGGCCATCTGATCGCCGGCGGCGGCAAGCGGATGCGGCCGATGCTGACACTCGCCTGCGCCCGCCTGCTCGACTATCCCGGCACCCGCCACCACCGGCTCGCCGCGGCGGTCGAGTTCATCCACACCGCCACCCTGCTCCACGACGACGTCGTCGACGGCTCCGGCCTGCGCCGCGGCCGGCGCACCGCCAACATCATCTGGGGCAATCCGGCGAGCGTGCTGGTCGGCGACTTCCTCTTCTCCCGCGCCTTCGAATTGATGGTCGAGGACGGCAGCCTCAAGGTGCTGAAGATCCTGTCGCGCGCCTCGTCGGTGATCGCGCAGGGCGAGGTCGACCAGCTGACGACTCAGCGGCGGATCGAGACCGGCGAGGACCATTATCTCGAGATCATCGGCGCCAAGACCGCCGCCTTGTTCGCCGCCGCCTGCCGCATCGCCGCCGTCATCGCCGAGCGCGAGGAGGAGATCGAGCAGGCGCTCGACTGCTACGGCCGCAACCTCGGCATCGCCTTCCAGCTGATCGACGACGCGATCGACTATGCGTCCGACGCCGAGACGATGGGCAAAGGGGTCGGCGACGATTTCCGCGACGGCAAGGTGACCTTGCCGGTGATCCTCGCTTATGCCCGCGGCGGCGGCGAGGAGCGGCTTTTCTGGCGCGAGGCGATGGAGGGCGCCCGCGCCGGCGACGAGGAGCTGGCCCAGGCGATCGGCCTGCTGCGCGGCAGCGGCGCCCTCGACGACACCATCGCCCGCGCCCGCACCTATGCCCAGCGCGCGATCGACGCGCTCGGGCCGCTCCCCTCCGGCAAGGCCAAGGCGGCCCTGGTCGAGGCGGCGGAATTCGCGGTGGCGCGGGCGTACTGAGCCGGGACTTCACTTCGCTCGGGACGAACGGAAATCCTGTGACCGCTCTCCCCATCCTCGATGTGCTTCCCCGGCTCCTCGCGGCCCTGCGCGAACAGCCGAACGCCGTGCTCGTCGCCCCGCCCGGCGCCGGCAAGACCACCGCGGTCGCGCCCGCCTTGCTGCAGGAGCCCTGGTGCACCGGCGAAATCCTCCTCCTCTCCCCCCGCCGCCTCGCCGCCCGCGCCGCCGCCGAAAGAATGGCGGAGCTTGCCGGCGAGAAAGTGGGCGAGACGATCGGCTACGCCACCCGGCTCGACACGCGCCGCTCCGCCCGCACCCGCCTCCTCGTCCTCACCGAAGGCATCTTCCGCAACCGCATCCAGGCCGATCCCGAGCTTGGCGGCGTGTCGGCGGTCCTGTTCGACGAAGTGCATGAGCGCAGCCTCGACAGCGATTTCGGCCTCGCCCTGGCTCTCGATGCCCAGGCCGCCCTGCGGCCGGACCTGCGGCTGCTGGCGATGTCGGCGACGCTCGACGGCGAGCGCTTCGCGGCCCTGATGGGCGAGGCGCCGGTCGTCGAGAGCGAAGGGCGCAGCTTCCCGATCGAGATCCGTCATCTCGGCCGCTCGGCGGAGAAGAGGATCGAGGACGAGATGGCCGCCGCCATCCGCCGCGCGCTCGGCGAAGAAGAGGGCAGCCTGCTCGCCTTCCTTCCCGGCGTCGCCGAGATCGAGCGGACGGCGGAGCGGCTGGAAGGCCTGCCCCCGGACGTCGATCTCCACCGCCTCCATGGCAGCCTCGATCCGGCCGCGCGGCGCGCCGCCATCGCCGCGCCGCCGGCGGGGCGCCGCAAGCTCGTGCTCGCCACCTCGATCGCCGAGACCAGCCTGACGCTGGACGGGGTGCGGATCGTCGTCGACAGCGGCCTTGCCCGCCGCCCGCGCTACGATCGCGGCGCCGGCATGACCCGTCTGGTCACCGAGCGCGCCAGCCAGGCCGCCGTCACCCAGCGGGCCGGCCGCGCCGGCCGCCAGGGGCCGGGCCATGTCTACCGCCTCTGGGAAGCGGCGGCGAATGCGGGCCTGCCGCGCTTCGACCCGCCCGAAATCCTCGAAGTGGATCTCAGCGCCCTCCTCCTCGACTGCGCCTTATGGGGCGTCGCCGATCCGCGCAGCCTGCGCTGGCTCGATCCGCCGCCCGCCGCGGCGATCGAGGAGGCGCGCCGGCGCCTGCTCGCTTTGGGCGCGATCGACGCGCAGGGCCGGCCGAC
>JAXDOV010000172.1:0-3809 GCA_034668705.1 Sphingomonadales bacterium
CCTCGAACATATAGCCGCCGTCCTCGGGCTCCTCGGTCACCGCCTGGACGTACTCCGGCCGGCCCTGCGCCTTCCAATGCTCGGCGACCAGGCGGACCTCCTCGTCGGAGACGAACGGGCCGTGGACACGGGCGATCTGCTTGCCGCCGGGCATGTAGAGCATGTCGCCCTTGCCGAGCAGCTGCTCGGCACCCTGCTCGCCGAGGATGGTGCGGGAATCGATCTTGGAGGTGACCGCGAAGCTGATCCGGGTCGGCAGATTGGCCTTGATGACGCCGGTGATGACGTCGACCGACGGCCGCTGCGTCGCCATGATCAGGTGGATGCCGGCCGCGCGCGCCTTCTGCGCCAGGCGCTGGATCAGGAACTCGACCTCCTTGCCGGCCGTCATCATTAGATCGGCGAGCTCGTCGACGACGACGACGATCTGCGGCAGGACTTCGTATTCGAGCTCCTCCATCTCATATTGGGGCTGGCCGGTCTCGGCATCGTAGCCGGTCTGGACGCGCCGGCCGAGCGACTGGCCCTTGGCCTTGGCCTCGCGCACCTTGGCGTTGAAGCTGGACAGCTGCCGGACGCCGACCGACGCCATCATCCGGTAACGCTCCTCCATCTGCTCGACCGTCCATTTGAGCGCGCGGATCGCCTTGGTCGGCTCGGTGACCACCGGGGCGAGCAGATGCGGGATGCCGTCGTAAATGCTGAGCTCGAGCATCTTCGGATCGATCAGGATCATTTTGCACTGCTCCGGCGTCAGCCGGTAGAGCAAGGACAGGATCATGCAGTTGAGGCCGACCGACTTGCCCGAGCCGGTGGTGCCGGCGACGAGCAGATGCGGCATCGGCGCGAGATCGGCGACGACCGGATCGCCGGCGATGTTCTTGCCGAGCACGATCGGCAGCTGCGCCACCTGGTCCTCGAAGGCGTGGCTGGCGATCAGCTCGGAGAGGACCACCATCTCGCGCTTGGCGTTGGGCAGCTCGATGCCGATCACGCTACGGCCGGGAATGGTGGCGACGCGCGCCGACAAGGCGGACATGTTGCGGGCGATGTCGTCGGCGAGCTGGATCACCCGGCTGGCCTTGATGCCGCTCGCCGGCTCCAGCTCGTACATGGTGACGACCGGGCCCGGCCGGACCTCGACGATCTCGCCCTTGACCGAGAAGTCGTCGAGCACCGATTCGAGCAGCCGCGCATTGCGCTCGAGGCTGGCCTTGTCGAGCGTGGCGTTGACCGGCGGCGGCGGCGGCGTCAGCAGGTCGAGCGGCGGCAGCTGGTAGGAATCGCCGAGCGCGAGCGACGCCTGGCGGTCGCGCGGGCTGGTGCGCGGCCGCTCCGGCGCCTTGACCCGGTCGGCGATGAATGTGCGCGGCGGCTCGGCCGGAGCGATGACGGGCGCGCGCGCCGGCCGGGTCGCCGGCTCGGACAGCCCGTCCTCCTCGTCATGGCCGACGTCGGATGCGGTCCGCTCGCGCCGGAAGCGCCGCGACAGGATCCAGTCGCGTTCGCCATGGGTCAGCGACAGGCCGAACCAGCAGCAGGCCGCGCCGCCCGCCGTCGTCAGCACCACCAGCGCGATCCGGAAGGGCTGGACGATGCCCGGCGCGCCGATCGCCGACAGCCCCCATTCGGCCAGCTTGCCGAGGGTCAGGCCGAAGGCGCCGCCCCAGCCGGCCGGAAGGCCGTTGACCGCGCCGCCCGAGAGCAGGGCCGCGCCGGTGCCGATCAGGATCATGCCGAGCGCGGTCAGCAGCAGCGATTTGAGCCAGCGCGCCGTCTCGACGCCGCGGACGATGCGGAAGCCCTGCAGCGCGACCAGCGGCAGGAGGAGGATGGCGACCAGCCCCCACAGGCTCAGCAGGAGGTCCGCGATCCAGGCGCCGGGGGCGCCGATCCAGTTCAGCACCGGGCCCGCGGCGGCGGTGTTGAGCGAGGGGTCGGTCGGGTGATAGCTCGCCAGCGCCAGCGCCGCGAGCAGGGCGGCCGCGCCCATCGCGCCGCCGATCAGCAGCGACCAGGTCCGCCTTACGCTCCTCTTCATTCCCGAACGCCATTGCGCCAGCCGCTCGGGCCGTGCCTCTCGCGCCATCGTCGCCGCCATTTCGGCCCCCAAATGTTCCGCTCGTTGGTTAATGCGCCCGCGGCGAGTCCCCGGTCAAGCGCTTGGCGTTGCATCCTTGCATCGGTAGATAGAGAAAAATGGAGCGCAGCGACGTCATCATCCTCGGCGGCGGCCTGATCGGCCTGACCCTCGCCGTCGCGCTCGACCGCCACGGCCTTTCCGCCACCGTCATCGACCCGGCCGATCCGGCCAGCATCGCCGCCCCCGCTTTCGACGGCCGCGCCACCGCCATCGCCAGCGCCTCCTGGCGGATGCTCGAGGCGATCGGCGTCGCCCGGCATCTGGAGGGAGAAGGCTGCCCGATCCGCACGATCCGGGTCAGCGAAGGCCTGGCGCCGGGCGGCCTCGTCTTCGAGGCGCCGGAAAGCGACCCCGGCTCCCGGCCCGGAACGCGCGATCCGCTCGGCATCATGGTCGAGAACCGGCGCCTGCGCGCGGTGCTTCGCGACGCGGCCGAGGCGGCGCAGCGGGTCACCCTGCTGATGCCGGCGCGGGCGGCCGACATCGTCCGCGATGCCGCCGGCGTGCGGGTGGCGCTCGACGACGGCCGGGTCGTGACCGCGCCTTTGCTGGTCGGCGCCGAGGGCCGCAACTCGCCGTCGCGCGAGGCGGCGCAGATTCCCGTCGCGCGCTGGAAATACGATCATGCGGCGATCGTCGTCACCGTCGATCACGCGCTTCGCCACGACAACACCGCCTATGAGATCTTCTACCCGACCGGCCCGTTCGCGGTCCTGCCGATGCTGCCGGGTACCCGCTCGGCGATCGTCTGGTCGGTGCCGGCGGCGGACGCCGCGGCGGTGATCGACCTGCCGGATCGGGCGATGGCGGCGGAGATCGAGAAGAGGATGGGCGGCTTCCTCGGCGCCGTCACCCTCGCCGGGCCGCGCTGGACCTATCCCCTGGGCTTCCACCACGCCGCGACGATGACGGCCGAGCGCCTCGTCCTTGCCGGCGACGCCGCCCACGGCATCCATCCGATCGCCGGCCAGGGCCTCAATCTCGGCATGCGCGACGCCGCCGCCCTCGCCCAGGTGCTGGTCGAAGGCGCCCGCCTCGGCCTCGACCTCGGCGACGCCCAGCTCCTCGCCCGCTACGAGCGCTGGCGCAGCCTCGACACCTTCATGGTCGCCGCCGCCACCGACGGCCTCACCCGGCTCTACGGCGTTCCCGGCCGCGCCGCTTCCGCGGTCCGGCGCCTGGGCATGGGCCTCGTCCAGCGGATCGGGCCGCTGAAGGACCAGCTCATGGCCGAAGCCCGCGGCGAGAGCGGCGACCTGCCGTTATTGCTGCGCGGGCTGCCGATCTGACTTGAATCCTCCCCTCGATTTCGAGGGGAGGGGGACCATGCGCAATGAGCAGGTCGCCATGTCCCCCGGACATGGCTGCGCAGTGCGGGGCACTGCGCACCTGCTCATGGTGGAGGGGTTTTTTGAACCGCAGCAGGCCCCTCCACCGCGCTACGCGCGGTCCCCCTCCCCTGCAAAAGCAGGGGAGGATTGGATGGGTCGCGCCTCGTCGGCGAGCAGCACCGGCACGCCGTCCCGTACCGGATAGGCCAGGCCCGCCGCTTCCGAGACCAGCTCCTGCGCCTCCGCGTCCCACCTCAGCCTGGTCCGGGTCAGCGGACAGACCAGGATCTCGAGCAGCGCCTGCTTCACTGCAGCGTCTCCGGCCCGTCGGCGCC
>JAXDOV010000173.1:0-8888 GCA_034668705.1 Sphingomonadales bacterium
ACGACCCTGATCACCACGCCGGTGCGGGCGTCGATCTGGTAGACGTTGCCGGCGCCGTAGCGGTAATAGACGTTGTTGCCGTCGCGGAAGCGGCTGCGATAGGCGTCGGGGACGGCGTAAAGCCCGCCCGTCGCCCGATCGCCGGCGCGCAAGGCATAGCCGCCATTGTCGTCATAAGTGTCGCCATAAGCGCCGCTCGTGTCGTCCCGGTACCGGTTGCCGCGGTCGTATTGGCCATTTGCATAAGCGCCGGACTGGCCGTTGCCATAGGTGCCGTACTGGCCGTTGCCGTACTGGCCGCTGCCGTAAGCGCCGTTATTGTACGTGCCGTTGTTGTACGTGCCGTTGCCGTAGCCGTTATTGTAGGTGCCGCTGCCGTAGGTCCGGTAGCTGTCCTCGCCATTGTTGTAGCGATTGTCATAGCCGCCATAGCCCGAGGCATAGCCCTGCGCCTGGGCGATCTCGTTGCGCAGGCCCAAAGCGCGCTGCTGGAGGTCGCGGCGCTCGTTCCAGCTGAGGCCGTCGCTCGCATAGCGCCGCTGCAGGTCGATCAGCCCGCGCAGCTGCGAGCGCAGCGAATAGGCTTCCTGGCTGGAGATGTCGCCGCGCGACACGCCGGCGTCGATCTCGGCCCTCAGGCCCCGGATGTCGACATTGCCGTTGGCGTTGCCGGCCCATTGCGCCGCGGCGGGCGAGGCGGCGGCAAAAGCGCCGAGCGCGGCCATCGTGATCATCATCTTTCTGGTCATTGCGGTGAACTCCAACTCTACAAGCCCCCGCCGTCGCATCCCCAACGCTTCGGGCGCCGACAGGCTCCACGGCCGTCCGCCGGATCGACGCATCCTAATCCGGATCAATGCGTTACGGACCCGAACCATTTCCGGCGGAGCCTGGCCGATGGACAAATTCTTCACCTTCTGCGCGGCCCGGATCTCGACGATCGCGGGCCAGCCGCTCGCCTTCGTCACCGCCGTGGTCCTGATCGCGATCTGGGGCGTCACCGGGCCGGCATTCCATTATTCGAACAGCTGGCAGCTGGTGGTGAACACGGCGACCACCATCGTCACCTTCCTGATGGTGTTCCTGATCCAGAACAGCCAGAATCGCGATTCGGCCGCCGTCCAGGCGAAGCTCGACGAGATGCTGCGCGCGATCGACAAGGCGCGCGAGGAGTTCATCGGCATCGAGCATCTCACCGACAGGCAGATCGAGGAGATACGCGCCGCGCTCGAGCGCGAGGCCGGCACGGCGCCGGGCAAGGCCGGCACGGCCGATAAGAGCGTCGCGCGGCTGCTGAAGCGGACCTGAGGTCGCGGCCGGCGCCGGCACCGGCTCCGCGTTACAAAGAAGTAATGACCGCGCCAGACAAAAGAGAGGGAGGCGCGTCTACAAGCGAGGCTGCGGAAGGCGCCGGACGTCGGCGCTTCCGGTACGATCACAGAGTGACTCTTACGGAAACTCCCGAGTAAACTGCGCCCGGCGGCCCTCTTCGCCGGGCGTCTTGTTGCCGGGAGGGGTCCGGCGGCTTGCCTCCCTGGAGCCGCCGGACCTATCCGCGATGGACGAGGGCCGGAGGAGACGTCTTGATGGGCCGCAAGATATTGCTGATCGAGGACGACCGGGAGACCGCCTCCTATCTCGTCCGCGGCCTCAGCGAGGAGGGCCATGGCGTCGACCATGTCGAGGACGGCCGCGACGGCCTGTTCCGCGCCACCGACGGCAGCTTCGATCTCGTCATCCTCGACCGGATGGTGCCGGGCCTCGACGGCCTGTCGCTGCTCAAGGCGATGCGCGCCGCCAATGTCGAGACGCCGGTCCTGATCCTCTCCGCTCTGGCCTCGGTCACCGACCGGATCGAGGGGCTGGAGAGCGGCTCCGACGATTATCTGGCCAAGCCCTTCTCGTTCGGCGAGCTGCTGGCGCGGGTCAACGCCCTGCTCCGCCGCGGCGAGGGCAAGACGGCGGCCGACCTCAGGATCCTGGTCGGCGATCTCGAGATCGAGCCGCTCTCCCGCGTCGTCCGCCGCGCCGGCCGGGTGATCGAGCTGAAGCCGCGCGAATACCGGCTGCTCGAATATCTCGCCCGCAACGAGGGCCGCGTCGTCACCCGCACGATGCTGCTCGAGCAGGTCTGGGACTATCATTTCGATCCCGGCACCAACGTCATCGACGTCCATGTCAGCCGCCTGCGCCGCAAGCTCGAGGACGGCTTCGAGCGGCCGATCCTCCACACCGTGCGCGGCGCCGGCTACCGGCTGGCGGCGACCGCATAAAGAATGCGGCTACCGACCACCCTGCGCGTCGGCCTGCTCGCCGCCCTCCTCGCCCTCTTCTCCAACGTCGCGCTGATCGGCTTCATCCACTGGCGCACCTATGACGATTCGATCGAGGCGGTGCGCCAGCAGGTGGTCGAGGCGGCGTCGGCGCTCGACGTCGTCTATGCCTCGGGCGGGCGGCGCGCGCTCGACAAGGCGATCGTCGATACGCTCGCGGCCGGCGACCCCCAGCTGCTCGCCGCGATCGTCGACCGGACCGGGGCCGGCCGCGTCGGCAATGTCGGCGCCATCCTCGACATGGCCCCGCCGCTGCAGCCCGGCTATCATAACGGCCGGGTGCGCCGGCGCGCCGGCGCGGCGCCGGCCGGCGCCGCCTACCGGCTTCGCCCGATCGACCATGGCGACTGGCTGCTGACCGGCCGCAGCCTCGGCGAACGCATGCGGTTCCAGCGCACGCTCGAAAGCTCGCTCGGCCTCGCCCTCGCCATCTCGGTACTGCTCGGCCTGCTCTGCGGCCTGATCATCGCCCGCTATGTCGGCTCGCGCGTCGGCGAGATGGCCGAGGTCGCCGACAGCATCGCCGGCGGCGACCTCGCCCAGCGGGTGCCGATCTCGGGAAGCGGCGACGCCTTTGACGGCCTCGCCCGCCAGATCAACCGCATGCTCGACCGGATCGCGGCGCTGATGGAGGAATTGCGGCTGCTGACCGACAGTCTCGCTCACGATTTGCGCTCGCCGGTCGGCCGGCTGCGCGCCCGGGTCGAAGCGGCGCTGGCGGCCGGCGACGAGCAGAAGCGGGATGCGCTGCTCGGCGGCGTCCTCCAGGAAGCGGATTCGCTGATGCGGATCCTGACCACGGTGCTGGAGATCGGCCGCACCGAAGCGATGGCGAGCCGCAGGCAATTCGCCCCGCTCGATCCGGCCGAGCTCGCCGGGGAGCTGGCGGAGATGTACGAGCCGATCGCCGAGGAGGCGGGCTGCGTGCTCCGCGTCGAGGCGGAGGCAGGGCTGCCGCCCTATCCGGGCCACCGCCAGCTCCTCGCCCAGACGTTGAGCAATCTGCTCGACAATGCCTTGAGCTATGCGCGGAGCGGCGGCGAGGTCGTGCTGATCGCGCAAATGCGGGACGGGCGGCTGCGCCTCGGCGTCGCCGATCGCGGCCCCGGCATCGCCGCCGCCGACCTCGCCGAGGCGCGGCGCCGCTTCGGCCGGCTCGATTCCTCGCGCAATTCGGCCGGCGCCGGCCTCGGCCTCGCCCTCGCTGAGGCGGTCGCCCATCTTCATGGCGGCGTGCTGGAGCTGGCCGACAACGCGCCGGGGCTCCGGGCCATGCTCGTCCTCCCGCTCGCGGGCCGGGAATGAAAGAGGCATCCACCCGCTCGCCGGCGGCGCGAACGGGATTGCGAATGGCGGTCCGGCCTGTCATCCGCGGATGACAGGAATGTGACCGTGCCAATGGCGTGGCACGGGCGGATCGGGGAAGATGGGATGCGGAGAAGGTTTCGTCTCGGGGCTCATCGCGCGTCGCTGCTCGGCGGCGCGGCGGTTTGTGCGTCGGTCCTGCTCACAGCGGCAGCGCCGGCCGAAGCGAAGACGGCGAAGCGCCACCCTATGACCGGTTCGACCCGGGCGATGCAGGCGGAGATCCGAACGCTGAGATCGGAGGTGGCGGCGCTCACCGCCCGGCTCGACGCGCAGGAATCAGCCCAGCTTCAGGCCCGCGCCGATGTCGCTTCGGCGCGCGACCAGGCGCAGCAAGCCCAGGCCACGGCACAGGCGGCCACCACCCAGGCGCAGGCGGCGCAGACCCGGATCGCCGCCGCCGCGGCCGCGGTCCCGTCCGAGGTGAGGACCGCCCTCGCCGCGCAGCCAAAACCGGCGGCCCGCTGGTTCGACAACACGTCGATCACCGGCCGGATGTATTTCAACGTCAGCCATATCGACCAGAGCTCGGACGGCGTCACGGTCGGGCGCAGCACCGCCTTCGACATCAAGCGCCTCTATCTCGGCGTGGACCACAAGTTCAACGACGTCTTCTCGGCCAATCTCACGACTGACGTCAGCCTGATCGCCAACACCAACACCGTCACCGGCACCGCCAATTCCGGCACCGCCCAGCCGGGCCAGGGCACCACCGCGCCGACCGCCTTCCCGAAGACGATCGGCGAGACGCTCTACCTCAAGAAGGCCTATCTGCAGGCGCGGCTCAACCCGGCCTTCATCGTCCGGATCGGCGCGGCGGACCTGCCCTGGGTGCCGTTCGTCGAGGACACTTACGGCTATCGCTATATCGAGAATGTGATCATCGACCGTACCGGCTTCGGCACCTCGGCCGACTGGGGCGTCCACGTGCTCGGCAGCTTCGCCAACGGCCTGGTCAGCTACCAGGTCTCGGCGGTGGACGGCGCCGGCTACCGCAACCCGCTCCGCTCGCAGGGGATCGATGTCGAGGGCCGGGTCAGCCTTGCCTATAAGGGCTTCATCGCCGCGGTGGGCGGCTATACGGGCAAGCGCGGCGCCGACACCTTCACGCCGTTCAGCCCGACCAACAATGTCGTGACGCCGGTCCAGACCGGCACCGACGTGCCGACCTTCCACACCGCCCGGCGCTTCGACGCCCTGCTCGCCTATACCAATGACAAGCTCCGCGTCGGCGGCGAATATTTCCGGGCGACGAACTGGAACCAGGTGACGCGGGTGCCGAGCGACAGGTCGGACGGCTGGTCGGTCTTCGGCGCCTACAAGATCACGCCTTTGTTCAGCCTCTTCGGCCGCTACGATTGGGAACGGCCGACCAGGGACCTGTTCCCCGCGATCCGTGAAAATTATTTCAATTTCGGCCTGTCCTACAGCCCGGCGAAGATCGTCGACCTCGCCCTGGTCTACAAGCGCGACCGGGTGCGGCACGGCTTCCTCGCGCCGAGCAACGCCAATCCGTCCAATTTCGCCTTCCCGATCGGCGGCCGCAACCAGGGCAGTTACGACGAGTTCGGCCTGTTCGGGCAGTTCCGCTTCTAGAGCATTGCGCGAAAAGGTCGGCTTTTCGCAAAAAGCAATGTGATAACAAAGACTTCTAAAGCAGGGGGCGATTCAATCTAATCGCCCGCTGCTTTAGCGGGACGGAGGACCTCTCGACCGCGCCGGCGCCATTCCCCCTTCGCGCCCCACCCCCCGCGCGGCTGTAACAAAGGAGTCTCGGAGCCTCCCTAGAGCTGGCGGCGTTCCGAATCGCCCAGGGGGTTTTAGTTAAATGAAGAAGATGTTCGTGACGCTCGCACTGAGCGGTTCACTCCTGCCTGCCATGGCCCATGCCGCCAATGCCGGCGCCGCCGACCCCAATGCCGCCGTGCCTTCCGCCGCCGCCGCCGAGACGGCGACCGACGACGCCCTGCCCTCGGCCTCGGCCGATGCCGAGGCCGATGCGGGCGTCCCCGACATCGTCGTCACCGCCACCAAGCGCGAAACCAACCTCCAGCGGACCCCGATCGCCATCGCGGTCGTCAACAGCCAGGCGCTCACCGACCGCCATGTGCAAAGCCTGCTCGATCTCGCCGATGGTGCCGTGCCCAGCCTGCGCGTCGCCACCTTCGAAGCGCGCCAGACCGCGCTGACCATCGGCATCCGCGGCATCGTTCCGCTCGACGCCAACCAGCCTGCCCGCGAGCAGGGCGTCGGCGTCTATCTCGACGGCGTCTATCTCGGCCGCCAGCACGGCCTGAACGCCGCCTTGTTCGACGTCGAGCGCGTCGAGGTGCTCAAGGGCCCGCAGGGAACCCTGTTCGGCCGCAACACCGAGGGCGGCGCGCTCAGCATCGTCTCGCGGCCGCCGAGCGGCGTGTTCGAGGGCCGGGTGACCGCCGGCATCGGCAATTACGGCGGCTATAACGTCACCGGCCATATCGACCTGCCCGCCATCGCCGGCATCGCCTTCAAGTTCGACGGCGTCCTCCAGCACCAGGACGCGACCACCAGGAACCCGCTCGCCGGCCAGACGGGCTGGAATTATTTCGATCGACACGGCTTTCGGGTGGCCGCGCGCTGGAAGCCGGTCAGCAATGTCACCGTCGATCTCGCCTATGACAACGGCTACGACGCCAACAGCGCTTTCTACAGCCAGTTGCTGAACTACAATCCGAACCATTGCACCGGCACCGTCAACGGCGCGAACACCCCCGCCTCGGCGCAGCCGCAATGCATCCTGCCGGGCACCGCGCCGACCTCGTTCAGCGGCACGGTGAAGCCGTTGCCGCCGATCGTGGTCGTCAACGGCACCACGCGGATGAAGGTCGCCGATATCGGCGTGCCCCAGCAGCCGAGCGTCGACACGACGCACGGTTACACCGCCAATCTCAAGTGGAAGGCGACCGACGACATCGAGCTGCGCTCGATCACCGCCTGGCGCGGCGTCAATTCGGCGCAGTGGGACAATAGCGGCGGCGCCCACCGTCCGCCGGTCTTCGCGCCCAATGGCGCCTTCAGCCGCTACAGCCTGGCCGATCTCCACCAGACCCAGTTCAGCCAGGAGCTCCAGCTGGTCGGCAGCCTGCCGCAGATCGACTATGTCGCCGGCCTCTATTATTTCAACGAGAAGGCGAATGACGACGCGGCGACGCCCAATTCCAACACCTGGAACGCGACCGGCACCGGCTACACGATCAACGATCCGACGCCGCAGCAGCCGGGCTTCCGCTCCATCGACCGCGCCAGCCGGGCCAGCGACAAGAGCTATGCGATATTCGGCCAGGCGACCTATTCGCCGCTCGACACCGTGCACGTCACGATCGGCGGCCGCGGCACGTGGGACGACAAGCAGGGCGCCCTCTACATCGTCAACAACCTTCCGCGCCCCTACACCTTCCGTCAGAAGACCAGCCGGTTCAATCCTCTCGCCATCCTCGCCTGGGACGCGGCGCCGGGGATCAACCTCTATGCGAAATATGCCACCGGCTACCGTGCCGGCGGCGCGAGCTCGCGTTCCGTCACCTACCGCCAGTTCGGCCCGGAAGACGTGAAGTCCTATGAGATCGGTGCGAAGACCGAATTCCTCAACCATCGCGTCCGGCTCAATCTCGCCGGCTACATCATGGACCGCACCGGCAGCCAGATCGACTTCAGCACCGTGCAGTTCGACGCCATCACCAACTCGAACCGCAACACGATCGAGACGGTCAATGCGCCGGGCACCACCAAGATCCGCGGCTTCGAAGCGGATCTGACCGTCAACCCGCTGGCGGGCCTCACCCTCAGCGCCTCCTATGCCTATACCCACACCGACATTCCGCTGGTGGCGAACCCCGTCACGGGTGTGTTCCAGAAGGTGTATGTCGTGTTCACGCCGCGCAATGCGGCGAGCGGCGCGATCGACTATGCGACGCCGGTGGGCGGGGCGACGCTGAAGCTGCATCTCGACGCCAATTATGCGGATGCGACGCAGACCTTCGATCAATATGCGACTAGGAACGACCGGTCGTTCATCGTCAACGGCCGCCTTGCGCTGGCGGACATCGGGCTGGGCGCCGGCGGCCGCAAGCTCACCCTCGCCATCTGGTCGCGCAACCTGTTCAACGAAGCGCATGTCTATCGCCGCGATCCGTCGAACAGCCTTGGCGGCCTGCCGGCGGCGGTCGTCGTCAACGGCCAGAACACCTTCCCGGTGAGCAGCGTCAACAATATCCTGGGCGATTACGGCAATTTCAACGCCCCGCGGACCTTCGGCGTCGAAGGCACTGTGCAATTCTAGCAGACCCCGTCCCCTCGGGCCTCACTCGGCCGCTCCGCATCCGTGCGGGGCGGCCGATTTTTTGCCGAACGCTCCGGCCTTCGGCTCAGCGGAAGCAATCGCCCGTAGCGGCCGTGCGCGCGGGCGCGTCGTCGCTCACCACGTCCCGGATCGCAGTCATCAGCGCATGGGCGGTATAGGGTTTGGGGATGAAGCGGCTGCCGCTCGGCAGCGCCCCGCCGATCGGGCCGGCCGAGCCGGACGTGGCGACCAGGGCGATGTCCGGCCGGACCCGGCGGACCCGCTCAGCCAGCTGCAGGCCGTCCAGCGCGCCGGGCATGTTGATGTCGGTGAAGAGCAGGCCGACATCCTCGTTGCGGTCGAGCACCGAAAGGCCTTCCTCGGCATCCGCCGCCTCGAGCACGGTGAAGCCTTCGTCGAGGAAGATCTGGACCGCGAAGAGACGGGCGAACATCTCGTCGTCCACGACCAGCACCACGTTGGCATTCGCATTGCGATTCACAGGAACCCTCGTCGGCCGAAGAGCTCCCCCACCGCCAATAGTCTAGTCATCCAGTTGTTAACAAGAAGAAAACCTGGATTTCGGACCCCCCAAGCGGACGGCGGCGGCGACCATCGAGCGCTTCCTCGACCGGCGCGTCCTCATCCGCGAGGAGGGTAAGCGGCATCTGATTTCGGTCTCGGGCTGAACGCGAGAGCACCGCCTGCTTCGCTGTTCCCCGGCGAAAGCCGGGGCCCAGAAGGAAGCTGGACCCCCTGAGTTCACGCGACAAGTGCAACACCTGTAGGGTGTTGTTGCGATGGGAGAACATTACGGCCAGCTCAGCCTGGAGGAGCGGGTTGAGATTTACCGCCTGCATGCAGGCGGTAAA
>JAXDOV010000174.1:0-15099 GCA_034668705.1 Sphingomonadales bacterium
CGCTTGGTGCGGCGGCTCTTCGGCCCGGTCTCGGAGACGTAGACGACGCGGCTGTCGAAATAGGGGCCTTCGCCGGTCAGCCGCGCATAGACCATGTCGGCGCATTTATGCGCCGCGCGGCGCCACAGAGCCGGCGCGACGACAAAGCCCTGGCGGGTCAGCTCGGTCCTGGCGGCGGTGTCGTAGAGATAGCAGCCGACGGTCAGCCTGCCGTCCGCATTGGCCTGGACGAAGCCCTGGACCAGCGCCTGGGCGCCGGTGCCGGACCAGATCGCGAAATCCGGCGCCGAGACCTGCGGAAAGGCGATCACAGGAAGGCCGGCGGGACCGGAGGGGTTGAACAGGCCCGAGCTCCTGAGGTCGGCGGCGACGATCTCCGCGACCTGCCGACCGAGCGCGCCGGTCTCGCCGGCCGGCGTCGATGCGGAGGCGGGGGTCGGCATGATCGGGACGGCGATCGGCATCGGCGCCGAAATGCCGCCGACGACGTCGACCTCGAGCGGCGGCGGCTCCGAACCGGCCGACGCGGCAGGCGGCGGCACGGGCGGCGCCTGGGCCAAGGCCGGAGTCGCGCAAGCGAGCAGGGCGAGGGCGAGAAAAGGGGCGAAGCGGTCCATCCTGCGAATTCCGGTCACGGCAGATTGTAGGTCATGTTGATATTGCCCCAGCCGCCCTTCGGCGTCTGGTAGAGTTCGTCCGGCAGGCCGCGCAGCGGCGAGCAGCCGACATAGGCGGCGACGGCGAGGTCCTTCACCCGGTCCTCGTAACGGCCGTTCGCCGCAGTGACGCCGGCGGTCCGGAGCACGTCCGGCGTCCGCGCCAGCGAGCCGTCGCGGTTGAGGCGGAGGCTGAGCGTCACCCTGATCTGGTTGGCGCCGGGGCCGGGATTGACCTGGCGGTTGGCGCAGGGCTGGATCTGGCGCTTGATCGCCGCGCTGATGCCGGCGAGCGCCTCGGCGCTCATCACGCTGGCCGGCGCCTGCTGCGCCTGGGACGGCGCCGGGTCGCTGCCGATGCCCTTCAGCATGTCGAAGCTGAGCCGGGAGCCGCGCGTGGCTTGCGCGGTGCCCGCCTGGCTCGCGATGCGCGGCGGCGCCGGCCTGGCGGGCGCGGGTTTCGCGGCCGGCTGCGCAGGCGGGGCTTTCGGCGCCGGTTTGACAGGAACGGGGGGTGCCGCCGGTTTGGGCGCCGGCTTCGGCTTCGGCATCTCGACCGCCCTGGGCGGCGCCGGCGCCGGCAGGGGGGGCGTCGGTGCGGGCGCGAGGACGGGGGGCGCGGGCGCGGCCTGTTCGGGCGGGCCGGTTTCGGGGGCCGCGCTCGGCGCAGGCGGCGCGGGCGTCGGCTGCGGCGAGGCGGTGGCGAGGCCGACATCCTTGACGAAGGAGACTTCGATCGGCGGCGAAGGGGGCGGCGGCAGGCGGGTGACGGCGAGGCCGAGCGACAGCGCCGCGAAGAGCGCGACATGGCCCGCCGTGGCGATGCCGAAGCCGGTGGCCTGCGCCCGGTCCATCAGCGCGGCGCCGGCCCGGCGACGCTGACCAGGGCGACCTTCCTCAGGCCGGCATGGTCGATCTCGCCCATCACCGCCATCACCCGGCCGTAATCGAGGCCGCGATCGGCGCGCAGGTAGATGCGCGGGCCGCCGGGCTCGCGGCCGGCGGCGGCGACCTCGCCGAGCTTCGCGGCCAGCGCGCCGGCCGCGATCCTCCGGTCGTCGACGAAGATCGCGCCGTCTTTGTCGAGCGAGATCTGGACCGGCTTCGCCTCCTGATCGAGCGCCGCCGCCTTGCTGTCGGGGAGGTCGACCTTGACCCCGGCGACGAGCAAGGGCGCGGTGATCATGAAGATGATCAGCAGCACCAGCATCACGTCGACCATCGGCGTGACGTTGATCTCCGCCATCGGCGCGCGGCGGGAGCGGCGCCCGGCACCCTGATAGGGGGAGCCGATCGCCATCAGCCCTCCCGCTCCAGCTCGCGGCTGAGCGTGCCGTGGAAGCCGTCGGCGAAGCGCTGGAGGCGGGCCTCCATGCGGTTGATGCCGAAGCTCATTCGATTGTAGGCGATCACCGCCGGGATGGCGGCGAACAGGCCCAAAGCCGTCGCGAACAGGGCCTCGGCGATGCCGGGGGCGACGACGGCGAGGCTGGTATTGTTCTGCCCGGCAATGTCGCCGAAGCTGCGCATGATCCCCCAGACCGTGCCGAACAGGCCGACGAAGGGCGCCACCGAGCCGATCGTGGCGAGGATGTTGAGCCGTTCGGCGAGCGCGTCCACCTCGGCGATCACGGCGGCGTTCATCGCCACCGCCAGGCGGGAGCGGGTGCCCTCGCGGTCGATCTTCGCCCCGGCGGTGGAGCGGCGCCATTCGGCGATGCCGGCGCCGAGCACCGCGGCGCTCGGCAATTTCTCCTTGCCGCGGGTGTCGTAAAAGCCGTCGATATCGCCGGCCTTCCAGAAATCGCGCTCGAAAACAATGTTGCCGCGGGCGACGCGGCCGATGCGGAGGGCATGACCGATGATGATCGCCCAGGTCCAGATGCTGGCGAGGATCAGTCCGGCCATCACCGCCTTGACGACGATGTCCGCCTGCAGGAACAGGGTCACCGGCGAGAGGCTGCCGCCGGCCACTTCGAGATGAGTCACGTGTCTCCTTCCTGTTGCAGCCGCAAGAATGTCTCGACCCAGGCGCGCGGCTGCCGCCGCGGCCGGCCTTCCGGCGTGATGAACGCGGCGGTCACCACGGCCTCGGTCAGGATGTCCTGCCCGCGCATGACCCGCTGCTGAATGACGACGCTCGCCGCCCGCACCGTTTCGACCCGGGTCGCGACAACGAGATCGTCGTCGAGCCTGGCCGAGGCGCGGTAGCGGATCGAGAGATCGGCGACCGCATAGACGCCCTCACCCGCTTCGACCGCCGCCCTTTGATCGATGCCGGCGGTGCGGAGCATGTCGGAGCGGGCCCGCTCCATGAAGCGCAGATAATTGGCGTGATAGACGATGCCGGCGAGATCGGTATCCTCGAAATAGACGCGCACCGGGAAAAAGTGCGTGTTTCCACGCATTTGCCCGTCCGCCGGACGCACCATCTCCCCGCCGTTCATAGCCGGGCTCTAGCCGCCGGAGATTCCGGGTGAAAGGGTTAACGGCCGAGGCGATTCAAATTCGGGGTCAGCGGCGGCGGAACCAGGCGTCCCTTTGCGCTTCGATCAGCCGGATGACGTCGCCCATCGGCAGGCTCATGTCGGCGAGGTGGAGGCCCCAGCCGGCAAGGCGTTGGCCGAGGATGACGACGTCGCCGGGGATCGCATCGGTGCGCTTGTCCTTCGGGTCCCCGTTCACGGAGATCGCGAAATAGCCGATTGCGCCGCGGTGGACGCAGGCGCCGGAGGCAAGGCCTTCGGTGCGCAGGAAGGGCGTCGGCGGCGCGCCTTCGGACGACCAGGCGATCGGAGACTGGCTGTTGGCGGCGGAGGGGCCGGCATACCAATAGCTGTCGAGCGGCGCGGCGCCGTCGGCGCCGAGGCGGGCGGGATTGGTGCAGCCGACGGTCATGCCGGGCCCGGCGGCGCGGCCGAAGAACGAGGGCTCGGGCGGCGGGCTCTCGGCCCGGAACGAAACCCAGGTGAGGACGCAGCCGGTCTCGCCGGCGCCCGAGCAGAGCGGCGTCTTCTTGAACGTGCCGCCGACCAGCCTGCCCTCAGGCACCTCGACGTTGAAGCCGGCGATCACCGCGGAGAGCATGAGCGAGGCGGCAGGCCCCTTCTCGACCTCCTCCGCGATCAGCCGCTCGAGCATCACCGAGCCCTGGCTGTGGCCGATCAGCACGAACGGCCGGCCCCGATTGTCATGGGCGAGATAATGACGCCAGGCGGCGAGCACGTCGGCATAGGCAAGATCGAAATTGCGGGCGACGGGCGCGCCGGACATCGCCTTGCGCAACGCCGCGAGGGTCGCCTGGCGATAGAGCGGCGCGAAGGTCCGGCAGATCGTGCCGTAGCGGGCGAACTGGACCCAGGCCGCCGCCTGTTCCTCCGTCCCGGGCACCAGGTCCGAATTGTCGCCCGGATCGCGCGAAACGGTCGGATAGACGTAGAAGCAGTCGATCTTCGGCGCGGCGGCGGGCTTGACCAGGCCGGTCGAGCCATAGCCGTTCGGATTGAGCGCGGTCGTCGGCAGCGGCTTCGAGCAGGCATCGTCGCGGCCGGGACGGCAGAGCCAGTTCGCCGCATTGGGATAATCGGGCGCGGCCGCGGGCGCCGGCTCCTGCGCGGCCGCCGGCGCAACGGCGAGAAAGGCGGCGACCAGCGCGGAAAGCATCTTCATTTGCATCCCCCTCATTTCGACCAATCGCCTCACTTCGACCAATCGCCTCACTTCGAATCGAACAGCCCGTCCTGCGCCCCCTTGGGCTGGGGCAGGCCGAGATGGGTCCAGCCGCGGCCGTTAAGACAGCGGCCGCGGGCGGTGCGGGCGACAAGGCCGAGCTGGATCAGGAAGGGCTCGATCACCTCCTCGATCGTGTCGCGCGGCTCGGAGAGGCCGGCGGCGAGCGTCTCGACGCCGACCGGTCCGCCTTTGTAGATGTCGGCGATCATGTTGAGGTAGCGCCGGTCCATCGCGTCGAGGCCGAGCTGGTCGATCTCCATCCGGGTCAAAGCCGCGTCCGCATCGGGCGCGTCGACCAGCTCGTGGCCCGCGGCATGGGCGAAATCGCGCACCCGCCGGAGCAGCCGCCCGGCGATGCGCGGCGTCCCGCGCGAGCGGCGGGCGATCTCCCGGCCGCCCGCCTCGCTCAGCGCCAGGCCGAGCAGCCCGGCGGCGCGGCGGATGACCTGCTCCAGCTCCTCGACCGAATAGAAAGTGAGCCGGACGGGAATGCCGAACCGGTCGCGCAGCGGCGTCGTGATCAGCCCCTGCCGGGTGGTGGCGCCGACCAGGGTGAATTTGGGCAGGTCGATGCGGACCGAGCGGGCGGAGGGCCCCTCGCCGATCATCAGGTCGAGCGCGCGGTCCTCCATCGCCGGATAGAGGATCTCCTCGACCGCCGGCGCGAGCCGGTGGATCTCGTCGATGAAGAGGACGTCGCCATCCTCGAGATTGGTGAGCAGAGCGGCGAGGTCGCCCGATTTGGCGATGACCGGCCCGGAGGTGGCGCGGAAACCGACGCCGAGCTCGCGGGCGACGATCTGGGCGAGCGTCGTCTTGCCGAGGCCGGGCGGGCCGAAGAAGAGCACATGGTCGAGTGCGTCGCCGCGGCTCTTCGCCGCCGCGATGAACACCCGCAGATTTTCCCGCGCCGCCTTCTGGCCGACGAAATCGTCGAGCGTCTTGGGGCGCAAGGCGGCGTCGACATCCTCGGGCCGGCGCTCCGGCGTGGTCAGGCGGTCGGCGTCGGTCATCGCGCCGCCTTCTTGAGCGCGGTCCGGACCAGCGCATCGAGGCCGGGGCCGGGGCCGAGCTCGGCTTCGGCCCTCGTCACCGCCGAAGCCGCTTCGGCGGGCCGGAAGCCGAGGTTGATCAGGGCGGAGACGGCATCGGCGCCGGCGCTGCCCGGCGGCGGCGCGGCGGCGCCGGCCGGGCCGAGGGCGACGGCGCCGACCTTGTCCTTGAGCTCGTTGACGATGCGCAAGGCAAGCTTGGGGCCGACGCCCTGGGCGCGGGCGATCATGCGGCTGTCGGCGGCGGCCACGGCATTGCTCAGCTCGTCGGCGGACAGAGCGGAAAGGATTCCGAGGGCGACACGGGTGCCGACGCCCTGGACCGAATTGAGCAGCCGGAACCAGTCGCGCTCGCCGGCACTGGCGAAGCCGATCAGACGGATGTCGTCCTGCGACACCTTCATCTCGGTGTGGAGCACGACCTCGCCGCCGATCGCGCCGAGCGCGGACAGGGTGCGGCTGGAGGCGAAGACGAGATAGCCGACGCCATTGACGTCGATCACCGCATGATCGGCGGCGAAGCCGTCGAGCAGGCCGCGCAATTTGGCGATCATGCGGCGCTCCTCCCCAGCGCCCGGGCGCTGGCGAGATGGTGGGCGTGGGTAATGGCGACGGCGAGGGCGTCGGCGGCGTCGGCGCCTGCGATCTTCACCCCCGGCAGCAGGCGCTGGACCATGGCGTGGACCTGGATCTTCTCCGCGCCGCCGGTGCCGACCACCGCCTTCTTGACCAGCCGCGCCGCATATTCGCCGACGCCGATGCCGGCCTGGGCCGCGGCCAGCAGCACGACCCCGCGCGCCTGGCCGAGCTTCAGCGTCGATTGCGGATTCTCGTTGACGAACACCTCCTCGACCGCCGCCGTCTCCGGCCGATGCTCGGCGAGCACCGCCGCCAGCCCCTGATGAAGCGCCGCCAGCCGCGCCGGCAGCGCGGCTTTGGCGTCGGTCCGGACCTGGCCGTTCGCGACATGGCGCAGCCGGTTCCCCTCGGCCGCGACCACGCCCCAGCCGGTCGTGCCGAGCCCGGGATCGAGACCGAGAATGATCATGGCCGGCGGGAGGAGCAAAAAAGGATGGTCACCCCGGCATAATGTCCGGCGAACCGGACTTGGGGAAGCGAATTCAGAGCTTCTCCATCACCTCGTCGGAGACTTCGTAATTGCCCCAGACGGTCTGGACGTCGTCATCCTCCTCGAGCGCGTCGATCAGCTTGATCAGCTGGCCGGCATTGTCGCCGTCCACCTCGACCGGGGTCGACGCGCGCCAGGCGAGCTTGACGCTCTCCGCCTCGCCCAGCGCGTCCTCGAGTGCGCGGGCGACGCCGTGGAGATCCTCCTGCGCGGTCCAGATCTGATGGCCGTCCTCGTCCGATTCGACGTCCTCCGCGCCCGCCTCGATCGCCGCTTCGAGCACCTCGTCGGCCGAGCCGGCCGCGGCAGGATAGGCGATCAGGCCGAGCCGCTCGAAGCCATGGCTGACCGAGCCCGAGGCGCCGAGATTGCCGCCATTCTTCGAGAAAGCGGTGCGGACGTTGGTCGCGGTGCGGTTGCGGTTGTCGGTCAGCGCCTCGACGATCAGCGACACGCCGCCGGGGCCGAAGCCCTCGTAGCGCAGCTCCTCGTAATTCTCGGCATCGCCGCCCGCCGCCTTGTCGATCGCCCGCTGGATATTGTCCTTCGGCACCGATTGGGCGCGGGCGGCGGTGACCGCGGCGCGCAGGCGCGGATTCGCGTCGGGATCGGGCAGGCCCATCTTGGCAGCGACGGTGATCTCGCGCGAGAGCTTGGAGAACATCGCCGAGCGCTTCTTGTCCTGCGCGCCCTTGCGATACATGATGTTCTTGAACTTGCTGTGGCCGGCCATTGCCGCTCCGTCATCCTGGCTGTTGATGGATCGACGATCGTGTAGCCGCCCGACCGAATTCAATCCAGACCGGGCGCCGCGGCCCCCGGATCGATGCCCCGCCTCAATCCAGGCCGAGCGCCGCCTTATAGGTCTCCAGCAACGCGTCGGCTTCCTGGCGGTCGTTGGTCTCCATCCGGCGCAGCCGAACGATCGCGCGCATCGTCTTGGTGTCGTAGCCGCGCGCCTTGGCCTCCCCGTAGACGTCCTTCACGTCGTCGGCGATCGCCTTCTTCTCCTCCTCGAGACGCTCGATTCGCTCGATCAGGAGCCTCAACTCGTCCGCCGCAATCGATCCTTCCGCCATGTTACTCCACCCGGGTTGAAACTGAGCGCCGGGCTGTAGGGATTAGCGCAGCGACGCTCAAGCGGGTTGAACTCGCCGCACGCTCGTCTATTCGGCGCTGCATGGCGACGAGCGAAACCGGTCCCTCCATCTTCGTGCCGCGCAGCCGCAAGGTGAGGATCCTCGCCACGCTCGGCCCGGCCAGCAACTCGAAGGCGATGATTCGCCGGCTCGCCGAAGCGGGCGCCGACGCTTTCCGCGTCAACATGAGCCACGGCACCCATGCCGATCACAAGCGGCGGATCGAGACGATCCGCACGCTCGAGAAGGAGCTGGAGCGGCCGACGACGATCCTCGCCGATCTGCAGGGGCCGAAGCTGCGCGTCGGCCTGTTCGACGGCGATTCGGCGATGCTGGAGAATGGCAGGCATTTCGTCTTCGACCGCAGCAACGTGCCCGGCAATGCCGAGCGGGTCGAGCTTCCCCACAAGGAGATCTTCAGCGCGGTCGAGCAAGGCACCCGGCTGCTGATCGACGACGGCAAGCTGGTGCTGAGGGTGGTCAAGGTGTCGCCCGACCGGATCGAGACGTCGGTCGAGGTCGGCGGCCGGATCTCGAACAACAAGGGCCTCAACGTCCCCGACGTGGTGCTGCCGGTCGCGGCGCTGACCGAGAAGGACCGGGCGGACCTCGTCTTCGCGCTCGACCAGGGCGTCGACTGGATCGCTCTGTCCTTCGTCCAGCGGCCGGAGGACGTCGCCGAGGCGCGGCGCCTGATCGCCGGCCGCGCCTCCCTGCTCGCCAAGATCGAGAAGCCGGCGGCGGTCGACCGGCTGGAAGGCATCCTCGAGCTGGCCGATGCGGTGATGGTCGCGCGCGGCGATCTCGGCGTCGAGATGCCGCCGCAGGAGGTACCGCCGCTGCAGAAGCAGATCGTCGAGGCGGCGCGGCGGATGGGCCGGCCGGTCGTGGTCGCGACGCAGATGCTCGAATCGATGATCACCTCGCCGTCGCCGACCCGGGCGGAAGTGTCCGACGTCGCCACCGCCGTCTATGACGGCGCCGACGCGGTGATGCTGTCGGCCGAGAGCGCCTCGGGCCAGTTCCCCTTCGAAGCGGTGACGATGATGAACCTCATCGCCACCAGCGTCGAAGCCGATCCCAGCTACGCCCGCCGCGTCCACTTCACCGAGACCCTGCCCGAGCATACCACCGCCGACGCCATCGCCCAGGCGGCGGCGACGATGGTCGACACGATCCATGCGGCGGCGCTCGTCTGCTTCACCACCTCCGGATCGACCGCGCGGCGCATCTCGCGCGAGCGGCCGGCGGTGCCGTTGCTGGTGCTGACGCCGTCGCTGAAGACCGCGCGCAAGCTCGGCCTGCTGTGGGGCGCCCATGCGGTGCGGACGCGCGACGTCTCCAGCTTCGAGGAGATGGTCGCCAAGGCCAAGCGCATGGCGCTCCGCCACCGCATCGCCAAAGGCGGCGACCGGATCGTGATCATCGCCGGCGTGCCGTTCGGGACTCCGGGCTCGACCAACGTCATCCACTCGGTCCGCCTGGTCGGCGACGAGCTGGAGCGCCACCGCGCGGCGGAAGCCAAGGCTCAATAGCCCTCCCGTTCCGGACCGCGGTTCGTCGCGGCCATGCTTCGAACGACGAGCGGGCGTCTCGACGTGAGAAAACGCGGGCGCGGCCCGTCGTCGGCGACCGCGCCTCGCCGCGGGCGTGCCTCGACCGGACGGACCTGAAACATCCTGAAACAATCCGGCACACGCCGGCAACCGGGCGTCTCTAGCCAGGCACGACCACCATCAAGGGGTCGTTGCATGCGTTATCCGTTCGCCGCCATTTGCCTTACCCCCGTCGCCCTGCTGGCCGCCCCGGCGGCGGCGGCGACGATCATCGGAAGCGCGACGACGGCGCCGGTCAGGACCTCGACCGCGGCCAATGGCAGCACCGACGACGTCCAGATCAGCAGCAGCGGCTCGGTCACCGCGGCCACCCCCGCCGTCACCGTCGACAGCAACAACAATGTCGACAATGAAGGCACGATCCAGATCACTGACGTGAACAATGCGGTCGGGATCCTGGTCCAGCCGGGACGATCCGCCAACATCACCAACGGCGCGACGATCACCGTCGACGAGGCGTTCACCGCCACCGACACGAACGGCGACGGCATCATCGATCCGCCCTTCGCGAGCGGGAGCGGCCGCTACGCGATCCATGCCCTCGGTCCGCTGACCGGCAACATCCTCAACAGCGGCACGATCACGGTCAAAGGCAATGATTCGGCGGGAATCGCCCTCGACGGTCCCCTCACCGGCGCGCTGACGAGCAGCGGCTCGATCATCGTCACCGGCAATAACGGCTTCGGCATCCACGCCGGCGAGGTCAGCGATGCCGTGTCGCTCGGCGCCGGCGCAGTCAGCGTGATCGGCCAGGGCTCGATCGGCGTCGCGCTCGACGGCAATGTCGGCGGGCAGGTCACCTTCCAGGGCGGCGTGACCGCGACCGGCTTCTCGACGACGGCGTCCGGCGCGACCAATTCCGCCGACCTGCTCGTCGGCGGACCGGCGGTGCGGATTCAGGGCAATGTCGGCGGCGGCCTGCTCTTCGCGGCGTCGCCGCTCGTCGCCAGCACGACCGACACCGACGTCAACAAGGACGGGATCGCCGACGCCGGCGAAGGCATCGCCGCGATCACCTCCATGGGCAGGGCGCCGGCGGTGCAGATCGGCTCGGCGACAAGCCCGGTGACGATCGGCGCGCTCGCCGTCGGCGCCGCCAATGGCGCCGGCATCCTCAACGAGGGCAGCATCGCCGGCAGCGGCCTCGACGCCGGCTTCAGCGCGACGGGCATGCAGATCGGCGGGCTCGGCGGCACCGTCAAAGTGGCCGGCGGGCTCGCCAATGCCGGTTCGATCAGCGCCTCCTCCTTCGACAGCAACGCCACGGCGCTGCGCATCGCCGGCGACCTCGGCACGATCGCCAATAGCGGCTCGATCAACGCGTCCGGCAGCCCCCTTGCGGCGACCGGCGCGGTGCAGGCGATCTCGATCGATGCCGGCGGCCGGGTCCTCTCGATCGCCAATACCGGCATCATCGCCGCCAGGAACAGCGGCAGCATCGGCATCGCGACCGCGATCGCCGACCGTTCGGGGCTTCTCGGCCTGGTCCAGAATAGCGGGCAGATCATCGCCGGCTCGACCGGCGGCACCGCAATCGCCATCGACCTCGGCGCCAATGCGACCGGCGCCACCGTGCGGCAGGTGGCGCCGTCGTCGGGAAGCACGATTCCGACCATTACCGGCAACGTCCTGTTCGGCGGCGGCGCGAACCTCCTGGACGTGGAGGCCGGCACCTTCACCGGCAATGTGCTGTTCGGCGCCGGCACCGTCGCGATGGTCCTCGCCGGCGGCGCGCAGGCGACAGGCAATGTCGACTTCGGCGGCGGCACCGGCAGCCTCGTTCTGAACGATGCGGCGGCCCTGCACGGGGCGCTGGCGGGGAGCGGCGGGATCGCCGTCGCCGTCAACAGCGGCACGCTCGATCTGACCAATGCCGGCACCGTCCAGCTCGGCTCGCTGAGCATCGGATCGCAGGGGGCGTTCACCGTCAACGTCGACGGCGCCGCCGGGACCCACAGTCTCTACCAGGTGGCCGGCCAGGCGAGCTTCGCGCCGGGCGCCAAGGTCAATCTCAGGCTGCAGAGCATCGGCGGCAGCGAAGGCTCGTTCGTCATCCTCGACGCCGGCAGCCTGTCCGGCGCCGCCCAGCTGACCAGCGTCGGCGGCGTCGTGCCCTTCCTGTTCGAGACCGGCCTCGTCGTCGATCAGGCGAATGGCGACATCGCTTTGCAGGTGCGCCGCAAGACGGCCGCGGAGATCGGCCTCAACCGCTCCGAATCGGCCATGTTCACGGCAGCCGCGCAGGCGCTGGACAAGGACGCCGCGGTCGCCGGCACCTTCCTCAGCGCGCAGGATGCGGCGACGCTGCAAAGCGCCTTCCGGCAATTGCTCCCCGATCATGCCGGCGCCGTGTTCCAGGCGGTCTCCCAGAGCGCGCGGGCCGAGATGCGGGTGCTGACCGATCCGCTGTCGCCGCTGATCGACATGGGCGGGTGGGGCCTGCTGCTGCAGCAGGTGGGATGGGGCGACAGCAAGGGGGCCGGCAACAGCGATTCCTACCGGATCGTCGGCTGGGGCGCGCAGGCCGGCCCCGAATTCCGCCTCGGCCCGATCGGCAATGTCGGCCTCACCCTTTCCTATCTGGCCGGTTCGGAGAAGAACGGCGCCGGCGCCAACCAGATCGTCAACAACGAGTATGAGCTGGCCGGCCATTGGCGGGCGCGGTGGAACGGGCTGAGCGCCTTCGCCCGCGCCTCGGCCGGCTATCTGACCTTCGACGGCACCCGCTATTTCTCGGCTTCGGACGGCAGCGCGACCGTGTCGCGGACCGCCAAGGCGCGCTGGACGGGCATGGCGGTCACCGCTGCCGGCGGCCTCTCCTACGAGGCCCGTGCCGGCGCGTTCAGCCTGCGCCCCGCGGCGAGCGTCGACTTCGTCCGGCTCAGGGAGAACGGCTATAGCGAGACCGGCGGCGGCGACGCCTTCGACCTCAATGTCGCGTCGCGGACGACGCGCGAGGAGGGGGTCAACTCGACCCTGACCCTGGGCTACGACCTCGCCCGGGCCCATGATGCCGATGCCGCTTTCGTGCGGCTCGAGATGGAAGGCGGGCGGCGCGACCTGATCGGCCGCGGGTCGGGCGCGACCGTCGCCCATTTCGCCGGCGGCGCCGACTTCACCCTGCTCCCCGACCAGCAGGCCAGCGGCTGGCTGGGGCGGCTGCGGCTGCTCGGCGGCAATTCGCTCTTCCAAATCGGCGGCGAGCTAAGCGCCGAACGCCAGCAGGGCCATGAGGCGGTGGCGATCCGGGCGGGGCTGCAGACCCGGTTCTGAGCTCCGCTCGGGCCCGGTTCTGAGGCCCCGTCGAGCGAAGCTCAATCGTCGAGCAGCCCCGGCACCTCGTCGGGCAGCTCGCGGGCGAGGAAGCCGATGCGGCCGACCCGCGCGGTCAGGCGCCGTCCGGCCTCGCCGTGCAGCCAGACGCCCCAGAGCAGCGCGGTCAGCGGATCCGCGCCGCGGGCGGCGAGGCCGCCGACGATGCCGGCGAGCACGTCGCCCGAGCCGGAGGTGGCGAGGCCGACGCCGCCGCCCTCGAAGCGGAAGGCGCGGCCGTCCGGCTCGGCGATGAAGCTGGACGGGCCTTTGACCAAAGCGACGGCGTTGAAATGACGCGCGGCGCGGCGCACCGCCGCCAGCGGATCGGCTTCGACCTCGTCGGTGTCGCAATCGAGCAGCCGCGCCATCTCGCGCGAATGGGGGAGGATGGCGGCGCCGCCGGCCCAGGCGCGCAACGCCGCCGCCCGCGGCGCGAGCGAGCCGAGCACCGCCGCGTCCAGGACGAGGGGCGTGTCGAGCCCGCTGGCGAGCAGTCCGTCGAGCAGCGCGTCGAGCGCCGGCCCATGCTGGAGGCCGCAGCCGATCGTCACCGCCTGCGCCCCGTCCGCCAGCGCGAGCAACGGCCCGATGGCGGAGGGGGCCAGGCAGCCCTCCTCGGTCTCCTCGAAGCCGACCACCCGCGCCTCCGGCACGGCGATGGCGAGCTGGGGCGCGATGCTCTTGGCGGTGGCGATCTGGAGCTTGCCGGCGCCGGCGCGAAGGCCGGCCATGCCGGCGAGCAGGGCGGCGCCGGCCAGCTCGCGGCTGCCGGCGACGACGAGCAGGCGGCCGCGATCCTCCTTGTCGCTCTCTTCCGAGACTTCCGGCAGCGGGAAAGCGCGGCGGAGCAGCGCCCGGTCCAGCCTCTCGACGTCGCTCATCGGGCGGCGACCATCGCGTCCGGCTCGGAGGTGACGGGCGCCTGCTCCTCGATCAGCGGCGCGGCGAAATTGTAGCGGACGAGCTTCGGCGCGCAGAGCCTGTCGTCGCCGTCGGGTTCGAAATCATATTCGAGGATGCCGCAATTGACGACGTCGCCCTGCTTGTCGATCGCCAGCACCTGCGCCTCGTCCATCTCTTCCAATATGTAGCGGATGCAGAGCACCACCACCTGGTGGCAGACGATCACCACCCGGCGGTCGGCATGGTGAAGGCTGATCGTGTCGAGAGCGCTGCGCAGGCGCAGGATCACGTCAGCCCAGCTCTCGCCGCCGGGGGCGCGGTGGTAGAACTTGCCGAGCAGGGCGCGCTGGTCGGCGAGGTCGGGATATTTTTCGCGGATGCCGGCGCCGGTGAGTAGGTCGAAGATCCCGAATTCCCGCTCGCGCAGCCGCTCGTCGACGATCGGCGGCCGGGCCTCGCCGGTGATGCCGCCCGCCTCGCAGATCGCCTTCGCCGTCTGCCGGGCGCGGAGATAGGGCGAGGAGAGGACGATCTCCGGCTTCTCCGCCTCCGGAAAAGCGGCGAACCAGCGGCCCAGCGCCTGCGCCTGGCGCTCGCCGAGCGGGCTCAACGGCACGTCGACGTCGCGGACGGCAAGGTCGATCCTCGCATGGCCGGCGGCGTAAGCGGCATCGCGGGCGACGTTGCCGGCGCTCTGGCCATGGCGGACAATCCAGAGGCGGGCGGGCCATCTTTGTCTCATCGCCGAAACAAAGCGCAAGGCGCCTGAAAGTTCAGGGCGGGAAGTTCAGGGGATAAGCTTCAGGGGAGAAGGTTCAGAGCAGGCCTTCCGCTTCGAGCCGGCGGCGCAGGCCGGCGGCATCGGTGAAGAGATGGGCCTTCATGCCGACCGCCTCGGCTCCGTCGACGTTGATCCTGCGGTCGTCGACGAACAGCGCCTCGGCGGGCTTCAGGCCGAAGCGGTCGAGCGCGCGGTAATAGAGCCCGGGGTCCGGCTTCATCAATTTCTCCTCGCCGGAGACGACGATGTCGCGGAAGCGCGAAAAGAACGCCGCCTCCTTCGCCCGGAAGGGGCGCCAGAAATCGGCGGAGAAATTGGTGATGGCGAAGAGCGGAACGCCGCGCGCGTCCAGCTCGTCGACGAGGGCGTGGACGCCGGGCACGGGGTCGGAGATGGTCTCGCCGAAGCGTTCGCCCCAAGCCGCGATCAAACGGGCGTAATCGGGGAATTTCTCGCTGAGCTCGGCCGCGGCCTCGGCGAACGGGCGGCCGCCGTCCAGCGTGTCGTGCCAGCCCCAGAGGTCGACATCCTCGATGAAGCGCAGCCGCGCCTCGTCCTCGGGGATCTGCCGGGCGAGGAAGCTGTCCGGGTCCCAGCCGTAAAGGACGTTGCCGACGTCGAAAACGACGGCGGTGACCGGCAAGGGCTTAGCCCTGGCGCGCCTTGAAGCGGCGGTTGGTCTTGTTGATGACGTAGGTGCGGCCCCGGCGGCGGATCACGCGGCAGTCGCGGTGGCGCGACTTGAGGGATTTGAGCGAGTTGCGGATCTTCATGGC
>JAXDOV010000175.1:0-19537 GCA_034668705.1 Sphingomonadales bacterium
CGATCGGCCGGCAATTCCGCCGCCAGCGCCCGCGTCTCCTCGTCGTCGAGATTGACCACGATCTTCGCCGCCTTGAGCGCGAAGTCGCGGAACAGGTTGCGCAGCTCGTCGAGCGACTTGTGGTCGAGGCTGACATTGTTGAGGACGGCGATCACCGGCCGGTAAAGCGCGATCGAGCCGTCGCTCTCGTCCACCTCGCTGACGAAGACGCCGCCGCGCCCGGCCAGCGCGCTGGCGAAAGGCGCGTCGGGGGTGACGAAATTCTTCATCACCGCGCCGTTCATCACCGTCGGATCGCGGCCGGCCGAATGGAGGATCCAGGCGATCATGCCGGTCACGGTCGACTTGCCGCTGGTGCCGGCGATGCCGATCGAGAGCGGCGCCGCGTTGAACAGGTGTGCGAGCAATTCGGCGCGGGTGATCCGGTCGAGGCCGAGGCGGCTTGCGGCCTGGACGTCCGGCACCGTCTCCTCGACCGCGGCGGAGGCGACCAGGATCTGCGACCTGTCGGTGAGGCCGCTGCCGTCCTGCGGGAAGAGGGCGATGCCCTGGCGCTCCAGGAAGGCGAACTTGCCGCCGATCCGGCCCTGGTCGAGCGAGCGGTCGGAACCGGCGACCTCCGCGCCCTGCGCCCGGACGATGCAGGCCAGAGGCAGCATGCCGCTGCCGCCGATGCCGCAGAAGAAATAGGATTTGGTGTCGGCCATGGCGCCGCCCTATTGGGATCGGACGGCCTTTTCAAATGCATGGGAGCGGGATGCGGATAGCGATCGTGGCGCCGAGCACGCCGATCCTCGCCGAGACCGCGCAGCTGGTGACGGCGATCGCCGCCAAGGCCTGCCCGCGCGCCGAGCTCGTCTTCCACCCGCAATGCTTCCTCACCCACAAGCATTTCGCCGGCGACGACCGGGCGCGGGCCGACGCCTTCGTCGAAACGGCGAACGATCCGGGCTTCGACGCGCTCTGGTTCGCGCGCGGCGGCTACGGCTCGAACCGGATCGCGGAAGACGCGCTGGCGCGGCTCGGCCCGGCGGCAAGGGACAAGGCCTATCTCGGCTATAGCGATGCCGGCTTCCTTCTCGCCGGCCTCTACCGCGCCGGCTTTCCGCACCTCGCCCACGGGCCGATGCCCAATGATGTCCGGCGCGAGGACGGCGAGACGGCGGTGCGCCGCGGCCTCGCCTGGCTGACGGAGCGTTCGCCGGCGGCGCTGGAGCCGGGCCTCGGCGACCGCCCGGCGGCGGCGTTCAACCTCACCGTCTTCGGCCATCTGCTCGGCACCAGCCTGGAGCCGGATCTCGACGGCCACGAGCTGCTGCTCGAGGACGTCTCCGAGCATATGTACCGGACCGACCGGGCGATGTTCCACCTCACCGGCCAGCCGGCCTTGCGCCGCCTCGCCGGCATCCGCTTGGGCCGCTGCACCGAGGTGCCGGCCAACGATCCCGATTTCGGCGAGAGCGAGGAGGAGGTGTTCCGTTTCTGGTGCGCCGGCGCCGGCATCCCCTGGCTCGGCCGCGCCGATATCGGCCACGACGCGGCGAACAAGGTGGTGCCGTTCGGGCCGCGCTGACGAAAATATTTTCGGCCGCCTCATCCAAAGCCGGGCCAAAGCGCGTCTTGGGAACATCGTCAGCGAGAAGGGGCAGGAATATGGGACCGGACGTCATCATCATGATCGCATTCGCCGCCGCGGCGGTGCTCATCGTCAGCCAGATCGGGCGGGTGCTCCGGGCGATGATGCTGCACCGGACGGTGCGCGAGGCGCTGAGCCGCGACAGCGCCTTGACGCCGGAGCTGCTCGACAAGATCGAGGAGCAGAAGCCGGCGGCCGGCTTCGGCGACGATCGGATCGGGCTCGTCCTGATCGCTTTGGGCGCCGCCATGATCGGCTTCGCCCTGATCCAGGGCAGCCCCGACACGATCCACAATCTGACCGCCGTCTCCCTCTTTCCGCTGTTCGTGGGGGCGGTCCTGTTCGGGCGTCACTGGGTCCTCGCCCGCCGCGGAGCGGGTTCCTGACCGATGAGGCGCTGGCGCGGCAGGCGGCGGCGGGGGACGTTGCGGCCTTCACTTTGCTGGTCCGGCGGCACGAGCGGCGGGTCCGCGCCTTCCTCGCGCGGCTGACCGGAGGGGAGGGCGCGGACGACCTGGCCCAGGAGACGTTCCTCAAGGCATGGCGGACGGCCTCGTCATGGCGCGGCGACGGCAGCTATCGGGGATGGCTGCTGCGCATCGCCTGGCGGAGCTTCCTCACCAGCCGCCGCGGCCGGCGCGAGATGACGGCCGGGATCGAGGCGCAGGCGGTCGCGGCCGACGAGACGGCGCGGATCGACATCGCCCGGGCGCTCGCGTCTCTCCCCGCCCGCGAGCGTGCCGCCGCTTTGCTCTGCTTCGGCGAAGGCTGCTCGCATGCCGAAGCGGCGGCGATCCTCGACTTGCCGCTCGGCACGCTGAAGAGCATCGTCGCGCGGGCGCGGACGGGCCTGGTCCGGCAGCTGGAAGGACATGGAAGATGAGCGCCGACACCGACGCGATGCTGAGAGGGCTGCTGGCGGCGCCGGCGCGCAATCCGGACGAGGCTTTCGCCTTGCGCGTCGAACGCGCCGTCCGCGCCGAGCAAAGGCTGCGGGCGGCGCGGCGGGCGGCATGGAGCCGATTCGTCGCCGAGATGGCGGCCGCGGCGACCCTGATCGCCGCCTTCGTGCTGATCGAGCGCCGGGCGCCCGCCGACTCGCTCGACATGGCGTCGCCTTTCGGTCCGGCGGCGGTCGGATTGCTGCTCCTCGCGCTGTGGGTTTTCGTGTCGATCCGGCCCGATTTCGGCGCCCGGGACCTTTAATCCACATCATATTCGCATGAGAGGCGGTTTTCCTGCGATACTCTGCCGCTTCCGCTCTTGCACTCGCCGCGCGTTTGGGGCTTATCAGGCCAGCACTACAGGGAGGGAATGATGGCTAAAGCAACTTCAGGCGGCGCTCGTGGCGGGCTCGCAAGGCCCGTGCAGCCGTCGGCGGATCTCGCCGCGATTACCGGTACCGATCCGCTGCCGCGCAGCCAGGTGGTCAGCAAAATCTGGGATCATATCCGCAAGAACAATCTCCAGAATCCGGCGAACAAGCGCGAGATCCTGGCCGACGACAAGCTGAAGAAGGTCTTCGGCGGCAAGGACAAGGTGTCCATGTTCGAGATGAACAAGCACCTGTCCAACCATCTGAAATAGGCCCCGCCGCCGGTTTGCCGGCGCCAGGCTGATTCAAGGTTCGGCCTCGCTCCTCCCCGGAGCGGGGCCGAATTGATTCTGACGGATTGCAAATCCGTCACCCCGGCGGAGGCCGGGCCCCCGGCGAGACTCGAACGCCGCGTCTTCGCGTCCCGGCGCAGCGCCCCGCCTGCGCTTGCGCAACGAGTCGCGCGAAGCTCAGCGGCAGGCGCGCCAGCCCCAGGCGCCGCGATGGGCCTCGTCGAGATGGAGATGGTCGCGGTGGGCGGCATTGTAATCGGGGGAGAGCATCGTCGCGAACAGGCGGCAGCCGCCGTCGCGCACGTCGTGGAGGAATCCGCCTTTGGCGCCATGATCGTTCCAGTCGGCGGCGACGTCGATCCGGCGGCCGTCCTCGAGCCGGAAGCCGGCGACGTCGACCGCATTGGCGCGGGCATGCTCGCTCCACAGCCCGTTCTTCCGCCCGTACATCCGGCGGCAGCTGTAGCTCCCGAAATGATCGATGCCGGTCACGCGCTGGCCGAAGCGGGCGAGGGCGGCGGGCTGGACGACGTGCCATTCCCAGAGGGCGAGGCCGGCGGCGACGGGGCAGCTCGTGCCGAGGCCGGCGGGACGGAAGGCGATTGCGGCAGCGCCTTCCGGGGCGAGGCGGACAGCGTCGTCATAGCCGCATTCCGCATCCTCCCGCATTGGCGGCAGCGCGGTGAAGCCGATGCCGGCGCGGTCGAGCAGGGCGCGGCAATGGGCGCCGTGAACCGAGGCGAGCTTGCGGCCGGTGAAGGCGCCGATCGGCTTGGTGAGATCCAGCGGCGTCCAGGGCAGGTCCTCCGGATGCTTGGGCGCATAGCCCCACAGCAGCAGCCCGGCCCAGGCGAGCAGGAAGAGGAGGGCGAGGCGCCGGATCCAGCGGAGGAGGGGCATTGGGCGAGGGCTTCGCTCGAATCAGCGCCGCATCGCGCTTTCGAGCGGTTCGGCGGTGACGGGATAGCCGATCCCCTCCGGGATGCAGAGATGCGGCCGGCCGTCCCGTTCCTCGACCCAGGGCGTGATCCGCCGCACGTCGTGGCGGGCGGCGTCGGCGCGCGCCTCCTCGAACGAGGCGAAATGGGCGAGCCGCTCGAGGTTGCGGCGGGTCGGGAAGATCGCCCGGGCGCCGCCGCTTTCGATCTCGGCGAGCACGTCGGCGGCGCCGGCCCAGAAGGTGCGGACCGCCTCCGCTTGGTCGGGGCTCGTCCTGCCGGCGCCCGGCGGCGCTTCGGCCAGGTAGAAGAGCGCGTCGAAGCGCCGCCCCTCGCGGAAATTGGGGCACCAGCGGGCGAAGGGGATGAGCGCGTCGAGCTCGAGCGAGAGGCCGGCGCGGGCGAGCAGCTCGGCGAAGGGCGTGCCGGCGGCGATGCCGGCGCGAAGCCCCGCCGCGGCCGCCTCGTCCGGCGCGGGCGACAGAGCGGGGGCGATGCCGGTCTCCTCGATCGTCTCGCGGATCGCGGCGATGCGGGCGGCCGCGTCGGCCAGGTCCGGCGCCAGCACGGCGGCGGCTTCGTGATCGCCGGCGTCGATCCGCCCGCCCGGGAAGACCAGCGCGCCGGCGGCGAAGGCCATGCTCTGCGCCCGCTCCATCATCAATATCTCCGGCGGGCCCGATGCCGGCTGCCGCATCAGGATCAGGGTCGCGGCGGGAATGGGGGGCGGCAGGTCCTCGGGCATGGCGGGACCGTTAGGCGCGCGACGAACCGCGGGAAAGAGCGGACGTTGACCGGCCGCCATCTCCCGCACATGTTCGCGGGCCGATGATCTTCCCCGATCTGCCCCAGACCGCCCGCGACGTCGGCCATCATTATGACGAGCTCGATCAGGCCTATCGCGACATCTGGGGCGAGCATGTCCATCACGGTTATTGGATAAGCGGGCGCGAGACTCCGGCCGCGGCCGCCGAGGCTTTGGTGCGGCTGGTCGCGGACCGGCTCGACCTCGGTCCCGGCCAGGAGGTCTGCGACATCGGCTGCGGCTATGGCGCGACGGGAGGTTGGCTGGCGGAGCATCGGCAGGTGAAGGTGACCGGCTTCACCATCTCCGAGGCCCAGGCCCGCATCGGCCGGGCCCGGTCGCAGGCGGAGCCGGGATTCACCTGCCTCTGCCGCGACTGGCTCGACAACAGGATGGCCGATGCAAGCTTCGACCGCGCTTATGCGATCGAGAGCTCGGAGCATATGGTCGACAAGCCGCGTTTCTTCGCGGAAGCCGCGCGGGTGCTGCGGCCAAGCGGGCGGCTGGTCGTCTGTGCCTGGCTGTCGACCGAGGAGCCGGGCTCGCGCGAGGTGCGCCACCTGCTCGAGCCGATCTGCCGCGAGGGCCGGCTGCCGTCGATGGGCAGCCGCAGCGAATATCTGGCGATGGCGGCGGCGGCGGGATTCTCGCTGCTCGGTTACGACGACGTCAGCCGCAACGTCCGCCGGACCTGGGCGATCTGCCTGCGCCGCACGCTGGTGCGGCTCGTCACCGACCCGGCGCTCCGCCGGCTGGCGCTCAGCCGCGGCACCGACAATCGCGGCTTCCTGCTCAGCCTGCCGCGGCTGATGGTCGCGTTGCGGACGGGCGCGATGCGCTACGGCGTGTTCGTGTGGGAAAAGCAGGTTTAGAGTCGGTCACCGTCAGATTGAATCACCCGCCCGAACGGTGTTTCAATATCAATCGAACAGACTCTAGCGGATCCGGGTCCAGCGCTGGGATTGGCAGATGAAGAGGATGCAGCCCGACACCTTCAGCGTGCCGTCGGGATTGAGCTCCAGGGTCGACCGATAGCTCTTGCCGCTCTTCGGATCGTAGGCGCGGCCTTTCCAATAGCTGCCCGAACTTTCGAAGCCGGCGAGGACCGGCAGGCCGAGGATCGCCCGGCCGCGCAGACCCGGATCGGGATTGTGGATGTCCGTCCTGGGCGCATTGCCGCTGGTATCGGCCACTCTCGCGATCGTGCCGCACAACAAGCGGCCGCAGGGCGCGATCTGGACCAGGCCCTTATGGTCGTCGGTCAGCCACAGGCCCTGGATCGCCGCCGGCGCGGCGGATGCAACGGCGCTCGCGGCGAACAGCGGCAAAGCGGCAAGGAACCAGCGCATGATGTCCCCTAGGGTCCGTACTCGATTCCCGCAACGAGCGTGATCGTCCGGAGAGGTGCGCAGAGCAGGAGCGCGGCGCAGGCCGTAGCGGGGACTACGGACAAGCCGCGCGACGCACCCGGCGCGCCTCTCCGGACGACCCCCTTCGGGGGCGGGCGCCTTTTGGCCGGTGGCGGCGTCGCTCGTCGGGCGCGATGTCCCGCATCGCGCCCTCCTCGCTCCTATCCACCGGCCAAAATGCGCTCCGTCACGCCGCCGCGGGAATTGAGTACGGGCCCTAAGCCGGGAGCCGGCGCCGATCAACGGCCGGAACCGTGCGATTCGAGCGGCATCCGGGTCCGTGATATGGAGCCCCCCGATGACCCCGGAGCCGATGATGGCCAATCTTGCAATACGCTCGCGCCAGGACGAGCAGATGGACGCGCCGGACCTCGATCCGGCCATTTACGAGAAGGTCCTCCACGATCTCGCCCGGGTCAATCGATGGACCTTCACCGCCCATCCGACCCTCGCCTTCCTCCGCCGCGCGATCGGGTCCGCCAAACGCTTCCGGCTGATGGACGTCGGCTTCGGCGACGGCGACGTGCTCCGCGCCGTCGCCCGCTGGGCGCAGCGGCGCGGGATCGAGGCCGATCTGGTCGGCGTCGATCTGAACGAGAAGAGCCTGCAGGCGGCCCATGCCGCGACCCCGCCCGAGCTCGGCATCGACTATCGCGCCGGCGACTATCTCGACCAGGACGGGCCGTTCGATTTCGTCATCAGCAGCCAGGTCACCCACCATATGACCGATGCCCAGCTGACCACCTTCCTGCGCTACATGGAGAGCGAGGCGCGGCGGGGCTGGCTGATCTGCGACCTCCACCGCCTCGCTTTCTCCTATTGGGGCTTCCCGCTCCTTGCGCGCCTGCTCCTCGTCCACCGCATCGTCCGCGAGGACGGAAGGCTGTCGATCGCGCGCTCCTTCCGGCCGGACGAATGGCGCGCTCTGGTCGCCGAGGCGGGGATCCCGCCCGACCAGGTGCGCATCGTCCGCCGCTTCGCCTTCCGGCTCTGCGTCGAGCGCGTGAAGTGATCAGCCCGGGCGGCGACCGATGGTGACGAACAGGCCGCCTTCGCCGCCGAGCGAGCGCATCCAGCCGATCTGCGCGAGCAGGCTCTCCGGCGCCCATTCGTCCTCGGCGGGGGCGAACAGGTCCTCCGGCTCGTGGCCGATCAGGGTGCTCGGATAGGTCGAGACATAGTCGATCCCGTTCTCGGCGAACCATTTGCGGATCTCGGCGACGCTGTGGCTATGCTCCTCCGGGTGGCGATACTGGTCCCTGAGCCACGCCTCGCGCCGCGCCGGCTCGGCATGGCGCTCGCGCAGCACCGGGTCGAACGGGATCCAGCGATAGTTCGTGAGCCGCGCGACGATGCGCCGCAGCCTCAGCGGGAGCCGCGCATAGCGATTGTAGAGGCCGAGGACGATGATACCCCCGGGCCGTACCGCGCCGGCAATGGCGCGGAAGGCGGCGCGCGGGTCGGGCGTATGGTGGAGCACGCCCGAGCAATAGACGACGTCGAAGGCGCCCTCGCGAAGCGGCAGGCGGCCGAGGTCGCATTCGACGAAGCGGACCCGGTCGACGCCCCAGCGACGCGCCGCCGACGCGCCGAGGCCGAGCGCGGCGCGGGAAAGATCGAGCCCGACGACGAAGCGGTCGGCGCGGGCGAGATAGAGGCTCATCTGGCCGGTGCCGCAGCCGATCTCGGCGATGCGCGCGTCGCCGGGGATGGATGCGTCGAGCAGGCGCGCGAAGGCGCTCCGCTCGGCCCGGCTGCGCAGCCAGGTGAGGCTGTCGTTCGGCGGATAGCCGGGGAAGGGCGCGGCGTCGTAGAATTGCCGCACCGTCTCGGTCGGTCCCGCCACCGGCGGGCGAAGCTGCGGAATGCCGTCCGGGGCCGGCCATGCCGCGCCGCAGCCGGTGCAGGCGAAACCCTCGGTCAGCGCGCCTCGGCAGGCGGGACAGGCCAGCAGCGAAAGCAGCTCGTCCGCCGGGCCGGGCGCGCTCGGATTTGGCGCCGCGACGTTGAAGGAGCCGGCGTCCACGCCCCCGGCTGCGCTAGAAGATCGAATAGATGAACGGCGCCAGCGCCTCGACGCCCGCCGCGAGCACCAGCAGGAAGCCGGTGACGCAGAGGAAGATGGCGATCGGCATGATCATTTTCTTGTCCGAGCCGCCCCGCCACAGGCCGCGGGCGAGGTCGCCGGTCGAGCCGAAGGCGCTGCCGAGCACCACCAATTGCCGCCTCAGCCTGCCCCTTTTCCTGATCATGCATATTCCTCCGTCTGCGCGGCGGTCGCGGTCGTGCGCGCGCGTTTCCTCACCCTGGTGTTGCCGACGATCAGCAGGTCGACGCCGCTGCGGCGAAAGGTCGAATAGCCTTCCTGGGCGGTGCAGACGATCGGCTCGCCGGCGAGGTTGAGCGAGGTGTTGAGCAGCACCGGGATGCCGCTGCGGCGGCCATAGGCCTGAAGCAGGTCGTAGAGGCGCGGCGAGACGTTGCGCTCGACCGTCTGCAGCCGGGCGGTGCCGTCGACATGGGTGATGGCGGCGAGCCGGTCGCGCCATTCCGGCCGGACCGGAAAGACTCCGGACATGAAGCAGGCGAGGCCGGCGCCGCCCGGCGGCAGCGCGAAGAAACGCTCCGCCTCCTCGATCGGCACGACCGGCGCGAAGGGGCGGAATTCCTCGCGATATTTTATGTCGCGGTTGAGCCGGTCGCGGGTCGCCGCGTCATGCGGCGCGGCGAGCAGGCTGCGATGGCCGAGCGCGCGCGGGCCGAACTCGCAGCGCCCCTCCATCCAGCCGACGATGCGGCCGGCTTCGAGATCGGCGGCCGTCTCCTCGATCAGCCTGTCATCCTCGACCGTCTCGCAGGGGAAGCGGTCCTCGCCGGCGATGCGGGCGAGGGCGCCGCCGTCGGGGACCGGGCCCCAGAAGCAATGGTCGGGAAAGTCGCGGTCCGGATTGCCGAAATGGACGCGGTCGGCATAGAGCGCGGCGCCCAGAGCGCAGCCGGCATCGCCGGGGGCGGAGGGGACGAACAGCCGCTCGAAGCCGGATTCGCGCAGGATGCGGGCATTGGCGACCCCGTTCAGCGCGACGCCGCCGCCGAAGCAGAGGTCGGGAAGGCCGGTCCGCGCGTGAAGGTCGCGGGCGAGGTCGACGAGGATGTCCTCGAGCACGAGCTGGACGCTGGCGGCGCAGTCGGCGAAGCGGCGCCCTTCCGCCGTGGCGAGATCGATCGGCTCGTAGCGGTTGCGGGGCGGTCCGAACAATTCGACGAACTTGTCGGAGAAGGAACGCCGGGCGCTGCTGTGGAACTCGAAATAATCGAGATCGAGGCGGAAGGCGCCGTCGGCGGTGCGCGGGATCAGCCGCCGCACCGCGTCCGCCATGCTGGGCTCGCCATAAGCGGCGAGGCCCATCACCTTATATTCGCCCTCGTTGACCGCGAAGCCGAGAAAGGCGGTGAAGGTCGAATAGAGCATGCCCAGCGAGTGGGGGAAGCGGATCTCGCGGTCGAGGTGGATCGCGGTGCCGCCCGGCCCCCTCTCGCCGCTGCCGACGGTCAGCGTCGCCCATTCGCCGACGCCGTCGGCGGTGAGGATCGCCGCCCGCTCGGTCGGCGCGGTGAGGAAGGCGGCGGCGGCATGCGATTGGTGATGCTCGGTGAACAGGATCTTGCCGCCGGGGACGCCGAGGCGCGAGCTGATGATGCCGCGCACCCAGGCCTTTTCGCCGAGCATGTTCTTCATCGCGTGCGGGAAGGCCCGCCAGGAGCGCGGGAAGGCGCGCAGGGCGCTGGTGAGGATGCGCTCGAACTTCAGCATCGGCCGCTCGTAGAAGACGATCGCGTCGAGCGCCTCCGGCTCGAGCCCGGCTTGGTCGAGGCAATATTCGACCGCGGCGATGGGGAAGGTGGCGTCGTTCTTGCGCCGCGACAGCCGTTCCTCCTGCACCGCCGCGACCGGCATGCCGTCGATCAGCAAAGCGGCGGCGGAATCGTGATAGAGAGCGGAGAGGCCGAGGATCTTCATCAATATTGCGCCTTGAGGTCGCGCGCGGCGGCGGCGGTCGTCCAGCCTTCGGCCTCGCGCTTCGCCGCCCGCTTCGCCGCCCAGGCGAAAGGCGGCAGCAGGATGAAATATTGGAGGGTCAGCACCACCGCGCCCATCACGCCGGCGATGGCGACGGCGATGCGGAGATAACCCTTCCACAGCCGGCCGAGCCGCGCCTTCCAGAGCAGCCATCCCTGGCGCCGCGGCGACACCCGCGCGAGCTCGTGGCGGGTATAGGTCATGTGGAACTCCTCGTCCTTGAGGATGGTGGCGAAGACGGCTCGCGTGTCCCGGTCGTCTCCCACCGCCTCGCGATAGGCGGTGAAGCTGCGCGCGGCCGCGGCTTCGGACAGATGCAGGAAGGCGAGGAGCGGACCGTCGCGGTCCGCCGCCACCTCGACGTCGTCGAGCCCGCGTTCGCCGGGAGCCAGCCAGTCCGGTTGCCAGGCGGGTTCGCCTTGCTTTCGATGCGCCCGCAGCAATTCGGTTCCCCGCTGGCGGAAGATCTCGGAATGGCGCTGCTCGTCCGCGGCGTGGCGCAGATAGAGCCGGCGCAGCTTCGCGTCATGGGTGAGCTCGGCGGCGCGGGCGAGGTCGCGGCCGCCATCGGCCTCGACCTCGGCAAAGCGCAGCAGCCGGTGGCCGCGGCGAACCGGATCGCGCCAGACGAGAATCTGGATCGGCTTGAGCCAGGAACGCATCGACGCTACCCCCCAAAACGGGGGCATCATGACCGCGGGACGGTGCCTCGTCTAGGGGGCCGTTATCAGCAGCTTACGCACGGCAAAGGCCGCCAATGCCATGGTGGGCGCCGCCGGCGCGCTGCTCGTCCTGCTGGCCGCCGCCGCCGGCCCCGGCTGGGCCGAGCGCCATTTCCTCCCGGCCTGGGCATGGTCCTGGGACGTCCAGCTCAGGATCGTGCTGGTCCTGCGCATCCTGATCGCGCTCGCCGGCCTGTTGCTGATCCTGGTCGTGCGGCCGCGCCTGGCTCGGGGGATCGAAAAGGGGCGCGGGCGCGAGATCATGTTCGGCAGCCTCAGCGCCTTGCTCGCCGTCACGACGGCATTGGCGGCGACCGAGGGGGTGCTGAGGACCCGCAGCTGGCGATCGGTGCAGGAGAGGTCGGACAATGCCGAGCCGCGCCGGGTCCGCGATCCAATCCTCGGCTGGACCTTCCTGCCCAATCATCAGGGCAGCGTCCCGCTTGGCGGCCGCATCGTCCGTTACGCGACCGACGCTCATGGCTATCGGATCGCGCAGGTCGGGCGGCGGATCGACGTCGCGCGCCCCACGATCGTCTTCGCCGGGGAGTCGATCCTGTTCGGCTACGGCCTCGAATGGCCGGAAACGATCCCGGCGCAGCTCGAGCGGATGACCGGGCTCCAGGCCGCCGACATCGCCGTCAATGCCTATGCCACCGACCAGATCGCGCTGCGGCTGCGGCGGGAGCTTCCCCGCTTCGCCCGCCCGGTCGCCGTGATCGTCCCGTTCGTGCCGAGCCTCCTCGACCGCAACCTGGACCGCGACCGGCCCCATCTCGACGCGGACCTGCGCTGGCACCCCGCCGAGCGCCCGCCGCTGCGGCTGGTCGAGCTGGCCCGGCGGCCGCTCCGCTATCGCAGCGCGAACGCGATCCGGGAGGGCGTCGCCATGACCCGGGCGGCGCTCCGCGCGGCGATCGCCCTCGCCCGCTCCCGCGGCGCCGAGCCGATCATCCTCGTGCCGCAACCCGCGCCCGAGGCGCCGCGCGAGACCGCGATCCGGCGCATGGTCCTCGACGCCGGCCACATTCCCTATCTGCTGGTCAGGTTCCCCGCCGCCTGGCGCGTCCCCGGCGACCGCCACCCCGACGCCCGCGCCGCCCGCGCGATTGCCGCGGCGGTGGCGACAGTGCTGGCGGAGAAGGGCGTCCTGAAACGCCAGATGTGAGGCGAGGGAGGCGCAGTCCCGCGCAGCCGCAGCTGGCTTGTCAGCCGGAGCCGTACCAGCGGCGATGGCTGGCGGAGCTGAGGTTGCTCAGCCCGAACGGACCGGTGATCAATCTGACCGTGACCGACTCTAGTCGACCTTGCGTATTTTGAGCAGCGTCTGAAAGCTCGCGCCGAACGCCTCGCCATCCGTCCAGCAGACTTCCGCCCGGACGATGCCGCGACCGGGGATCTCGATGCCAAAGCAGGTTCCCTCGGGGATCTGCACGGAGCTCACGGCCATGAACCCGCCGGGAGAAATGTTTCGGATATGCACCCGGATTTCCCGGTCGTCGGGCAGCAGCACCACGGTCGGAAGGCGGGCGGCAATGCGCGGACTGCGAGACGCGAATCGCGGCTCGCGTTTCAGGCTAATCGGCATATCGGCTCTCCCCACGAAAGACGCGCCGGCTCTCGTCGGCGGGCCAGAGTTTACGACGCGCTCATTAAGGAACCATCACGAATCGGGGACAATCGCTTGCCGCGGGCTCTGGAACCCGGCTGAGGCTCCATCCAGTGGCGAACTAGGTGCGCGGCCTCGAAGGCATAGAGAGGATGCCCATGAGAAACTTCGATTACCCTCATTCTCGCCTCGATCCTGTTGCTGGGAGAACCTATCGCGGCGCTCTCGTGAAAGTGCGCCGGCAGCTTCTTGCTGATCTGGTCGATTGCAAAATTGCAAAAGGTCGAAAGTAGTATGAATAATGTCCGGCCGGTGGCAAGTATAGGCGGGCCTGGGGGGAGAGGCGCGTGGTGGCGGATAAAGGCGATTTGTTCCCGAGCTTGACGGCGGCAGACCCAGCCGAGCTCGAACTGATCCGAAAGACGCTAAAGACGTGTCTTGGCCGTGTCGAGCGGCTCCGCGAGGCGCTGTCGAGCGCCGACTGTGATCTCTACGAAGCAATTCTGAAGGCAGAGATTAGTGGGCATGACCCTGAATTGAGACTCGCCGTCGCCCTCCGGGTGGTCGCGTCTGCCCGCCACAAATTGGACGTCGCGGCCCGTGATGAAAATTCGGGGATCACCGTCATAGCTGCCGAGCTGCGTGAACTTGCGACGTCTCTTTGCAGGTCGCCGGAGCAGCGCGAAGAGGAGCGGCGCCAGGCCTCGAGCGGCATTCGTTTTCGACCGCTCGAGCGGGTGTCCAACACACTCAACTAGTCAGTTCCTGCCGCGTAATCGGGCGACCCAAAGCGGCGCGGGGATCAACAGCGACGGAAATGCTGCCGACGTATGATCTGGTACCAGCGGCGGCGCGGCTTCTGCTCCCAGGCCGTTTCGGTCGCGGGCTCAGGGGCTTTGAGGCTGGACGTCGCGGCTTGAACGGAGCGCCCTTGGAAGCGCGATCGCGGCCTACGGGCGCCGGTTCGAAGTTACTGCGGGGTTAGATCCATTGCCGGAACGACGCGATCATAGGGAAGTCCGGCTTCATCATTGAGGCGTTTCACATCTTCGCTGGACTGAGCCTCAAACAGGCACATGCAGCGTCCATCCTCAGGGGCAAAAGTGCTGCGAAGGTAGCGCACCGGCGTTCCCGATGCAGTCATCTGTTCTCCCTTGTCGATTGCAGCCCTCTGGGCTCCACCAAGGTTGTCCATGCTGATCCCGCCGAGGCTTCGTTCGACCATGAATACTGACATCTCAGCCTCCTCTGTTGCCAAAGTCACTTAATCACGATCAACCGAGTCGGTGCAAACGAAGTTGGCCGTGGCAACCTTACGATCGCGTTCCCCCCAAGCTGCCGTCCGCATCGACCCAAATCATCCCAAAATCATTGAGTAGCTTCGCGCATGTGCGAACGGGCCGGTCTGCGTTGGTTTTCAGGCGTCTAGATCTCCGAAGATGTCAGGGAGAAATCGGCATTGCGCCAGGCTTCGGTGAATTGCCGGCGGACAGCGGCTGCTTCGGGCTCGCGCTTTTGCTCCCCGAGTGCGCGGGCAAGACCGTGGAGGGCCCATCCGTTGCGGGGATGGCCCGCCAGGTCCTCGCGATAGACGCTCTCGGCTTCCGCCGCGCGTCCGCTCGCGAGCAGCACGTCCCCGAGAAGATGGCGGACGGGAAAAAACACCTGGCTGGGTTCTTCATAGGAAAGCTTGTCTTCGCGCGCGACCGCCTCGCGCAGCCCGGCTATGGCATCATCCACCCGGCCGTTGCGGCGATCGACCCGCGCCTGCGCCTTGAGCTGGCCGATCTCGTATAGCGACTTTGCGGAATTGAGACCCTGAACGGCATCCGCGGGGACGGCTGCAATGAACGCCCGCGCAGCGGCGAGGTCCGCCTTCGCCTCGCCGAGGCGGCCCTTCTCCGCCAGGGCCGTCGCCCGCGACTGCAGGAAACTGATCGTCTGGCCGGCCAGCTTGGGATTGGGTGCCGGCTCCTTGAGCATGTCGTCCCACATGCCGAACCGGATCATGCCGTCGTACAGGAACCCCGCGGACCAATCGAGTCCGGGCATGGCGATCATCATTGATTCCGGCATGTGCCGCAACGCCATCCGCAATGCGGAAATGGTTTCCGCCCGCCGACCCTCCATCGCCGCCGCGCTGGCGAGGAACTGGTAATTGTGGATGAGATACATGGGATAATAATCGGGCGGCGCCGTCAGCTTCAGATACGCCAGGTCCGCCGCGGCGCCCTCGCGGTTCGCCTGCGCGGCATCTTCATACCGGCCCACCCGCTGCAGGATGTGGGCCGGCATATGGTCGAGATGACCGGCGGCCGGCATCATGCCTTTCAACGCCTCGGCGGATGGCAGCGCCTGCTCCGGGTGCGACGACGCTTCGACTGCATGAATCCAATAATGATTCGCTCCGGGGTGGCCGGGATGGCGTTCAAGAACGCTCCGAAGCGCATCCAGAATCTCCGGCGTGCCGGCTCCGGGCGTTCCGTCGGCATTCCATAATTTCCATGGATTGGTGTTCATCAGCGCTTCCGCGAACAGCGTCCGCACGTCGGCGTCGTTCGGATAGCGGGCCGCCACCTGCCGCATCGCATCGACATAATGCTGGAACAGCGGCCGGCTGTTCGAAGGGTCGATCGGCGCCGAGCCGGTGTAGCGCATCGCGACCGCCGCGATCAGCGCCCGTTCCACGGGAGATGCGTGTCGGGTGTTGGCCTGGGCCATGCGGACGGCTTGCCAGCCGACCCGGGCGCGGCTTTCGGCCATCATCGGCATGTTGTAATTCGGCCCGAGAGTGAGCGCGACGCCCCAGTAGCAGCTGGCGCAGCGCGGATCGATCTGCGCAGCTTTGGCGAACGAGCGGGTCGCCTCGTCATGGTTGAAGGCCCAGATGAACCGCATGCCCTGGTCGAAGAACCGCTGAGCGAGCGCGGAACGGGTCGCGATCTTGCGATGGAAATCGCCCAGGCCTTGAAACAGCTGCGCCCCTTCGGCCCAGCCGCGCAAGGTGGTCGGCGGCGCAGACGGCGCGTGACTGTCGTGCGATTGCGCAAGGGCCGGTGAGAGCCCGACCATTGCCAGAGCCACGAGCGACGCAACGAGCGGTTTGCCCATCCGCACCTCCTACCGCTCGCACAGTTGCATTTTCGAAGCTTCGAGCGGCTGTCAAATGCCGCAAACCGGGCCGGTGAGCAACATGGCCGATCTCTCGCGCTTTCATCCGGCGGTTCGTCGCGCCGAAGCCGGAGCATCGCGGTGCGGCAGATCGACGCCTTCTCCAGTGAGCTGTCGAAGCCTGCCCAGGTGCATGTGCGATAACGCCGGCGATACGCACCGGCCCCGTGCAAAAGCAGCGTGAGCGAAGAATGTCAGCCTGATCAACGACTTAGGCTGGTGGAGCTGAGGGGAATCGAACCCCTGACCTCTGCAGTGCGATTGCAGCGCTCTCCCATCTGAGCTACAGCCCCGCGCCGTTTCAAGCCCGTTCCATGGGAGGGAGCGGGGACCCGAGAGGCGCCCAGATAGCGACGCGCGCCCGCTTTCGCAACGCCGCAATATCCCCTCCTCATCGGCGGGTTCGTTTCGGCGGACGCGGCCAACGGACCGCCCCGCCAGCCGGAACGGCGCCGCCCCGATCCTCGTTTCGACTCCGGACGTACGCGCGGATGGGCCGCGCCGGTGGCGTCCGGCATCAGAGGAGATCTGGAATGGGCACCTATGGCGACGATCGCTATGGCGGCGATCGATGGCGCGAGCGTAACCGCGACCGCGACCGCGACCGCGACTATGGACGCGGCGACTATCGGGGCCAAAGCGGGCGCGGCTCCTATGGCGGCCGCGACGACGATCGCGGCTTCCTCGACCGGGCCGGCGACGAGGTCCGCTCCTGGTTCGGCGACGAGGAAGCCCAGCGCCGGCGCGAGGCGGATGAGCGCCGCTGGGCGCGCGAGCAGGGCATGACCGGCCGGCGCGACAATGATTATGGCCGCGACCCGGGACAGGGCAATGCCGGCGGCTTCGGCGGCGGCTGGGGCAACCAGCGCGGCGAAAGCTGGAACCGCGAGCGGCCGGGCGAGCGCGGCTGGTTCGGCGGCGACCGCGGCGAACGCGATGAGCGCTTCGCCGACGGCTATGGCGGCGAGGCCGGCTATGGCGCCGGCTACGGCGTCGAGCCTGCGGAACCCTGGGGAGGCTCGGGCTATGGCGGCGATCACGATCGCGGCCGGCGCTTCGACCGGGTCGATGTCGGCAGCACCGGTACCCACGGCGCCCATCCGATGTCGGCGCCGACCGGCGTCTATGAGGGCCGTTTCGGCCCGTCCAGGACCAGCCCCGGCAACGCGTCGCGTTATGCCGCGATCATGGACGAGCGGGGCGGCGGCCAGAGCGGCCACGATCCCCATTATTCGGAATGGCGCCGGCGCCAGATCGAGGATCTCGACCGCGATTATGACGAATATCGCCGCGAGCATCATTCGAAGTTCGAGCAGGAGTTCGGCAGCTGGCGCTCGAAGCGCCAGGGCCAGCGCCAAGCCCTGAACAAGGTGACCGAGCATATGGAGGTGGTCGGCTCCGACGGCAGCCATGTCGGCAAGGTGGACAAGGTGCGGGGCGACCGCATCATCCTCGCCAGGTCCGATCCCGATGCCGGCGGCATCCACCATTCGATCCCCTGCTCCTGGGTCGAGAATGTCGACGACAAGGTGAGCCTGAACCGCACGGCCGAGGAGGCGAAGGAGGCCTGGCGGAGCGAGGAGCGCAACCGGGCCCTGTTCGAGCGCGGCAATGAGGAAGGCGGCGACGGCCCCCGCAACCTCGACCGCAGCTTCTCGGGCACCTATCGCGACCGCGACGAATAGTCCGGATCGCTTGGGAGAGGCCCGGCTCCGCAACCGCGCGGAGTCGGGCCTTTTCCTTGCTTCGCGCGGCCGCGGCGTGGCATCTTCATGCCGAGCAACGGCGCGGCCTGCGCCTCGCCTGACGGAGGGGACGAAAATGACCGACGGCAATCGCGCCTGGCACCTGAAGTCGCGGCCGAACGGCCTGCCGGCGATGGACAATTTCGAGCTGAAGGCGCTGCCCGCGCCGGCGCTGCAGGACGGCTGGATCCGCGTCGAGAACAAATGGCTGTCGGTCGACCCCTATATGCGCGGCCGGATGAACGACGTGAAAAGCTATGTGCCGCCATTCGAGATCGGGGCGCCGCTCGAGGGCGGCGCGGTCGGCACGGTGGTCGAGAGCCGCTCGCCCCATTTCCGCGAGGGCGAGACCGTCTTCCACATGATGGGCTGGCGCGAGGCTGCGACCGGGCCGGCCGAGAAGTTCAACAAGGTGCCGCCGATGCCGGTCGAGGATCATCAATGGCTCGGCAATCTCGGCCTCACCGGCGCCACCGCCTATTTCGGCCTGTTGCGGGTCGCCGAGGCGAAGCAGGGGGACATCGTCTTCGTCTCGGCCGCGGCCGGGGCGGTCGGATCGGCGGTGGTGCAGATCGCCAAGGCGAAGGGCATGACCGTGATCGGCTCGGCCGGCGGCGCGGACAAGGCCGCCTGGGTGCGCGAGCTCGGCGCCGACTCGGCGATCGACTATAAGGCCGAGCCGATCGTGCCGGCGCTGCTGCGCGAGGCGCCGAAGGGGATCGACGTCTATTTCGACAATGTCGGCGGCGACCATCTCGATGCCGCCTTCGCCGCGGCGCGCCAGCATGCCCGCTTCGCCATTTGCGGCATGATCGAGGGCTATAACGGCGCGCCGCCGCACGCCTTCCGCTACATCATGCGGGTGATCGCCGCGCGCATCCGCATGCAGGGCTTCATCTACACCGATTATCTGCCGGAAATGGGCGATTTCTATCGCGACATGGGCGGCTGGGTCGCATCGGGACAGGTCAAGGGCCGCGAGACCGTCCGCGACGGCATCGAAGCCGCGCCGGAAGCATTCCTCGACCTGTTCCGCGGGGCGAATATGGGCAAGATGTTGGTGCGGGTTTAGGACATCGGAGCCACGCCGCCGTACCCGTCATCCCGGCCCTCGGCTTTGCCGAAGTTTATCCTGAGCGCCGCCGCAGGCGGCGACGAAGGGCCGGGATGACGGGTAGATGGGGCGCCAGGCTAAACCAAAGCCTTTGCCCTCTCCCCAATCTGCCGAAGATCCGCGACGAATTTCGCATATTGCGCCTCGCGGTCGTCGCGGACGCGGAGGAGGAAGCTGGGGTGGACGGTCACCCAGGCCTCCCCGCCGTCGGCGAGCGGGTGCGGGCGGCCGCGCATGCTGCCGATCGTGACCACCCGCTCGAACACGGAGCGGGCGGCGGTGGCGCCCAATGCGACGAGGACGAGCGGGCCGATCAGCATCCGCTCCTGCTCGAGCCACCAGCGGCAGGCGATGATCTCCGGACCGTCCGGCTTCTGGTGGATGCGGCGCTTGCCGCGGCGCTCGAACTTGAAATGCTTGACCGCATTGGTGACGTAGGTGGCGCTCCGGTCGACGCCCGCGTCACCGAGCGCGCGGTCGAGGATCTGGCCGGCCGGACCGACGAACGGCTTGCCGGCGAGATCCTCCTGGTCGCCCGGCTGCTCGCCGACGAACATGATCCTGGCGTCGAGCGGACCTTCCCCGAACACGGTCTGGGTGCCGCATTTGTAGAGGTGGCAGCGGGTACAGCCCCCGGCTTCCGCGCGCACGGCTTCCCACGCGGTTTGCACATTGTCGCCAATCTTCGCGGTCGCTCGC
>JAXDOV010000176.1:0-10239 GCA_034668705.1 Sphingomonadales bacterium
TCAACTATTTGCCGCTCTTCCACACGGCCGGGATCAACCTCCACACGCTGCCGACCCTGTTCCAGGGTGGAACCGTGATCGTCCTCCCCGGCTTCGATGCCGATGCGATCGTCGCCCTGCTCGAGGCGGAGCGGCTCGACACGATCTTCGCCGTTCCCACCGTCTACCAGGAATTGCTCGACCATCCCCGCTTCGGGGACGTTCCGCTCGGCCGCGTCCGGCACTGGGGCTGCGGCGGCGCGCCCTTGCCCGACCGGCTGGTCGCGCGTTGCCGAACGCTCGGCATCCGCATCTGCAACGGCATGGGGATGACCGAGACCGGCCCCACCGCCTTCCTCGCCGCGCCGGAACATGCCTGGGACAGGATCGGTTCGGTCGGCCGGCCGCAGCTGCTCGTCTCGGTGCGGATCGTCGACGGCCGGGGCCGCGACGTCGCCGACGGCGAGGTCGGCGACCTGCTCTTCTCCGGTCCCGCCGTCACCCCCGGCTATTGGAACGATCCCGAAGCGACCCGCGCCGCCTTCACCGGGGATGGCTGGCTTCGCTCCGGCGACCTCGCCCGCCGCGACGCCGACGGCTTCTATTATGTCGCCGGCCGGCGGAAGGAGATGTTCATCTCGGGCGGGGAGAACGTCTATCCGGCGGAGGTCGAGAATGTGCTCGCCGCCCATCCGGCGGTCACCGAAGCGGCCGTTATCGCCGCCGCGGATCCGAAATGGGGCGAGGTCGGCCGCGCCTTCGTCCAGCTCTCGGCGGCGGCGCCGCCGCCCGGCGCGCCCGAGCTCGAAGCCTTTTGCCGCTCCCGCCTCGCCGCCTATAAGGTGCCGCGAAGCTTCGTCTTCGTCCCCGATTTCCCCCGCACCGCCGCCGGCAAGGTGCAGAAGCATCTGCTGGGTTCATAACCGGAAGCGCAGGTCAGATCTTCGGCGGGCATTCGACGTGGCAGAGCCTGAGGCTGTTCACCAAAGCCACGTTGACGGCCTTGGTGATGAGCAGCCGCGCCGGATTGGCGCCCGCCTCGGTCAGCACCGGCGCGCGCATGTAATAGCTGTTATAGACGCCCGCCGTCTCGAGCAGGTGGCGGATGAGCAGGGTCGGATTGAGCTGCTCCGCCGCCGCCGCCACCCGTTCCGGGATCTGCTGCAGGCGGAGCAGCAGGGCCGCCTCCTGCGCGTCGATCTCGAACTCCCCGATCGCCTCCGCCCGCTCCGGCTCCTGCCCGGATTTGCGCAGGATGCTGCGCGCCCGGCAGGCGGTGTAGACCATATAGGCGCCGCCCGCCCGCTCGAAGCCGGCGATGGTCGCTTCCAGGTCGGAGGTGTCGATGTCGACCGAGCCCTTGATGTCCTGCTTGAGGTCGTTGAACACGAGCGAGCCGACCGCGAGCTGGTGCGCCGCCGAAGCGACCTCCTCGGGACTCTGATCGCCCCGCTCCGCCGTCCGCCCGCGGAAATAGTCGACCGAGCGGGCCAGCAGCTGGTTGACGTTGGAGACGCTGTCGCGGCTCGACAATTTCTTCCCCGTCTTCGCGTCGACGTAGAAGCCGAACCAGACATGGTGGAAATGCGGCATCCCCGCTTCGGCGAGGCCGAGCGCCTCGGCGGCCTTGAACAGGCGGTCGAAATGGACCCTTTGCTCCTGGCCGACGACGTAGCTGAGGTCGGTCGGATCGAGCAGCTCCCGCCGCACCCGGATCGCGCCGAGATCGCGGGTGGCATAGATGCTGCGCCCGTCCGCCCGGCGGACGACATAGCGCTCGCCGCCCTCCAGCGGCACGACGACGGCGCCGATATCCTTCTCGATCGCCTCGGCCCGCTTGTCCCGCTCCGCCGGCTGGATGTCGAGCGCGTCCAGCCTGGCGATGTCGGCATCGGCATGCTCGCGCGCGTAGAGCACGGCCCTGCCGTTCGCGAGGCTCTCGTCCACCACCCGGTCGCCCGCGTCGAAATAGAAGCTCTCGCCCAGCACGAGATCGATGCGCAGGTTGAGCGCGTCGTAAAAGGTTTCGAAATCGGCGAGGCTCCATTCGACCATCACCGCCCAGAGCGCGACCTCCTCGCTGGCGCCGGTCTCCAGCGCCGCGAAACGGGCGTCGGCGGCGGCGACGAAATCCTGCCACGCCGCCTTCAGCCCGGCGCCGTCCCGCGCTTCCGGGAAATAGCGCGCGACCAGCGCCTGCTCCTCCGCTTCCTCCGGCCAGCTGCCGGCGCCGGCATGTTTCTCCATCACTCGGCGGATGCGGTAGATTTCGAGCAGGCGCTCGTTGCCGGCCATGTCGCCGGGGAACAGGGCCTCGAAGCGGCGCCAGCCTTCGAGGGTGAAGCCGAAGCCGCCGAAATCATTGATATGGTTGACCCGGTAGACGAGCGCCCCCGAGCCTTCGTGGAGGTTGGAGAGGACGTGGCCGATGATCGTCGAGCGGATATGGCCGGCGTGCAGCACCTTGGCGACGTTGGGCGAGGAATAGTCGACGAGGAAGGTCCGCTCCGCCTGCGCGTCGCTGAGGCCGAAGCGCTCGCCCAGATCCGCCACCGCCTGGGCGCTGTCGAGCAGCCAGCGGTCGGACAGGGTGACGTTGACGTACATGCCCCTGGTCTCGACCCGCGCGATCGCGTCGGCGAAATCCGGGCCCTCCAGCAATTCGACGATCCACGGCAGATGATTGGCGATGAACCCCTTGGGGCCGCCGTCGCGCAGCAGCTGCGGCAGCTTGATGACGAGGTCGCCGCCGAATTGCGCACGGTCGATCGTCTCGATCTGCGGCTCGATCCGGCCCTTGCCCCAGCGCGCCGACAGCGCCTCGGCCAGCCGCGCCTTCAGCTTCGGCAGCGGATAATGGGCGAAAGCCGGCAGCGCCCGCCGCCGGTGGCCGGCGACGGCCTCGTCGCGAAACGCCTGCACCTCGCGGCGGCGGACCTCGTTGCGCCTCGCCAGTTCGTTCATCAAATGCTCCGGAAACTCGTCTGGCGCGCTCCTAGCCTTACCGGGCGCCACGGCCAAGCCTCGGCGGGTCGACCGGAACAGGTGCGCCCGGCTTTGCGTTTCACCGGCGTCTTCGCCAGAAGACGAGTTTGCAAAAGGAGTTTCCGGGTCATGAGTCGCCGCACCGCCCTTCGCTCGCTGCGCGCCGCTGCCGCGCCGCTGGCCGCGATCGCTCTCCTCGCCGCCTGCACCACCGCCACGCCCTATCAGCCGCTCGACCCGCGCGGCGGCTATTCGGCCGGCGGCTATAGCGAGCAGCGGCTCGACGAGAATCACTATCGGGTCTGCTTCCTCGGCAACGAGTTCACCTCGCGCCAGCGGGTCGAGAACTATCTCCTCTACCGCGCCGCCGAGATCACCGTTCAGGCCGGCTATGACAGCTTCACCATGGTGAGCCGCGGCACCGATCCGCACACCCGCACGCGGGTGATGAGCGATCCGTTCGGCCCGGGCCCGTGGGGCTATTGGGGGCCGTCCTGGCGCTTCCGCGGCCGCGGCTTCGGCGGCTGGCGCAGCTGGGATCCGTGGCTGGGCGATCCCTTCTGGGCCGACAATTACGACGTCAGCACCGTCACCAGCTATGAAGCCTGCGCCGAGATCGGGATGTCCCACGGCCGGCCCGCCGATCCGCGCAGCTTCGACGCGCGCCAGGTGATCGCCAATCTCGGCCCGACCATCCAGATGCCGCGGTAGAGCCGGCGCCGTTCGAGCCTCCCGCCGGCCGGTCGTCCGGTCGGCGGGCGAGGCCCGGTTCAGCGGCCGACGAACAGGAACCCCACCGCCGCCATGATGCAGCCGAAGGCGGCGAGATGCCGCCATTGGAGCGGCTCGCCCAGCACCCAGACCATGAAGCCGCCGAAGACGATCAGCGCGATCGCCTCCTGTACGATCTTGAGCTGGCCTGCGCTCCAGCCATGGGCATAGCCGATCCGGTTCGCCGGCACGGCGAAGCAATATTCGACCAGGGCGATGGCCCAGCTGATCAGGATGACGAGAAGCAAAGGCCGCGCCATCCCGCCCTTGAGATGCCAATACCAGGCGATCGTCATGAAGACGTTCGACGCGACGAGCAGCAGGATGGTGGGCATGGAACCGCCTTTTGAAGCCGCCGGATCACTGGCCGCAAAAATCCTTTTCCTCAATGGCGCGGCATGTGCCACCTAAAGGCGGGTGAGGGAGCCTGCCGAACTGCTGGGGATCGCCGCCTTTATCGTCGTCGCGGCGGCCGTGATCGTCGCCCTCATGCTGGCGCTCCGGCGTCACGCGGCGCGCATCATCGCGCTGGAATCCGCGAACCGCGCCCTCGCCGGCCAGGTCGACCGGCTGGCTCTGCTGGACCGGCGCGAGGCCGCCTGCGCGCCGTTCGACGCGCTCTGGCTGTGCTGGTCGCGCTGCACGCCGCCCGACGAGGAGGTGCTGCGCGCCGCCGCCCTCGCCGCGGAAGGCGCGAAGCGCCTGTTCCCCGCCGAGCTGGCGCCGGACCTGGACGAAGTCTCGCGGCTGCTGAGCGGGCTGGTGCGGCACCGCAGCCGGCAGCGCGACGCGGTCCTTGCCGGCCGCCATCGCGAGCGCGTCGAGCTGATCGAAGAGGAGGCTGAGATGGAGCATAAGCTGCGGCCGAAGCTTGCCGGGCTGAGGACGCTGCTCGCGGATGCGGCGCGCCCGGCCACCGCGAGCGGTTCGGACAGCCTGTGACCGCGGCCTCGCCCGCGGCGCCCGCGGCGGTCGTCGCCCGGCCCGAAGGGGAAGGGCGGTTCGCGACCCTGATCGAATTGCCCGGCGGCCCGATCCTGGCCGACGAGCCGGCATCGGTCGGCGGCGGCGGCGCCGGGCCGACGCCCTATCAATTGCTCTCGGCCGCGCTCGCCGCCTGCACCTCGATGACGCTCCGCCTCTACACCGCGCGCCAGCCGGTGGCGGTGCCCGCCTTCCGGGTCGAGGTCGAGCATGCGCTGATCCCCGGCACGCCGCCGCGCGACCGCTTCACCCGGCGGATCCTGTTCGCCGGCCCGCTCGCCGACGATCTGCGCGCGCGCCTGCTCGACGTCGCCGGGAAATGCCCGGTCCACCGCACGCTGAGCGGCGGCGGCTCGGAGATCGTGACCATCGCCGAGGCGCCGGTGCCGCCGCCGGTGCCGCCGCTCGTGCCGGCCGACGCGCCCTCCGCCCATGTCGAGCAGATGGAGCAGGCCTGCCGCGAATCGGGGACCGGGAACGGCGCCCAGCCCTCCTGAGAAAGGCCTTTAAAAACCGGCGCTTGTTCCTATCTCGGGGCTGGCCGCCCTCTCCCTGGCGGCTAGGGCGGGGCGCTTCGACGAGATACTCCCGGCCTTAAGGGCCCCGCCGCGTTCCCCCCTTGCGCGGCGGGGCTTTTGATTCGGCTCAGGCGAGCAAGGCGTGGCTGAAGATCAGGTCGAACGCATCCCAGCCGTCCCGATGGAGCTCGGCCGGCAGGCGCAGCGGCGAGCAGCGGATGACGGCGAGGCTCGCCGCTTCCGCCATCCGTTCCGCATAGGCCCGGTTGGCCGGGGTGACGCCCTGCTGCCACACCAGTTGCGGCGGCCCGATCAGGGCGCCGTCGGCCGCATAACGGACGCGCAGGTCGGTGACGATCCGCTTGGCGGAGGTCGGCACGATCGGGTCGCGATAGCAGCGCCGCACCTGCGCGGCGGCGCCGGCCACCGCCCGGCCCGCCGCGACCGCGACCGCCGGGCGCGGCGCCGTCGCGCATCCGGCAGGCAGCAAAGCTGCGGCGGCGGCAAGAGGCGGGAGCAAGCGGATCATCGGCGACGGCGGCCCAAAGGCGGTCGCGCCGACTCTATCAAGCGCGCCGCGGAACGGAAAGTGGGCGGGCTCCCGCTCGAGCCGCTGCGGGAAATCAAGTACCTGTAGTGTCCGGCGTCGCCCGCAAGGTCAGCCGGTGATCTTCGATCCCAGCGGCCTGGTGGCGGGGCCGTGGATCACCTCGCCGTCCAGGGCGAAGCGCGAGCCGTGGCAGGGACAGTCCCAGCTGCGGTCGGTCTCGTTCCAGCCGACGAGACAGCCCATATGGCTGCAGACCGCGGAGACGGCGTGGACGACGCCTTGCTCGTCGCGGAAGGCGGCGACATTGTCGCCGTCGATCTTCATGATCGCGGCGTCGCCCGGCGCGAGCTCCTCATAGGATTTGGGCTTGCGCGAGAGGTAGCCGCCGACCAGATGCGCGGCGACCTCGGCATTCTCCTTGATGAACTCGCCGGCGCCGGCGACCGGCTTCACCCGCGTCGCGTCGAACATGGCCAGCCATGGATTGTCCTTGCCGGTGGCGAGGTCGGCGATGATCATCGCGGCGGCGGTGCCGTTGGAGATGCCCCAGGCGCCGAAGCCGGTGGCGACCAGATAGGATTGGCCGAGCTTCGACGACCAGCCGACGAAGGGGGCGCTGTCCATCGCGCTGTAATCCTCGTTGATCCAGCGATATTCGACCGGTCCGGCGTCGAAATTCCCGGTCAGCCAGCGCTCGATGTCGGCCATGTATTCGCGTTCGTCATCGACATGGCCGGGCTTGTAATGGCTGCCGGCGGCGATCGCATAGACCCGCCCGTCCGAGCGGCGGTGGGTGCGGATCGAATGGCCCGGCTGTTCCGCATTCTTGTACATGCCCGGCGGCACGCGACGGATGGGCGCGGCGATCACCGGCTCGGCCATCGGATAAGCGAGCGCGTAATAGAGCCCGATCTGGCCGAGCGGCAAATGGGTGGCCATGACGACATGGCGGGCGGTGACGGTCCCCGCCTCGGTGACCACCCGCGTCGGCTCATAGTCGATCGCGCGGCTCTGCTCGAAGATTTGGCTGCCGTCGCCGGGGATGGTGGCGGCGAGGCCGGCGACATAGCGGGTCGGGTGGAACTGCGCCTGGTTGTCCCAGCGCATCGCCTGCACCACGTCGAAGGGAAGGCCGGTGTCGCGGGTCAGGCTGGCGGGAAGGCCGAGGCGCCGCGCGACCTCGACCTCTTTCTCGATCTCGGAGACGTAGCTCTCGTCCCGCGTGTAGACATAGGCCGGCATCGGCTCGATGTCGGCGTCGATGCCATGTCGGCGGGCGAGCCGCTGGATCTCGCTCAGGCCCGCCTCCTGCGCCTCGGCATAGAGGCGCGCCTTGTCCTCGCCGAACTTGCGCTCCAGGACCTGGTAGAGGATGCCGTGCTGCGAGCTGATCTTCGCCGTCGACCTGCCGGTCACCTCGCGCCCGACCCGTCGCGCCTCGACGACGGCGACCCGCAGCCCGCGATCCTTGAGCAGCCGCGCGGCGGTGATGCCGACGATGCCGCCGCCGACGATCGCGACATCCACGTCGAGACTGCCCTGGAGCGGCGGAAAGACCGGCCCGGCGCCGGCCGTGTCGTTCCAATAGCTGGGATCGGCCATCATCCTCTCCTCGTGCCCGGCGGCGCTGGATGTAACCTTCGTTTTTGAAGCCTGTTCCGTCCGCGCTCATTCAGCCTGAAGTCAGGACCGCCGCCGTAACGATCCCTCATCGAGGGAGGATTTATGCGCAGATTCATCGCAATGGCCGCGACGGCCGCCCTGCTGGCCGGCAATGCCGCTCCGGCGGGCGCCCGTGACTGGCATCATCACCATCATGACGACGGCGTCAGCGACGTCGTCGGCGGCGCCATCCTCATCGGCGGCATCGCCGCCATCGCTTCGGCGATCACCCAGGGCAACCGGGCGAAGCAGGACGCGGCGGTGGACGGATGCTCGACCGAGGCGAAGAGCCGCACCGGCGGCCGCGCCGCCGAAATCCGCCATGTCGGCAAGAGCAAGGGCTATTACACCGTCGAGGGATGGCTGGACGGCGCCGAGGGCGGCGCCCGCCATTCCTTCGCCTGCACCATCCGCAACGGCAGCATCTACAGCTTCCGCACGGACGCGGACGAAAGCTGAACCAGGGGTTCGACCCTAAGCGGCGAGGCCGGCCGCGACTTGGCCGAGCTGGTCCGCGCAGGTGCCCCAGCCCTCATGGAAGCCCATCTGCTCATGCGCGTCGCGATCCGCCTGGTTGGCGTGCATCGCGACCGCGCGGTAGAGGGTGCGGCCGTCGCCCGCATCGGCGAAGGTGACGATCGCGGTGAACGCGAATTGGCCGCAGCCGGAGGGGCCGAGATCGTTCGGCCGATAGCCCTCGCCGAGCGCGCTGGTCCAGGTCACCTTCTCGCCTTCGACCGTTTCGAGGAAGCAGCCGGTGCCGCGGAACTCGAAGCCGTCCGGCCCGGTCATGCGCGTGTAGAAGCGGCCGCCGGGCCTCAGGTCCATCTCGCATTCCGGCGTCTCGTAGGGCTTCGGCGCCCACCAGCTTTTCACATGCTCGGGGCTCGTCCAGGCCCGCCAGACGAGGGCGCGCGGCGCGTCGAGCATTCGTTCGAGGACGAGGTCGTTTCCTTCAGCCATTCTTCTTCTCCCTTTCCTTGAGCACGTCCACATAGGCCTCGAACCGGTCGAGCCGGGCTTCCCAAAGCTCTCGCTGACCAGCGATCCAGCTCTCCGCCGCTTCGAGCGCCTTCGGCTCGATCCGGCAGGTGCGCACCCGGCCCTTTTTCTCGGAGGTCACCAGGCCGCTCGCTTCGAGCAGCCGGAGGTGCTGCATCACCGCCGGCAGCGACATGCGGAGCGGCCGGGCGAGCTCGCTCACCGAGGCGGGCGCGCGGCTCAGCCGGGCCACCATCCCCCGCCTCGTCGGGTCGGCGAGCGCGTGGAAGGCGCGGTCGAGTCGATGCGATTCGTTAAGCACATGCTTAACTAACGCGCCGGGGCGGGAATGAGCAAGCGGAAAGTTCAGCAAGTGCTTAACCATCGGCGCGCTTTACAGGCGCCGGGCTGCGCGACTATCGCGCGCCATGAACGCGGCGCCCCCCGAAACCATCCTGATCGTCGACTTCGGCAGCCAGGTGACCCAGCTCATCGCCCGCCGGGTGCGCGAGGCCGGCGTCTATAGCGAGATCGCGCCGTTCAGCCGCGCCGTCGAAGCTTTTGAACGGCTGCAGCCGAAGGGGATCATCCTCTCCGGCGGCCCCGCCTCGGTGACGCTCGAGGACAGCCCGCGCGCCGATTCGTCGCTGTTCGAGGCGGGGGTGCCGATGCTCGGCATCTGCTACGGCCAGCAGCTGATGGCCGAGCAGCTCGGCGGCCGCGTCGTCACCGGCGACCATAGCGAGTTCGGCCGCGCCTTCATCGAGATCGTCGACGGCTGCGCCCTGTTCGACGGTCTCTGGGCTCCCGGCGAACGCCACCAGGTATGGATGAGCCATGGCGACAAGGTCGAGGCGCTGCCCGAGGGCTTCCGCATCGTCGGCCAGTCGGAAGGCGCCCCCTTCGCCGCCAGCGCCGACGAGAAGAGGCGGTTCTACGGCCTCCAGTTCCACCCCGAGGTCGTCCACACGCCGGACGGGGCGAAGCTGATCGCCAATTTCGTGCGCCATGTCTGCGGTCTGGCGGGCGACTGGACGATGGCCGAGTTCCGCGCCGCCAAGATCGCCGAGATCCGCGCCCAGGTCGGCGCCGGCCGGGTGATTTGCGGCCTGTCCGGCGGCGTCGACAGCGCCGTCGCGGCGGTCCTGATCCACGAGGCGATTGGGCATCAGCTCACCTGCGTCTTCGTCGATCACGGGCTGATGCGCCAAGGCGAGGCGGAGCAGGTCGTCAGCCTGTTCCGCAACCATTACAACATCCCGCTCGTCCATGTGGACGCGGAGGAGATGTTCCTGTCGGGCCTTGCGGGGCTCGACGAGCCCGAGGCGAAGCGCAAGCTCATCGGCAGGACCTTCATCGACGTGTTCGAAGCCGAGGCGAAGAAGATCGGCGGCGCCGATTTCCTCGCCCAGGGGACGCTTTATCCCGACGTGATCGAGAGCGTCAGCTTCACCGGCGGGCCGTCGGTGACGATCAAGAGCCATCACAATGTCGGCGGCCTGCCCGAGCGGATGGACATGAAGCTGGTCGAGCCGCTGCGGGAATTGTTCAAGGACGAGGTGCGCGCGCTCGGCCGCGAGCTCGGCCTGCCCGAAGCCTTTGTCGGCCGTCACCCGTTCCCCGGGCCGGGCCTCGCCATCCGCATCCCGGGCGAAGTGACGAAGGAGCGCTGCGACATCCTGCGCAAGGCCGACGCCGTCTATCTCGAGGAGATCCGCGCCGCCGGCCTATACGACGCGATCTGGCAGGCCTTCGCCGTGCTGCTGCCGGTGCGGACGGTCGGCGTGATGGGCGACGCCCGCACCTACG
>JAXDOV010000177.1:0-15408 GCA_034668705.1 Sphingomonadales bacterium
GCCTTTCCTCGGCCGGGATCTCGCGGATCAGCGCATTGAGGAAGGTGGTCTTGCCGGTCGACGTCCCGCCCGAGACGAGGATGTTGCGGCGCGCCCGCACGGCGGCGGCCAGCATGCCGGTGAGGTCCCCCGCCTCGAGCATCGCCGCAAGCTCGCGGTCGACGTCCGAGGGGGCGAAGCCGGTGCGCCGCTTGGTCTCGGCAAAGGCGCCGGAGGCGACGTAATCGTCGAGCGAGAGGTTCGGCGCGACGTGCTTGCGGATGGCGAGGGCGAGCGGCCCGCGCGTCGCCGGCGGCGCGACGATCTGCACGCGCGCGCCGTCGGGAAGGGTCGCCGACAGCAGCGGATGCTCGCGGCTGATCCCCTGATGCGAAAGCGCCGCGACCTGCCGCGCCAGCCGCGCCAGGGTCGCCTCGTCGAGCCCCGGCGCATCGTGCCGCTCGATGCTGCCGCCGGTCGTCTCCGCCCAGATCTCGCCGGGGCGGTTGACGTAGATGTCGGTGACGTCGGGCCGCGCCAGCATGCCGGTGAGCGGCGCGAGATAGGCGCGCAGATAGACGCCCGCCTCGTGCAGCGGCACCGCCGCGCCGGCGGTCATTTCCGGCTCTCGCCGCCGCTGAAGTCGAGATCGTGGGCGACGAAGACGCTGATGCTGGTGCCGGCGGCAACGGTCAGGGTCGGCACCACCCGGCCGGTCGGGATCAGCGGCGAGGTGATCGACGTCGTCGATCCGGGAAGGGCGAGGATGACGTTGCCGGTCGCCGCACGGGTGCCGAGATTGGCGCCGACCTCGAGCGCGGTCTGCAGCAGGGCGCCGGCGAAGCGCTCGAAGAAATGGCTGTTGACGTGGGCGCGGATGCCGCCGCGGCCGAGCGTGTCGGCGGCGGGCGATCCGATCGCGATGGTGGCGCCGTCGGGCCGGACCAGCCGGCTCCAGTTGATCATCGCGCGCTTCTGTCCGGAGGCGGCGTCGGTCCGATATTCGCCGACCAGCCGGCTGCCGCGCGGGATCAGGATCCTGGTCCCGTCGAACCCCCTGATGTCGCGCGAGACGATGGCGCGGGCGAGGCCGGGCCGGGTCGAATCGAACGCGGTCTCGAGCACCGCCGGAATCAGCGTCCCCTGCGGAACCGTGGCGCTGCGGTTGGCGAAGGCGCCCGCCCTGACCCGGCCGCCCGACGTGACGGTGCCGCCGAGCGCGGCGGCGACATTGGCCGGTACGTCGCCCGGACCCGAAGTGCCGGAGCCCGGCGCCGACGTGGGCGCCGTCGTCGTGTCGATCACCAGCGCCGGCCCGCTGACGGTGGTGCGCACCGGCATCGGCTGCGGCTGGACCATCTGCGGCGCGGGCTGGGGAACGTAGACGATCTGCGGCGGCGGCGGTGCGGGAACCGGCTGCGGCGCCGCCACGGGTGCGACGACATGTTCGACGACCTGCACCGGCGGTGGCGGCGGCGCGGGAATGTAGAGCGGCGGCGGCGGCGACGCGCCGATCTGCGCGGCGTCCGCGGCCCGCATCCGCACCGAGGGCTGGGAGAGCGAGCGCCGGCGCGCGTCGAGCACGCCGAACAGGATGGCGGCGGCGACGATCGCGGCGATGCCCAGAGCGAGGCCGGACGGGCCCGACCGCGGCAAGGCGACGACCGGGCGGACGCTCTCCTCCTTCTCGCCCTCGGCCGGAGTCATGCCGAGTCGGGGATCGCCGGACTCGCTAATTGCCATCATTGCCCTTTCGAGGCTTCATCCGCTCGGCCCGCGCGGTCTGGTTGTCGATCCGGAACACCAGCTTCTGCGACACGCTGTCGATGACGAAGATGTCGTCGCGCATCATGCCGTTGACCAAAGTCTCCTCGCCCGCCTCGTTGAGCGCGTAGACGGCGGGCAGCGAGCGGTCGCGCGGCCAGGTGACATAGGTGTGGCGGCCGTCGTCGCTGATCGCGCTCGGCCGCAGCGCCTTGTCGCCGCTCACCCGATAGCGGCCTTCGCCATTGGCCGAAGGCGCGTCCTCCGCGCCGGCGCCGGCGGCGTCGGTCGGCGAGGGGTAATGGAAGCGGATCGTATAGGCCATGTCGCCCGACGGGCCGGAGAGCGGGACCAGCTCGAAATTGTAGAGGCGGACGTTGGTCACCACCGTCATGTTGGTCGGGACGCCGCCCTGCAGCGCCTTGACGAACAGATGGTCGCCGCGGCGATTCGCGGTCACCTGCCAGGCGCCGCTGTCGCCGATCGCGACATTCTCCACCTGCTCGTCCGGCGAGAGCTCGACGGTGATGGAATAGCCGGGCGTCCCCTGCAGCTGGAAGACCTGGTCGGGCGCATATTCGATCGACTGGATGCGCGGATCGCCGGCGCCCGGCTTCGCCCGGATCTGGGCCGACAGAGGCGCCGCGGCCAGCGCCAGCGCGGCCGCGAGCAAGAGCGGCGCGTGCCTCACAATTGCGGCTCGGCGGCGCGCCGCGCCTGCGCCCGCTGGGCGGCGGCGCGCGCGGCGGGGGCGAGGGGCGAGGGGCCCACCGGCGCCATCAGCGGGGAGGGATTGTTCACCACCGGGCCGGGGGTGACGACGGTCACGCCGACGCCGGCCGGCGGGGTCACGGCAACCGACGTCGAGGTCGTGGTGGTGCTCGAGCTGGTCGTCACCGATTCCGGCGCCAGCGTCTCCGGGTCCCGCCGGTAGCGCAGGACCTGGAAGCCGAGCGGGTTCACGAACCGGTCCTCCAGCTTCATCGGCTCGCCGGAATAGCGATAGCGGACCAGAGCCACCCAGGAGCGGGGCGGCTGGAGCTGGCCGCCGGCGTCGCGCCGCAACGTGTCGAAGCGGACGAGGGCGGCATTGCGCCCGACCGGAGAGACGCTCTTCACCCGCGTCTCGATCACCGTCGAGCGCGGATAGAGGACCAGCGGGCTCGCCGGGTTCGAGACCTGCATGAAGCCGAGATAATCGCTGCGCGCGGTCTCCGCCGACCACAAGGCGACCTTGCGGTAATTGGCGTCGGCGGCATCGATGTCGAAGCTCTCGCGGGCGATGACATATTGGACGAGGAAGCTCTGGGTGAGCGCGGTGTCCGGCGCCACCTTGTCGGGGTCGAGCGGCTTCAGCGCCTGGACGAAGCCGGTATTGCGGTCGACCAGCAGGGTATAGGGCACCACCGTCTTCAGCGGCATCAGCAGCATCAGCGTGAAGGCGAGCAGCACCGCGACGACGGTGGCACTCCCCGCCACCCACCAGGCGATGCGGCGCGAGGCGCGGACCGCCTCGATCCGGTCGCGATTCCAGGTCGCGGCTTCCTTGTAATAAGCGTCGAGCGCTTCGCGGCTTTGTTCGTTCATGACTGGCGGTCCCGGCGCCGGGCGCCCGCGGACACCCGCGTGCGCGTGCTGCGGCGAAAGCTTTGCCCGAGCGGGGCGGGGGCGACCCGGTCGGGCAGGTCGCGTCCCGCGCGTGCCGCCGCCGCCGGACGGACGTCGCCGGCATAGGCATTGGCGAGGACCGTCGCCGCGCCGCCCTGCGCCGCCTCGCGCCGTTGCGCGCTGCTGATCGCGTCGACGACGATGGCGGCGCGCGAGCGGCCCTCGGCGGCGGCGGCGGCCGTCGCGGCGGCGGCGGGCTGCGAAGCGGATTCAGCGCGCAAATGGGTGACCAGCCGCCCGGCCGCGGCGCGCCAGCCCGGCACGAGCCGGAAGCCGAAGGCCAGGCGGGCGGTGGCGAACATCATCGCCAGCAGCAGCAGCGCGAACATGCTGGTGACGAGCAGGATCTCGGCCGGCATGTTCGGCAGCGCCTCGCCGGCGGCGCGGCGGGTGAGGATGTCGGCAAGCCAGGGCTCCAGCAAGGCGAGCTCGAGGCCGAGGGTGACGGCGGTGCCGAGCGCCGCCAGCGCGGCGCCGGCGAGCACCCTCACCCAGCCTTCGAACAGGCCGCGCGTCTGGTCGAACAGCAGGAAGGCGATGAAGAAGGGGCCGAGCGCGAGCATCAGCCCGGCGACCAGCCGCACCACCGCCAGCGCGCCGACCGCGCCGAGCAGGAAGATCAGCCGCGATCCGCCCAGAGCGAAGGCGTTGAAGCCGGCGAAGGGCGGCGGCGGCGTCTGCGGCGTCGCGACGTCGTTAGCGGCGGGCGGCGCGACGGTCAGTGGCGGCTCGCCGGCGCCGAGCAAGGCCAAAGCCGCCATCGCCTGGTCGACCGTATCGAGCCGGTCGACCAGCCCGCCGCCGGCGCCCGGGAGGCCGCTCGGCGCGCCGATCTCGGCGGTCAGCTCGGCCGGTCCGCGCAAGGCGACGTCGTAGACGAGCGCGCGATAGGCCGGCCAGCTGGTCGCCAGCGCGAGCACGAAGCCGATCTTGACCAGGGTGAAGACGCCTTCGCGCACGTCCGGCGCATGGCCGAGCAGCAGCCGGTAGCCTAACAGGGCGACGAGCAGGGTGAGGAAGCCGGTGAGCACCAGCGACAGGGTCGAGCCCGGCGCGAGCAGCGCCAGATAACCCTGGGCGCCGAGCGACTGCGCCTGGCAGTCGATGAAGGCGACCATCGCGCGGACGAAGCCGGTGTCGGGCGGGATGACGGCGCAGGCCATCAGGCACATTCCAGCAGGCGCGGGATCCACTCGGCGGGATCGTCGCCGGTCTCGGCGCGGATCTCGTCGAGCAGGCGCACGGTGCGCTCGCGGCCGGAGAGGATGGTGAGCAAATCCTGCTCGCCGGTGAGGTTGAGCCGGGCGACGACGCTGTCGGCGCCGTGCTTGACCAGGAAGCAATGGGCGTTGTCGGGCAGCGTCCGCACCAGCTCATATTCGTGCGGGGTGAGGCCGAAGCCGTCGATATAATCGGCCGCCCGCGCCTTCGGATTGGCCATGAAGATCTGCGTCGCCGCCTGCTCGATGATCGCGCTGGCGATGCGGCTCTCGAGCGCGTCCTGGGCGCTCTGGGTGGCGAAGCCGACGATGCCGTTGCGCTTGCGGATCGTCTTCTCCCAGTCCTTGATGCGGCGGACGAAGACCTCGTCGTCCAGCGCCTTCCAGCCTTCGTCGACGACGATGATCGCCGGGCTGCCGTCGAGCCGTTCCTCGACCCGGTGGAAGAGGTACATCATCGCCGGGCTGCGCATCGCCGGATCGTCGAGGATCTGGGTCATGTCGAAGCCGACCGCCTCGGCCTTGAGGTCGGTGCGGTCATGCTCGTTGTCGAACAGCCAGGCGCGCTCGCCGTCGCCCCACCAGGGCCGGAGCCGCGACCAGAGGTCGGCGGCGGTGGGGCGGTGGCCGCCGCGGAACAACTCGACCAGATGGCGCAGGCGGCGATGCTCGGGCGGCTGCTCGAAATTGGCGTCGACCGCGTCCTTGATCCGGGCGACGTCGTCGATGTCGGCGCCGCCGGCGAGCAAAGCCAGCCAGTCGATCAGGAACTGGCGGTTGACCGGCGTGTCGGGGAGCTGGAGCGGGTTGAGCCCCGAGGGCGTGCCCGGGCGGAGCAGGTCGTAGCGGCCGCCGATCGCGCGGATGAACAATTCGCCGCCGCGGTCCTTGTCGAAGAAGATGATGCGCGGGCGGAACTTGCGCGCCTGGGCGAGGAGGAAGTTGAGCACCACCGTCTTGCCCGAGCCCGACGGACCGATAACGGTGAAATTGCCGAGATCGCCCTGATGGAAGTTGAAATAATAGGGGCCGGCCGCGGTCGTCTCGAGCAGGGTGACCGCCTCCCCCCAATGATTTCCCTGGGCCCGGCCGAGCGGGAAGTTGTGGCCGCTGGCGAGGCCGGAGAAATTGCCGGTCGAGATCAGGCCGCGCCGCGCGATATATTTGAAATTGCCGGGGAATTGCGCCCAGAAAGCGGGCTCCAGCGCGATCTCCTCGCGCACCGAGAGGATGCCGAGATCGGCGAGCGCCGCCTGCACCTCGGCAATGCCGTCGTCGACCGCCGCCGGCGTGTCGCCGCGCACCGCGATCGTCATGTGATGCTCGCCGAAGCCGGCGCGGCCGGCGGCGACGTCGTCCTTGGCGTTGGAGAGGTCGGCGCGCAGGCTCACCGCCTCGTCCTCGGCCGAGCGCATCCGCCGCAGCGCGAGGTTCATCCGCGACAGCGCCGCCTGCCGCTCGACGAAGCCGAAGGATTGCGAGACGTTGAGCTCGAACGGCAGGCGGAGCAGGTCGTCGAGCATGCCGGGGACGGTCTGCCCGGGATAATCCTTGATCGAGACGATGCCGAGGAAGCTGCGCGGGCTGGCGCCGGCCGGGCCGAGCTCGGCCGTCTCCTGGCCGAAGCTGATTCGGCGATAGGGGAGATAGTCGCCGACGTCCTGCAGCGGCAGCAGCACCGGGCGCATCTCGCCATTGTAGAGCGAGGAGAGGAATTCGAGCGGCTCGGAGCAGGGGCCCTGCGGCGTCCGATAGACGCCGAGCAGCCGCGGCTCGTAGCTGCCGAGCGCCGCCATCAGCGCGTCGCGCGCCTGGTCGAGCGCATGGCGCTCATAGCTCACGTCGAGGTCGGGCGCCGTCTCCGCCGCGCGGCCGAGCCGCTCGCGGATGCGGTCGAGCCGGCCGACCCGCCCTTGGAGCGGACGCCGGATCAGGGTCAGGAAGATGTCGTTGACGTAGAGGCGCTTGCCGGCGAGCCGCTGGCGCCAGGCGGCGTCGAGCTGGCGCGAGAAGGGGTCGGGATGGCCGGAGGAGAGGCCCGCCTCGATCCGCCGGCGGACGACATGGTGGTAGAGGGCGAAGCGGGAGGAGCCGATCGCCTGCAGCATCGCGTCGCGCAGCCGCTTGCGATAGTTGATCTCGTCGGTGTCGGCGGTCTCGAACAGCAGGCCGCGCATGTGGATGACCTGCATCAGCAGGCCGTCGCGCGTCTCCAGCGTATGGTCGTCGACGTGTCGCGCATAGGGAAGGTGCTTCCCCGCCGGCTGCTCGCGAGAGGGCGCGCGCCGGTCGCGGCTCAGGGGCGGTAGGAGTTGCATCCCCACACCTTGTGATTCTTGACGCGCGGGGTGCGCGAGACGCGGGTCAGCCAGAGGTCGAAGAAGCGCGGCTCGCGCACGCAGAGCAGGACGCCGACGATGTGCATGATCAGCGCCGCGAGCAGCACCCAGGCCGAGCGGAAGACGAGGAACAATTCGGTGGCGATGACGGCGTTGGCGATGAAGTAGGAATAGGTCACGCCCGCGAACATTTGCGGCCGCGTCAGGGCTACGAACAGAGTGTCACGTTCGAGCCCGTTCATCGCTCACTGCCCGAGGGCGGCGGTGGACTGGATCCCCGCGACGATGCTGGCGGCGCCGAACAGGATGAAGCAGCCGAGGATGACGGTGGCGCCGTAGCGCCAGTTGATGCGGCCGGTCAGCATCAGGAAGCCGACCGAGGCGACCGCGATCACCGCGACCACGGTCGCGATCGTGCCGAGCAAGGTGCCTTCCAGCCAGCGGACGGCGGAGACGATGGCGCCGGAGCCGGCGGGGTCGGAAAGCGAATCCTGGGCGAAGGCCGCGGACGACCGGAAGAGAGCGGCCATGGCCGCGAGAGGAGCGGCCAAGCCCCTTGCGCTAACGAACTTCATTCCTGCCCCATGTGCGATTCGACCCGCGCGATAGTGCGCGCCCGGCGCGCACTTGCCAACACCTTATGGAAATGGGGCAAATTCAAAATGGGAAAGGCAGTTCGCCGGATGATGCGACCCTTGCGGACGCGCGCGCGGAAAGATGGTGAGCCCAGCTGGATTCGAACCAGCGACCTACTGATTAAAAGTCAGTTGCTCTACCAACTGAGCTATGGGCCCTTCGCGCGGCCTTCCCCTAGGTGCGGGCGGGGTTGGGGTCAACCGGTCGGCCCTTGCGCAGGCGGGCGAGCAGCTGGCGGAGGTTGAGGCCGGTCAGCGGGTCGCGCCAGCCGGGGGCGATCTCGGCAAGCGGCTTGAGGACGAAGGCGCGGCCTCGGAATTCGGGATGGGGGACGACGAGGCCGGGGCCGGCCCAGCTCCCCTCGGACCAGAGGATGATGTCGAGATCGAGCACGCGCGGCCCCCAGCGGCGGCCGGGGCGGCGGCCGAAGTCGCGCTCCAGCGCCTTCAGCGCTTCGAGCAGGTCCGGCGGGGCGAGATCCGAGCGGAGGATCGCCGCCGCATTGGCGAAGGCGCGGCCGGCCGGCCCCACCGCCGCGGTCGCGCATATCCTCGACAGCCGCTCCACGCCCAAAGCCGCCGCCGCGGCGGCGACGGTCTCGGCGGGGGAGCCGCTTCGGCTGCGGCGATTGGAGCCGAGGGCGAGGGCGTAGCTTGTCACCGTCATCGCCGCCGCCCTAGACGGTCGCGATGTTCCTGTCCCCGGTCCCCGCGCATGAGGCGCCGCGCGACTGCCCGCTCTGCCCCCGCCTCGCCGCCTATCGCGAGGCGCTGCGGGAGACGCATCCAGGCTGGTGGAACGCGCCCGTGGCCAGCTTCGGCGATGCCGGCGCCTGGCTGGCCATTTGCGGCCTCGCGCCGGGCAAGCAGGGCGCGAACCGCACCGGGCGGCCCTTCACCGGCGATCATGCCGGCCTGCTCCTCTACGAGACGCTGGCGAAGTTCGGGCTGACCGAAGGGCGCTACGACCCCGATGGCGACGACGATTTCCGATTGCGCGGCGTCGTCATCGTCAATTCGGTGAAATGCGTGCCGCCGCAGAACAAGCCGCTGCCGCAGGAGATCGCGACCTGCACGAGCGCCTATTTCACGCCCGCTCTGGCGTCGCTTGGCGGGGTGAAAGTGATGATCGCCCTCGGCCGGATCGCCCATGACGCGGCAGTGCGCGGCGCGGGAGGCCGGCTCGCCGCCTGCCGTTTCGGCCATCTCGCCGAGCATCTTTTGCCGGACGGCGCGATCCTGATCGATAGCTACCATTGCTCGCGCTACAACCAGAACACCAACCGTCTGACCCGCGCCATGTTCGAGGCCGTGTTCGAGCGCGCGCTGGAATTGCAGCCGTGACCCTGCATCATCCGGGGAGGCAGGAATGAAAGCATCTGCATTTTATCGAATCGCGGCATTTCTCCTTCTGCTTTTTGCCGCCGGGCACATTTTCGGATTTCGCCAATCCGATCCCCAATGGGGAGTCGATGCCCTTCTCAGGTCGATGCAATCCCGGCACTTCGTCGTGCAGGGCTTCGATCGGACCTATTGGGACCTCTTCCTGGCGGCCGGATTCTCCGTCGGTGCATTTTATCTGTTTGCGGCCATATTGGCGTGGCAGCTGGGCCGGCTTCCGGCAGGAACTCTGGCGCTGATGCGCGGCACGACCTGGGCTTTCGCCTTGTGCTTCGGCGCGATCACGATCGTGAGCTGGACGTACCTGTTCATCCTCCCGATCGCCTTCTCGACCGTGATCACGTTGTGCCTGATCGCGGCGGCCTGGCTGTCGGCGAAGGAAGCGCCTCCGTCGCAGTAGCGAAAGCGTCAGACGTCCTGCGACAGGCGGCCGTAAAGATCCGGGCGGCGGTCGCGGAAGAAGCCGAAGGCGGCGCGGTGGCGCTTCGCCCGGTCGAGGTCGAGCGTGGCGGCGATCACCCCCGTCTCCTCCGCGCCGAACTCGGCGAGGATGTCGCCGCGCTCGTCGCAGATGAAGCTGTGGCCGTAGAAGCGCTGGTCGCCCTCGGTGCCGATGCGGTTGGCGGCGACGACCGGCACGACGTTGGAGACGGCATGGCCGATCATCGCCCGCCGCCACATCCGGCTGGTGTCGAGGTCCGGATCGTGCGGCTCGGTGCCGATCGCGGTCGGGAAGAGCAGGATCTCGGCGCCCATCAGCATCAGGCTGCGCGCCGTCTCCGGATACCATTGGTCCCAGCAGATGCCGGCGCCGATCGTGCCGTAGGGCGACGGCCAGACCTTGAAGCCGCTATTGCCGGGCCGGAAGTAGAATTTCTCGGAATAGCCGGGGCCGTCGGGGATATGGCTCTTGCGGTAGACGCCGAGCAGGTCGCCCTTCGGCCCGATCATCGCCAGGCTGTTATAATGGTGGTGTCCCTCGGCCTCGAAGAAGCTGGTCGGGATATAGATTTCGAGCTCGGCGGCGAGCCGGCGCATCGCCAGCACCACCGGATGCTCGGCGGCGGGGAGAGCGCGGGCGAAATGGCTCTCGTCCTGGGTGCGGCAGAAATAAGGGCCCTCGAACAATTCGGGGGGCAGGACCAGCTTCGCCCCTTGGCCGGCGGCTTCGCGGACGAGCTCGGTGACGGCGGCGATATTCTCCCCGACCGCGTCGGAGAAAGCGAGCTGGAGCGCGGCGACCTTCAATTCGCTCATTTCGGCACCTGCTGGCTGATGCAGTGGAAGCTGCCGCCGCCGGACAGCAGATGGTCGGCGCGGAGGCCGATGGCGCGGCGGCCCGGGAAGAGCGCGCCGATCGCCTCCACCGCCGCATCGTCATTGGCCGCGCCGTAGAGCGGGACGACGACCGCCGCATTGCCGATGTAGAAGTTCATGTAGGAAGCGGGGATGATCTCGCCGTCGCCGCCCGTCCCGAGCGAAGCCGGGGGGAGGAGCCGGCCGGGCGAGGGCAGGGGGACGATCTCGAGGCCGAAGTCCCGCGCCCGCGCCCAGGCGTCGAGATAGGCGGCGATGTTGGGATCGTCCTCGCCGGCCGGGGCGGGGATGGCGATCCGGCCCTCGCCGACGAAGCGGGCGAGATTGTCGACATGGCCGTCGGTATGGTCGTTGACCAGCCCCTCGCCGAGCCAGAGCACGCGCTCGAGGCCGAGATCCTCGCGCAGCCGCGCCTCCGCCTGATCTCGGGTCATGCCGGGGTTGCGGTTCGGGTTGAGCAGGCATTGCTCGGTGGTGACGCCGAGGCCGGTGCCGTCGACGTCGAGCGCGCCGCCCTCGAACACCCAGCCGTGCCGGATCGCCTCCAGGTCCGCGGTCTCGGCGAGCCGCGAGCCGATCGTGTCGTCTCCCTCCAGCTCGTATTTCCCGCCCCAGCCGTTGAAGCGGAACACCTTGGCGCTGCGCTGCGGGCCGCGGCCGAGGAAGATCGGGCCGGTGTCGCGCAGCCAGATGTCGCCGAACGGCTCGACGATGACGTCGATGCCGGGCCCCGCCAGCGCCTTGGCGCGCGCCGCCGAGGCCGGATCGGCCGCCACCAGCCTGACCCATTCGCCTTCGCCCTCGGCATGGACGGCGCGGGCGAAGGCGGCGACCTCCTCACGCGCCGGCTCGAGATCGTCCTGCCAGAGGTCCTGATGGCTCGGAAAGCCGATCCATACCCAGTCATGCGCAGCCCATTCGGCGGCCTGTCGGGCGCGGCCGGGCTCCACGCCTGCCGCCTCGGTTGAGGGTCGTTCTTCGATCACAGCCTGTCCATGCGCGCGGAAGCGGCGGCTCATGCCACCCATGATTTTGCGGTGCAAGCTTGCGCGGCGCAGCGGGGCTTGGCATCTTCGATCCAGTGCTTGGAACAGGGGCCAAGCCATTAGGGGACAAGATGATTCGAAAATATCTGCTGGCGGCCTCGATGCTCGCCCTTTTGTCGTCGTCCGGCCTGCAGCCGGCGCTCGCCCAAGCGCCGGCGCCGGCCGCCGACGCCGCCACCCTGTTCGGGGCGCGGGAGGACGTGTCCCAGATCAGCCTCTCGCCGGGGGGCACGAAGGTGGCCTTCGTCGCGCCGGGGCCGGGGCCCGCGTCGATCCTCTACGTCTCCGACATCGCCGGCGACGCCACGCCCAGGATCGCGCTGAGCGGCGACGGCAAGCCGAACCGGATCCGGTCCTGCTTCTGGGTCTCGGACAACCGCCTCGTCTGCTACCTCTACATGGTGTTCAACTCGACCGGCGACGTCGTCGCCGCCTCGCGCATCGTCGCCGTCGATGCCGACGGCCGCAACCTCAAGCTGCTGAGCAACGGCATCCGCGCCGATGATGCCTATGTCTCGCTCGGTGGCGGCCAGGTGATCGATTGGCTGCCCGAGGAGAATGGCGCGATCCTGATGGGCCGCAACTACGTGCCCGAGGAGCGGCAGGGCACGCATTTGAACGACAATCGCGAAGGCTTCGGAGTCGACCGCCTCGACACCGCCTCGCTCTCGGCCAAGCCGGTCGAAGCGCCGCGGCGCGACGCGATCGAATATATCACCGACGGCCGCGGCAAGGTCCGCATCATGGGCACGCGCCAGGTGTCCGGCGCGAGCGGTTATGACCGCGGCCTCATCTCCTATTTCTACCGGACCCGGGATTCGAACGGGTGGAAGCCGTTGGGCGTACTCAACCAATCGTCGCGCGAAGGCTTCAACCCCTATGCGGTCGATTCAGATCTCGACGTCGTCTACGGCTTCGAGAAGAAGGACGGGCGGCAGGCTCTCTACAGCCTCGCCATGGACGGCTCGAAGGGCAGGACGCTGATCTTCGCCCGGCCCGACGTCGACGTCGACGGGCTGATCAGGATCGGCCGGCGGCAGCGCGTGGTCGGCGCCACCTTCATCACCGACAAGCGGCAGGCGGTCTATTTCGACAAGAATCTGCAGGCGCTCGCCGCCTCGCTGTCGAAGGCGTTGCCGGGCCTCCCCTTGATCCAGTTCGTCGATTCGAGCGTCGACGAGAGCAAATTGCTGCTCTGGGCGGGAAGCGACACCGATCCAGGGCGCTACTATCTGTTCGACAAGGCATCCCACCAGCTCCACGAGCTGATGCTGGCGCGCACCAATCTCGAGGGCGCCCGGCTCGCCGAGCAGAAGCCGGTCACCTTCAAGGCGGCGGACGGCACAATCCTGCCCGCTTATCTGACGCTGCCGCCGGGGGGCAGCGGCCGCAACCTGCCCGCCATCGTCATGCCGCATGGTGGCCCGAGCGCGCGCGACGAATGGGGCTTCGATTGGCTCGCCCAATATTTCGCGGCGCGCGGCTATGCCGTGCTCCAGCCCGAATTCCGCGGCTCGTCCGGCTATGGCGATAATTTCTTCCTTCAGAACGGCTTCCAGTCCTGGCGGACGGCGATCGGCGACGTCAACGATGCCGGCCGCTGGCTGGTCGCCCAGGGCATTGCCGATCCCGGCAAGCTCGCCATCTTCGGCTGGTCCTATGGCGGCTATGCGGCGCTGCAGGCCAACGTCCTCGACCCGAAGCTGTTCAGGGCGGCGGTCGCGGTGGCGCCGGTCACCGATCTCGCCACTTTGGCCGAGGAGCGCCGCCGGTGGAGCGATTATCTGGTCACCCAGGACTTCATCGGCAGCGGCCCGCATGTCCGCGAAGGCTCTCCCGCCCAGAATGCGGACCGGATCGCGGTGCCGGTGCTGCTGTTCCACGGCGATCTCGATCTCAACGTCGGCGTCCGCGAATCGAAGCTGATGGACGAGAAGTTGCGGGGCGCCGGGCGGCAAAGCCAGCTCGTCCTCTATCCCGGACTCGACCACCAGCTCGAGGACGGCACCGTACGCGCGGACATGCTGCGCAAGACCGACGCCTTCCTGCGGACGGCGCTCAAGATCCCATGAAAAAAGGGCAGCTCCGGGGGAGCTGCCCTTTTCAGCCGTGCCGGGTGAAGCCGGTCAGCGCGAGTAGAACTCGACCACCAGGTTCGGCTCCATCCGCACCGGATAGGGAACCTCGTCGAGCGTCGGCACGCGGGTGAAGGTGATCTTGGCGTTGCCGTCGGGCGCGACATAATCGGGGATGTCGCGCTCGGCGAGGCCCTGCGCCTCCATCACCAGCGCCATGTCCTGCGCCTTGCCGCCGAGGGTGACCTCGTCGCCGACATTCACCCGCCGCGAGGCGATGTTGCACTTGACGCCGTTGACGCGGATGTGGCCGTGGCTGACCATCTGGCGGGCCGACCAGATCGTCGGTGCGAACTTGGCGCGATAGACGATCATGTCCAGCCGGCGCTCGAGCAGTCCGATCAGGTTCTGCGAGGTGTCGCCCTTCATGCGGGCGGCTTCGGTGAACGTCCGCTTGAACTGCTTCTCGGTGACGTCGCCGTAATAGCCCTTAAGCTTCTGCTTGGCGCGCAGCTGGATGCCGAAATCCGACATCTTGCCCTTGCGGCGCTGGCCGTGCTGGCCGGGGCCGTATTCGCGCTTGTTGAAGGGGCTCTTGGGGCGTCCGAAGACGTTCTCGCCCATCCGGCGATCGAGTTTGTACTTGGCGCTGCTGCGCTTGCTCATATTCGGTCCAATCTGCCTGGTTTTCTGCGTCCCGGAACCGCACCGCCCGGAGCAAAGCCGGACGCGGCCACCGCTTCACCGGGGTGCGGGGCCAATTGCGAAGCGCCGCACATGGCGGCGCAGGCGCATGAAGTCAAGGATATCGGCGGCTTGCGGCCGTCCGGGGCGGCGGTTCAGCCGCCCTTCGGGTTCCACTGGCGCGATTGCGCCTGCTCGGTCGCTTCGCGCGCGTCGCGGCGGTTCTGCTCCCACTGCTCGCGGCTCATGCAGACCCGCTTGGTGCCGAGGCGCGAACCGGTCTCGCCCATCTCGCGGCAGATGAGGCCGTCGCGCTTCTTGTCCTGCTTCTCGCCCGCCGCCAGGGCGACGCTCGGGATCAGGACGAGGGCGAGCAAGAGAGCCTTTTTCATCGCATAAACCTTTCAGATGCGGCGGAAAGGATTGCAGGTTCCGCGCCAAAGTCAAGCGCGAGACGGTCTGCTCTGCTGCTCATGAACGGCGCATGACGACGAGCAGGGCCCATGAATTCGGCCGGTTCCGGATGGCTATGCCGGGGTTCATGGGTCCTGGTCTTCACCAAGACGAGATTTGGCGCGGGCGCGCGCCGGCCCGGCCAGAGCGCGGACGATGCCGCGCATCGCCTGGACCTCCCGGTTCGACCAGCCCGCCTTGGTCAGGATGGTGCGGATCGTGTTCCGGGTCGCCGGCGTGCGGTCAGGCGGGTGGAAATAGCCCTTCGCCTCCAGCGAAAAGTCGAGCTGGCCGATCAGCCCCTCGAGCTGCGCCTGGGTGGCGCGCGGCTCCTCCGTCTCGCTTTCGGTCGGCATCGCCAGCGATCCGTGCTTCGACCATTCATAGGCGATCAGGATCACCGCCTGGGCGAGGTTCAGCGAACGGAATTCGGGATTGACCGGCACGGTGACGATCTTGCCGGCGACTGCCACCTCGTCGGTCTCCAGGCCCGACCGTTCCGCGCCGAACAGCACCGCACAGGGCTCGGCGAGGCCGCGGATTTCCCGCCCCGCCTCTTCGGGCGTGACCACCGGCATGACGAGGCCGCGCTTGCGCACGGTGGTCGCATAGATGTGGACGCAATCCGCGACCGCCTCGGCGACGCTGTCGAACACCCGCGCCTGCTCCAGTACCGGATCGGCGCCCGAGGCGGCCGGGCCGGCGCTCGGATTGGGCCAGCCGTCGCGCGGGCTCACCAGCCTCAGGTCGGACAGCCCGAAATTCAGCATCGCCCGCGCCGCCTTGCCGATATTCTCGCCAAGCTGCGGCCGCACCAGCACGATCGC
>JAXDOV010000178.1:0-14214 GCA_034668705.1 Sphingomonadales bacterium
TAATCGACGCCCCTGATTGACTCGGGTCTCCGGTCTGTGCTGCTTTCCCCGCGCCAAACAGGGGAAGAACTCGTGAAAAAGAATGGCGCCAGGCTGCTGCTGGCGACGTCCTCACTTGCGCTCGCGACAATGGCGCAGGCGGGAGTGACGACGAGCTATACTTACGATGCGCTGGGCCGGCTGGTCGCCGCCACCACCAGCGGCGATGTCAATAACGGCCTGTCGACCAATGTCGGCTACGACCCGGCGGGGAACCGGACGAGCTATTCGTACGGCACGGGTGCACCTCCGCCTCCGCCTCCGCCTCCGCCTCCTCCTCCCCCGCCGCCACCACCTCCGCCGCCGCCTCCTCCCCCGCCGCCACCTCCGCCTCCTCCAAACCAGCCGCCGGTGACGCAGCCGGACAGCCTCAACATGCAGACCTGCCAGACAAGCACGGTGAACGTGATCGCCAACGACACGGATCCGGAGGGTAATTATCCGCTCAGCCTCGTCTCGATCACCGACGCGAGCTTCGGCATGGCGACGATCCTCGACGGCGCGACGATCAGCTACCAGGCGGCGCGGTTCCCCGGTTCGGACACGATCACCTACACCGTCCAGGACAGCCTCGGTGCCACCTCGACCGGGACGCTCAGCGTCTCGATCAGCCGTGGCGCCACCAACTGCACCGTCGGTCCGTAAGGGCGACGTGCATTCCGCCCGCCCGCTCTCAACCGCTCACGAAGTCCGGAGATTCCCGATGAACTCGACAGGGCCACGCCGCCTCGCCCTCGCCGCTTTCGCCACTGCCTGCGCTTGTGCCGCGCAACCTTCTCTAGCTCAGTCGACGAACATTGCGCCGCCGCCGGAGAAGTTCCTCCAGTCCCCCGGCGGCGTCGACATGCGGTCCGGGCGCTACATGTACAGCCAGACCGACCTTTCGATCGGCGGAGGCGGCGGCCTGGATCTGACGCGGACGATGCCCCAGCAGGTCGTCGGCCACAACAATCCCTTCGCCAACTTCTCGCACAATTGGGACGTGATGGTGGTCGAGAAAAGGATCAACATCGCCCAAGGCATTTTCAAGCACAGCCCCGGCATGCCGGATTACCAGATCGAGTTCTCCTTCGGCGGCCGCTCCCAGACCTTCCGCGCCTCCACCTCGACCGCGTTCGAGCAGACCTCGCGTGCCGGTTATGCGATCATCAGCCCTGCCTCGTGGACGGCGGCCCGGTCGAGCGCCGGCATCGTCTATACCCTGCAGACCGGCGACGGTACGACCGCCTTGTTCCGCCCGATGGGGAGCGCCGACTGCTCGTCGGCCATGCGTTGCGCCTATGTTTCGCAGATCACCAATGCCGACGGCACCAGCCTCTCGTTCGAATATGACGTGCCCGGCGGCGCCAACACGACGCGGCTGCGGAGCGTCACCAGCAATCGCGGCTATGCGATGCTGTTCGAATATTCGGGCGCTCTCGTCACGAAATCCTGCGTCCTCAACCTCACGGTCACGACCAAGCCGGGCGACAATGTCTGTCCGGCCGGAGTCCCGATCGCGACTTATGCCTATGACTCGGCTGCCGGCGAAACCCGGCTGGCAAGCGTCACCGATCCGGGCGGCGGCGTCTGGGGCTTCGTGAATAGTCCCACCACGATCGGGTTCAAGAAGCCCGGCCAGACGACGCCCTGGCTCACCAACACCTTCTTCAACCGCATGAACGACGACGGCCAAGTCGACCAGATTGCCAGTTCGCAAAGCTTCGCCGACGGCCAGAGCTACAGCTACGCCTTCACCGAGGCACCGTTCATCGAGGGACATATCTCCCAGCTCGCCGGCGGCTCATTCAGCGATGCGCAGGGACACGTCACCTCGCTCCAATATGACTTCCCGATCAAGCCCCACCAGCAGCAGGGTTATGGCACCGTGCCGTGCGGCTGCATCGACGAACCCGCCTCGCCCATCGTCTATCAGATGACGCCGGACCCCGTCGCCGTCACCGATCCGCTCGGTCGCACGACGACCAGCGATTATTGCGATCCCTATGCGATGGCGAACCTGCCGGCCAACGAGCTGAATCGCTGCATCGTCTCGCCGATGGCGGTGTCCACGACCGACCCGGGAGGCTTCAAGACGGACCTCGTTTGGGACATGTTCGCGCGCAACCTCCAGCAGACCAGGCGCCATGCGACGGCCGGCTCGGGGCTCGCGGACGTCGTCATGTCCGCCGGTTACAATTGCGGGGGACCGACCTTTCGCTACTGCAACAAGCCGACCAGCGTCACCGACGCCCGCAGCGCCGTAACCGCCTACACCTATGCGCCGGAGCATGGCGGCGTGCTGACCGAGACGCTGCCGGCGGTGAACGGCATCAATCCGCAGAAGCGCTACACCTATGCGCAGCGCAGCGCCTGGATCTCCAACGGGGCGGGCGGCTACATGCAGGCGGCGAGCCCGGTCTGGGTGCTCACCCAGATGAGCTTCTGCAAGTCCGGCGCCGCCTCCGGTGTGGGCTGCGCCACTGCCGGCGACGAGGTGATCACCACCTATGATTACGGGCCGGACAGCGGACCCAATAATCTCAACCTGCGGGGTACAATCGTCGATGCGGGCGGGCTCAGCCTTCGCACCTGCGTCGCCTATGACGCGCTCGGCAACAAAAACAGCGAGACCAGGCCGCGGGCCGGTCTCACCAGCTGCCAGTAAGAGGAGATCGAGACGTGAAGAAGCTCCTCCTCATCCTCGCCGCGCTGGTCGCCGTCCCCGCGCCGCTGCTCGCCCAGAGCGCGCCTTCCGCCTTCACGACCGGCTATCGCTACGATGCGGTGCACAGGGTAACGGGCACGATCGCGCCCGATCCGGACAGCACGGGGCCGCTCCATTATGCCGCGACGCGCAACACCTACGATGATGCGGGGCGACTCACGCGCGTCGAAAAGGGCGAGCTGGCGGGCTGGCAGCCCGAGACGGTGGCGCCCGTCAATTGGACCGGATTCACCGTTCTGCAGCAGGTCGACACCACCTATGACGCGCTCGATCGTAAGATCGTGGAGAGCGTCAGCGGCCTCGGCACCGGCGAAAGCGGGCCGCTGACCGTGAAGACGGTGACCCAGACCAGCTACGACAACGTCGGCCGGGCCGACTGCACGGCCGTCAGGATGAACCCCGCCGCCTGGGGATCGCTGCCGCCCTCGGCCTGCACCCTGACCGCCACCGGGAGCAACGGCCCGGATCGAATCACCCACAATGTCTACGACGAGGCCGGGCAATTGCTGAAGGTGCAGCGTGCCTATCGCGTCACCACCGCCAACGGCTTTCCGGCGACGCTACAGCAGGATTATGCGATCTACAGCTACAGCCCGACCGGCAAGCAGACGAGTGTCACCGACGCCAACGGCAATCTCGCGACGATGGGCTATGACGGGCTCGACCGCCAGCAGAGCTGGGTCTTTCCGTCGCCGACGACAGCCGGGCAGGTCAATGCGGCGGACTACGAGCAATATGGCTACGACCCCAACGGCAACCGCACGAGCCTGAAGAAGCGCGACGGCGCGACCATCCTCTACGCATATGACGCGCTGAACCGGCTGACGGTGAAGACGGTGCCGACCTCCGCAACCGGCGCGGCGGGCTATAGCGCCTACCAGGGCTACGACAATAATGGCCTTTTGCTCTATGCGCGTTTCGGATCGGCGTCGGGGCAGGGCATCACCAACGCCTATGACAATGCCGGCCGGCAGATATCCACCGTCTCGACCATGGGCGGTGCATCCGTGCCGCTGACCTTCGGCTACGACGCGGACGGCAACCGCGTTTCGATCCGGCATGCCGATGGGCTGGGCTTCGACACTTATTATGACGGACTCGACCGGTACAATTACCTTTACCAGGCGACGGGGCCGCAGATCGCCGCGATCTTCTACAATGCAGCGGGCCAGAGGACGACCGACACCGGATGGGGCGTCGCGACCGGCTTCGGCTATGATGGTGCGGGACGGCTCTCGTCGCTCGCGCACGACCTTGCCGGCACGGGCGCGGACCAGACTCTCGCCTTCGGCTACAATCCGGCGTCGCAGATCGTGAGCCGGACGCGCAGCAACATCGCCTATGAATATACCGAGGCCACGCAGGGCACGAAGAGCTACCTGGCGAACGGCCTCAACCAGTATATTACCGCCGGCGGCCCGAACTTCCTTTACGACCTTAACGGCAATCTTAGCTTCGACGGCAGCTCGACCTATGTCTACGACGCCGAGAACCGGCTGGTGTCGGTCTCTGGCGCCAACAACGCGACGCTGGCCTACGACCCGATGGGGCGGCTGTGGCAGATGGCGAGCGGGGCGGCTGCGGTCCGCTTCACCTATGACGGCGACAAGCTGGTGGAGGAGCGGGACGGGACCGGCGCCCTCCTCAAGCGCTATGCGCACGCGCCGGGCGAGGACGTGCCGGTGCTCCAGGTCGAGGGCGCACCGATGGCGACCGCGAACTTCCGCCACCTCATGGCCGACGAGCGCGGCTCGATCGTGGCGGTGACCGACTGGCCGGGCAACCTCATCGCGGCCAACACCTATGACGAATGGGGCGTGCCGGGCTCGGGCAATCAGGGCCGGTTCCAATATACCGGCCAGGCGTGGCTTCCCCCGCTGGGCCTCTATTATTACAAGGCGAGGATCTACTCGAGCCGGCTGGGGAGGTTCCTGCAGACGGATCCGGTGGGATATAAGGACCAGGTGAACCTGTACGGGTACGTGGGAAACGACCCGGTCAATGCAAAGGATCCTGAGGGGCATCAAGCCCAAGCTATAGTGGCACCGCTGTGTGCTGGGCCTCAGGCCATCGGCTGTGGAATTGTAGCGGGAGCCCTAACTTGTGTCGCCTCTTCCGCTTGCCGAGCCACAGTCGAGGGAGCGTTAAATAGTCCGATCGGGCGAGCGGTTTCCTGTGTCGCTGGCAATTGTGGGCCCATGGCTCAGGCGCTTCTAAACGAAGCACATCAAGGGGAAACGAACCCCTATAACGAAGGGGGGCGTGGTGTTACTGAACCCGTTATCGTCGTTGACAGTCATGGAAACGCCATTCCTGTAAATGAAGGAGAACACATCACAAGCTCGCCGAATGGCGATTATCAGCAGGTCCGTGGGCCAGATGACCGCGCCACAGGTGTGCGAATTGATAGAGGCGGTCATCGAGGGCAAGCTGATCCAGCTGCACGTGGCCCACATGCCCATCGACCGGGTGTCACCAACAATGGCAATCCTCATTTGCCAGTAAGGCGCAAACCTGACGAGCGAACGGGCAATTTTTGAGGGAGGCAGCAATACTATACGTACTAACTGCTAGTCACATTAAACAAGCTAGACACTAATAAAAAATAAAAATAGAGAATAGTCTTTCTGGAAGCATTAGACATGGCTAGATTTAAATATGATGATATTGTATATGTGAAGGAAAGCGCTTCTGCCGACCTTAGGCCTGGCTCCATTGGATGGGTAATAGGGGTATTTACGGATAGAAATAAAGACCATTTTGACTGGTTGCCGCCAGGTACAATATACACGATTGAATTTGAAGATGGCAGCTGTGTTGACATAAATGAAATAGATTTGAATGCCGATAGCAATCAGTCTACCTCCGATTAAGAATTCCTAATTCTGGGGAAACCAATTCCGGGGAAACTGGACTGCACCCCTGGGCAATTCCGGGGACACAATACCTAATTGACGGCCGCCGCCGCGCGCAGCTAGTCTCGGCCCATGGCGCGGCTCGCACGCATCGTGATCCCGGACGTTCCCCATCATGTCACGCAGCGCGGCAACCGCCGCCAGCCGGTCTTCTTCGATGAGGAGGATTATGCCGCCTACAAGGAGTTGCTGGCCGAGGCCTGCGCGAAGCACGATGTGCGCTGCCTCGCCTGGTGCCTGATGCCGAACCACGTCCACCTCATCCTCGTGCCGGGCGCGGCGGACGCCTTGCGCGCGGCGCTGGCCGAGGCGCATCGCCTTTACTCGCGCCGGATCAACTTCGCGAAGGGGTGGACGGGATATGTGTGGCAGGGCCGGTTCGCATCCTATCCGATGGACGACGCGCATCTGATCACGGCGGTGCGCTACGTCGAGCTCAATCCGGTCAAGGCGCGGATGGTGAAGCGGGCGGAGGATTGGCGCTGGTCCTCGGCGCGGGCGCATGTGCTCGGCACGGCGGACGGGCTGACCGATCCGGATGCTCTCGCCGGCGTGCACCGCAACTGGCGTGCGATGCTGCGCTGCGGGCTGGAGGCGGGAGCGCTGGCGCCGGACGTCGAGGCGGCGATCGAGGCGCACCAGCGCACCGGCCGGCCATGGGCGATGCCGCGTTCATCGAGCGGCTCGAGGCACGGACCGGCCGAAGGCTGCAGCGGCAGAAGCCGGGGCATCTGGGGAATTAAGTATTGTGTCCCCGGAATTAAGCGGGATAACGTGACAAGCGGTGGGCACCGTCTTCGTCAGTCCGAGCGCTTGGAACCTCGAGCTGGAACTGATACCCACGGGCGGGCTGGATTTTTGATCCATGGAGATAATAATCGCGGGGATCAAAGTGCCTCTGAAGGCTGCATAATTCTCGACAGGTCTCAGCGCCAAGAGATTGGTAGAAGCGGTGATAACACATTGAACGTCGTCAGTGGTCAGCCAGCGGCAAATTCAACTGGAGCTACCCAAGCAACACCGTCACGTGGCGGCGAGCATGGAGAGTCCTCTCCTCCACCGCCCCCGCCTCCGCCCCCCCCTGCCTTGGGACCTTTGTTCTTCGCATCCAGGGGCTTGTTGATGAAAAATCCTGCCAAATTCCCACGCGATCGTTGTCGAGAAGCCCTTCGGATCAATCAATTCACACGGGTAATGGCCGCTCTGCTTCTGCTTTTTACCACCCAGACAGCTATGGCCGCAGGCACCCGAAGCGAGGAGCCGGATTGCTCGGGGCCTAATGCGTGGCCCGCGTCAATGACGATCGCCAAATTGAAAAATGCGGGGTTGGTGACCAGCAGCAGCATCGACTTTTCGCATGTGCGGAGCATTCAATTGTCATCGCAGCGGCTATCCCGCGGCCTCTATCGGCAAGTCTATCGGGTCGAAGTACCACGCCGAACCGGCCCACCAATCTTGGCGCTGACGGTGAGTGACGCCTCCCGGGAAGAATGTTCGATGGGGGAGGTAAGCGTCTATCTGATCGCGCGCCGGCTTTGAGAATTCCGCGAAGAATCCCGCGTAATTCCGATACACGATCAGGGGTGTCCAGTAATTCGGTGATTCTGGGGACATGGCGCAATTGAGAGCCGTTGCCGAGCGTGCGGCAGAATGTACCAGCCCGTCCACGATCTGCCCCACCCCCTGATTGAACCTCGCCTCGCCCCCCGCTAATCTCCCGCCGCCAGCCAAGCCGCAGGGAGGCCCCATGGACCATCTCACCCGCCCCGAAGGTTCCGAGCCCGAGGATTTCCACCTCAGCCGCCGCGCGGCGGTGAGCATGTTCTTCGCCGGCTATGCGCTGGCGGCGGTGTCGGCCGAGGCGGCGCCGGTGGTGACGCCGGCGGACGGGCTCAGGATCGACGAATTGCTGATCCCGAACGGTGCGCCCAAGCCGCTGCCCGCTTATGTGGCGCGGCCGAAAAGCGGGGGGCGGCATGCGGCGATCATCGTCGTCAACGAGATTTTCGGAATCCACGATTACATCAAGGACATCTGCCGCCGGCTGGCGAAGCTCGGCTATGTCGCGATCGCGCCGGACTTCTTCTACCGCTCGGGCGTCAATCTGCCGGCGCTCACCGACATCGACAAGATCCGGCCGATCGTCATGCAGGCGGGCAACGACCAGGTCGACGGCGACGTCCGCGCCGTATCGCATTGGCTGAAGGCGCAGAGCTTCGTGAAGCCCGACCGGATCGGCATCACCGGCTTCTGCTGGGGCGGCGCGGTGGTCTGGCGCTCGGCGATGGTCGATCCCGACGTCAAGGCCGGCGTCGCCTGGTACGGCCAGCTCAAGCCGCTGATCCCGCGCGCGGCGGAGCTCAAGGCGCCGGTCCTCGGCCTTTACGGCGCGCTCGACCAGGGCATCCCGCAGACCGACGTCGAGGCGATGCGCGCCGCGCTCAAGGCGGCCGGCAAGACCGGCTCGGAGATCCGGGTCTATCCCGACGCCCAGCACGGCTTCCACGCCGATTACCGCGCCAGCTATAACGAGGCGGACGCGAAGGACGGCTGGGCGCGGATGCTCGCTTTCTTCCGCGCCCATGGCGTCGCCTGAGGCCAAGGAGGGCCTGGTCGCGGCGCGGGCGGTGAATATCCTCAAATAGCCTGCCGCCTCAGGCCGGGCGGTGCTGCCGAGCCAGAGCGAGGCCGCGGAGCGAGAGGCGACGGTTGGGCGCGGCGGCGAGCGCGGTTTCATAGGCCTTCGCCGCTTCGTCGAAGCGGCCGAGGCGGAGGAGAGCGTCCCCGAGCAGCTCGTCGCTCGGCTTCTCGATAAGCGGCGGTCCGAAGCCGGCGGGGATCGCCGCTTCCGCCCCGGCCGCGCTGCGGAGGGCGGCGATGCCGGCGGCCGCGTCGCCGGCGGCGATCTTCTCCAGCCCGGCCGACTGCAGCATCACGACCCGCACCCGCCGCGCCGAATCCATGTCGCTCGGCCGTTCCTGCGGCAAGGCCTCGAGCAGCGGGCGCTGCAAAGCCTCCAGCAGCGCGCGCGCCGCCCGCACCCGCGCGGGATCATGCCCGGCGGCGAGCAAAGCGCCATAAGCGAGGGTGAAGCGTGTCTCCAGATATCGCCCCTCCGGCAGCGGACCGGGCGGGTCCAACGCCCAGGCGCCGGTCTCCATGCCGCGCCGGACCGCCATATCCGCCCAGGAGAGCGTGAGCGACCGATAGGGATCGAGATGTCCGGTCGCCGTCACGGCCTGCAAGGTCGCCAGCCCGTCGGCGCGGCAGGCGGCGACGACCGGTCCCGCATCCTCCTCCCGCTGGAGACGGGCATAGACCAGCCATTCCTGATAATGGCCGCAATGGCCGGCCGGCTTGCCCCTGGCCGCGCGCTGGGCGTCGACCACCGCCATGGCCCGCACATTGGCCTGCTCGACCTCCGGCCAAAGGCCGAGCGCCAGATAGATATGGGAGGTCATGTGGAGGGCGTGGCCGGCGTCGGGTGCGATCGCGCCATAGACCCGCGCCGCCCTCAGGCCGAGCGGCGCGTGGACCGGGTCGTCATAGGAATGGATGAGGTAATGGACCACGCCGGGATGGCGCGGGTGGCTGGGGAAGACCTCTTCGAGCAAAGCCGCGGAACGCATATAGAGGACGTGGTCGCGGCCGTTATGGGCGAGGCCGAGCAGCGACAAAGCGTAGAAGGCGCGCGCGTCGACATCGTCGGGAAAAGCGGCGAACAGCGCGCCCATGCGCTCCGAATAGAGCCGGTCGCGCTCCTCCTTGCCGCCGGCGCCGTAGAGCAGCTCGACGGCTTCGAGATAGCCCCGCTCGCGGGGGGTCTTCGCCCGGGCGCGCCGCGCCTCCCGCGTCGCGCCGAGATGGACGAGGACGGCTTCGCCCGCTTCCTTGTCCTGCTCCATCCAGACCGGATGGTTGTAGGTCATCGCTTCGCCCCACCAGGCCATGGCGAAGCCGGGATCCGCGGTCTCCGCCTCGCGGAAGGCCGCGGCGGCGCGGTCATATTCGAAATTGTGGAGCAGGGCGAGGCCGCGCAGGAAAGGGGCCTGGGCGGCTTCGGCACCGCTATTGGCGAAGGCGACTTCACCGAGAGGCGCGACGGCCACAGGCGGCGCCTGTGCCGCGGCCGGCGCCGAGGCGAAAAGAATCGCCGCGATCCAGGCTCGAACCAGCCGCATCGTCACCCCCTGAGCGAGGCCTGACCGCCCCGTCGCGCGTCAAATCTAACCGGCGGAGCGTGGCCCGCCGACCGGCGCTTTGCAACAGGAAGAGTTCAGCCGAGGCGCTGGTCGAGGAAGCTCGGCACCGGGCCGTTCCAGCCTTCGTCGCCGCTCGCGGCAGTTTCGGCGGCGGTTTCGGCCGTCTCGGCGGCCCTCTCTGCGGGCTGCGCACGGGTCGGTTCCGGCCGGGGCGGCGCCGGGCGGGAGGGCTGCGGGCGCGGCGGCTGCGGCGCGGCCTTGGCGGCAGGCGCCGGCGGCGGGGCGGCCGGCTCGCGCTCGGGACGCCCTCGGCCGCGGCCGCGCGGGCGGCGGGGCTCGGCGGCCGGTGCGGCCTCCCGCTCTGCCGCTTGTTCTGGCGCCTGTTCCGGCGCCGGATCCTTTTCGGGCCCGGGCGCGGCCCAAGGCGCGGCGATGCCCTCGACCGGGCGGATCTTCGCGCCGGTCAATTTCTCGATCGCCTCGATCGCCTCGGCGTCGGCGCTGGTCGCCAGGGTGATCGCGATGCCGGTCTTGCCGGCGCGGCCGGTGCGGCCGATGCGGTGGATGTAATCGTCCGGATGCCATGGCACGTCGTAATTGAAGACGTGGCTGACGTCCTTGATGTCGAGCCCGCGGGCGGCGACGTCGGACGCGACGAGGATGTTGATCTCGCCGTCCTTGAAGCGGTCGAGCTCGCGGATCCGCTCGGGCTGCTCCATGTCGCCGTGGATCTCGCTTGCCTTGAGGCCGGAGCGCTTGAGGCTCTGGGCGAGCTCGCGGACGGTGGTCTTGCGGTTGCAGAAGACGATGGCGGTGCGCACGTCATGGCCGCGGAGGCGATCCTCGAGCACCTGCTTCTTCCGGCGCGAGTCGACCCGCAGCAGGCGCTGGTCGATCAGCAGGTTCGAGGAAGCGGGGCGCGAGACCTCGATCGTCTTCGGATTGGACAGGAACTTGTCGGCGAGCTTCTTGATCGGGGCGGGCATGGTCGCCGAGAAGAGCAGGGTCTGGCGGTTCGCCGGCAGCTTCGAGCAGATCTCCTCGATGTCGGGGATGAACCCCATGTCGAGCATCCGGTCGGCCTCGTCGATGACGAGCAAATTGCAGTCGGTCAGCAGGATCTTGCCGCGGCCGAACAGGTCCATCAGCCGGCCGGGAGTGGCGATCAGCACGTCGACGCCCTTCAGCAGCGCCTTCTGCTGGTCGCCCATCGAGACGCCGCCGATCAGCAGCGCCATCGAAAGCTTGTGGTGCTTGCCGTATTTCTCGAAATTCTCGGCGACCTGGGCGGCGAGCTCGCGGGTCGGCTCGAGGATCAGCGAGCGCGGCATCCGCGCGCGGCTGCGGCCCTGGGCGAGGATGTCGATCATCGGCAGCACGAAGCCCGCCGTCTTGCCGGTGCCGGTCTGGGCGATGCCGATGATGTCGCGGCCCATCAGCACGGAAGGGATCGCCTGCTTCTGGATCGGGGTCGGATCGGCATAGCCCGACTCCTCCACGGCGCGGAGCAATTCGTCGGAAAGGCCGAGATCGGCAAAGCTCATAGGGGTTCCGGAATTTGGCGCCTGGCAGGCCGCTTCTGGGGCGGCGCTTCAGCCCAGCGCGGGGTGATTGTCAAGCAAAGCCCGAAATTGCCGCACGATCTCAGTCCGATCGTTTCGGCTTCAGGTTGCGGAACTTGTCGATGCCGCAGGCGCCGCCCATCCGCGATCGGATGACGTCGCGGTCGGCGCAGATCATGCCGTCGGCATTGGGGCTGACGTAGAAGCCGCGATAATAATCGAGCGCCGGGCAGGAGCTGTCGAGCTTGGCGCGGAGGCGGCGATTGTCGCGCAGCACGAAATCGACGCTCGCCGGGGCGATGACGGCGGCGCCGGCGATCATCCGCGCCGGCACGCATCTGGGGCCCTTGCCCTCCTTCCAGCGGGTCGCGAGCGGCTCGACGACGCGCGTTCCGGGCGGGATGCGGATGACGATCTGCTCGCGGACGATGATCTGGCTGTAGCGGACCACCGGGGCGGGGGGCGGGGCCGGCGGCGGCGCCGCGCCGACGAGCAGCGGCAGCAGCGCGGCGATTCCCCTCCCGATCCATGCCATCCTCATCGGCACGGCCTTTCCGCCGGGCGGTTGAACATCGGCTGAACCCTCTCCTCGGGCCGCAGCCTATCGCCCTTCGCCGCGGCCGCCAAGACGCCGCCGAAACGAGGCCGAACGCCCCTGGACGCTTGCAGAAAGCGCGTTTCGACCATAGACGATGCGGCGCACCGGCGGCCCCTGGCGGCCGCTTCCAGACGATCAGACGGAGACCTGAACATGGCGAGCCAGCCGCCGGCCAATGCCCTGCCGATTTTCTACGGAGACCTCGAGCCGCTCTCGAGCGCGATCCATCCCAATTACAAGAGCCGCCCGAGCGACGTCGCGCCCTTCCTGGTCGGCGCCCATGCGATCCCGATCACGGTCGACGAGTTCATCTCGATCCAGCGTTTCTGCCCGATCATCTTCTCGGTCGGCGAGCCTTCGGTGCCGCTGGCGCTGATGGGCCTCAACGAAGGCGTCAACGTCTTCGTCGACGACCAGGGCAAGCCGCTCGGCGACATGTACCTGCCGGCTTACGTCCGCCGTTATCCGTTCATGCTCGCCCGGCTGGCGCCCGACGCGAAGGAATTGTCGCTCTGCTTCGATCCGACCAGCGGCCTGGTCGGCGAGTTCGACGAGGGGCAGGCCCTGTTCGAGGGCGACAAGCCGTCCGAGGCGACCAACAACATCCTCAAATTCTGCGAGGAGTTCGAGCTCTCGGCCCAGCGCACGGTCCAGTTCATGAACGACCTCCAGCAATCCGGCCTGCTGATGGACGGCGAGGTCCAGATCCAGGCGCCCGGCTCCGAGCAGCCGGTGGTCTATCGCGGCTTCCAGATGGTCAACGAGGAGAAGCTGCGCGAGCTGCGCGGCGACGAGCTGCGCAAGATGAACCAGAACGGCATGATGGCGCTCATCTTCGCCCATCTCTTCTCGATGCAGCTGATGCGCGACATCTTCGCCAAGCAGGTCGAGCAGGGCAAGGGGCCGCCGGTCCCGGGCTTCACCGGGGGCATCCCGGTCGGCAGCGCCTGATGGCGAGCGCCGCGGCGATCGGCAGCCTGGAGCCGGGACGCTATTCGCGCGTCGCCATCCTGCTCCACTGGACCATCGCGGCGCTGATCCTCGTCAACCTGTATCTCGGCCTGTTCCACGAGGACATGTCGAAGCCGGTGCGGGCGTCGATGATGTTCTACCACAAGGCGATCGGCCTGACCGTGCTGGCGCTGACCCTGGCGCGGCTGGCGTGGCGGCTCGCCCACCGGCCGCCGCCCTATGACGCGGCCGTGAAGAGGTGGGAGATCGGGGTGGCGCGGGCCTTGCACTGGAGCTTCTACGTCCTGCTGATCGCGCTGCCGATGACCGGATGGCTGCTCGTCTCGACCGGCGGCAGGCCGACCAGCTGGTTCGGGCTGTTCGACGTCCCGCCTCTGCCCGTCTCCCATGGCGACGGTCCCCACGAGACCTTCGCGACCCTGCACGCGCTCTTCGGCTATGCGATGCTGCTGCTCGTCCTCCTTCATGTCGGCGGCGCGCTCCGGCACCATCTGAAGGGGCACCGGCACGTCTTCGGCCGGATGGCGCCCTGGGCGTGGCGCGCGCGCTGAGGCGGGGCCTGAAGCGCGGATCCCGGCGCGGGCTCGAAGGCCGCGCGCGATCGGGGCTTGAAACCGGTTAACCTTTGCTTAGATAGGGTTGGACGCGTCGCGCACCCCCCCTTTGCACGGCGCGTTACGTCCCTCGGGACGTTCCTCCCTGAACCTGGCCACCCCGCGTCCCCGCGGGGTGGTCTTTTTTCTTTGGGGGGAAGCCTATTCCGCGGCGATCGCCTGTGGCGGCTCCAGTGCCTGGCGCGCCAGCGCCTCCGCCATCGATCCGATCAGCCGCGACACGGCGTCGAAGCCCGGCCCCGGCGAGCGCAGATCGGGCCCCAGGTACAAGGCGCGGTCGATCTCGATCTGCAGCGCGTGGACGCCCTCGGCGGGGCGGCCGTGGCGGTCGGTGATATGACCGCCGGCATAAGGCGCGTTGCGGGCGACGGCGAAGCCGGCCTCGCGCGCTGCCCGCTCCGCCGCATGGACGAGATCCGGCGCGATGCTGGCGCCGTGACGGTCGCCGAGCACCAGGGTCGCCGCGCCGCCGCCGCGGGGCGGCATCGAATGGCAATCGAGCAGGATGGCGATGCCGAAGCGCCGGTGCGCCGCCGCCAGGGCCTCGGCCAGCGCCCGGTGATAGGGGCGATGGATGGTGTCGACCCGCCGGGCGAGCTCCTGCG
>JAXDOV010000179.1:0-20331 GCA_034668705.1 Sphingomonadales bacterium
TTGCCGCCCTCGCCGTAGAGGTTGTCGGAGCCGTCGCCGCCGTTGACGGCGTCGTTACCGGCCCGGGCGTAGACGACGTCATTTCCGCCGAGCGCATTGATCGTGTCGTCGCCGATCGTCCCTGTCAGCGCTTCGCCGTCGTCCGTGCCGGTGATCGTCTCGCCCGCCGGTGCGGATCCGTCGGGATTGAAGCCGGGCGCGAAATTGGCATTGGTGAAATCGCCGGCATTGGTGTTCTGGAAGACGACGAGCGTCTCCCAGTTCGCGCCGCCGGCGGTCCCGTCCCGGTCCCATTGGAGCAGGGTGTCGGCGCCGCTCTGCTCGAGCCGCAGGAAGCCCGAGCCGAACGGGTTGGAGCTGCCGTCCCAGCCCGAGAGCAGGCCCAGCAGCGCCCCGTCGTCGCCCGAGAGCCGGAACGTGTCGCCGCCGCCGCCGGTCGTGAAGTCGGTGACGGTGATCGCCGCCGTGCCTTGGTCCGCATAAGCGAGCTCGATCGTGTCGCTGCCGCTGCCGGTGGTGATCGTGCTGGCATTGTTTCGATAGTAAAGGCGGATCGCGTCGTTGCCGGCGCCGCCGTCGATCGTCTGAGCTCCGTCGGACGAGCCGGCCTCGATTCGATCGTCGCCGAGGCCGCCGATCAGGCTATTGACGCCCGCGAAGTCGATCAGGATATCATTGCCGTCACCGCCATCGAGCGTGTCGTCGCCGTCGCCGCCCTTCAGGACGTCGTCGTCGTTGCCGCCGGAGAGAACGTCGTTGCCGGCCCCGCCGTTCAGATCGTCGAAGCCGTCGCCGCCCGACAGCTGGTCGTCGCCATCATCGCCAACGAGGGCGTCATTACCGGCCTGGCCGAACAGCTGGTCATTGCCGTCGCCGCCCGACAGGGCGTCACCGTCATTGCCGCCGGAGAGGATGTCGTTGCCTGCATCGCCCTGCAAGGAGTCGAAGCCGTTGCCGCCGTCGATGACGTCATTGCCACCCTCACCGTGCAGGATGTCCGAGCCGTCGCCGCCGAAAATGAGATCGGCGCCGCCCCGGCCGAAGACGATATCGTCGCCGCCGAGCGCGGTGATCGTGTCGTCGCCGGGCGTGCCGATCAGCGTCTCGCCGCCATCGGTGCCGGTGATCACGGCTCCGGCGTCGGCCTCGCCCTGGACTGTGATCGTGACGGTGGAGAGCGACTGGGCGCCATGCTCGTCCTCGATCGTGTAGTCGATGACGACGACCGCGGTCTCGCCCTGGTCGAGATAGTCGAAGTCGGATCCAGGGTCGAATTGGACATGGTTGCCGACGACGCTCGCGCTGCCCTGGCCGGCCGGGGCCGAGGCCGCGGCGACGGTCAGAACCGCGCCATTGTCGACGTCGCTGTCGTTGGCGAGCACGTCGATCAGCACGACCGCATTCTCGCCGGTGGTGCCGGTGTCTGCATTGGCGACCGGGGCGTCGTTGGTCCCGGTCACGGTGATGGTGATCGTCGAGGACGCTGTCGCGCCATGCTCGTCCTCGATGTCGTAGCTGACGACGACGACTGCGCTCTCCCCGACCGCGAGGTAGTCGAAGTCCGTGCCCGGATCGAACTCGACCTGGTTGCCGACGACGCTGGCCGTGCCATGGCCGCCGGGAGCCGAGGCGGCGGTGACGGTCAGGACCGCGCCGTTGTCGACGTCGGTGTCGTTGGCGAGCACGTTGATGGTGAGGACCTGGTTCTCGGTGCCCGAGGCGCTGTCGTCATGCGCGACCGGCGCGTCGTTCAGGCCCGCGACGTTGACGGTGAGGGTGGCGGTGCTGCTCGCGCTGCCGTCGGACACGGTGTAGGTGAAGACGTCCTGTCCGGTCTGGCCCTGGGCCAGCGTCTGGGCATTGGCGTTGAGCACGTAATTGTAGGTGCCGTTGCCGTTGAGGGTCAGCGTCCCGTAGGTCCCGGTGAAGGTGCCGCTGGTCACCCTCAGCGTGTCGCCCTCGAAATCGAAATCATTGTCGAGCACGCTGGCCGTGCCGCTGCTGTAGCTGCCTGCATCCTCGTTGGTGAGCGCGGTATCGTTCCGCGCGAAGGGCGCATTGTTGTGGGTGAGGTCGATGGTGACATCGGCGAATTGCAGCTTCTCGACCGAGAGCAGGAGGTCCGATCCGTCGCTGCCGCTGCCGCCAAGATGCACGACGCCGAGCACCGGCCCGAGCCGGTAGAAGGTATATTCCGCCAGGGCGCCGCTGTAGATGGCGGTGTCGACGCCCGAGCCGCCGTAGAGCAGATCTGAACCGCCGCCCCCGGTCAGCGTGTCATTGCCGTCGCCGCCGCTTACCACGTCGTTGCCGAGGCCGCCGCTGACGGAGTCGTTGCCCGCGCCCCCGTCGAGTATGTCGTTGCCGTCGTCGCCGGTGATGGTGTCGTTGCCGGTGCCGCCGCTTATGATGTCATTGCCGGCGTTGCCGTGGAGCGTGTCGTCGCCGGTGCCGCCGTCTATCTCGTCGCCGCCATTGCCGCCGCTGATCGTGTCGATCCCGGCATCGCCGAAGAGGTGGTCGTCGCCGTCGTCGCCGAAGATGATGTCGTTATTGTCGCCGCCGTGAACCGTGTCATTGCCGGCGTCGCCGTGGATCGTGTCGTCGCCGGTGCCGCCGTCTATGGTGTCGTTGCCGGCGCCACCATTGATGATATCGTTGCCGCCCTTGCCGTTGAGAATGTCGTTGCCGCCATTGCCGTTGATCGTGTCGCTGCCGCTGCTGCCGTTGATGACGTCGCTGCCGTTAGTGCCGGTATAAGTGACCACGTCCCTCTCCCCTCGTGTTTCGCAGGGGAAAAGCGCTTGCCGCGAGCAAAGGCGCAGACCCGCAGCGGTCACGATCGCTCAAGCGAACGCGCCTCGCGGCATCTTCATTGTATCTGCGGACCCCCGACGGCCGATCGCGCCCGGCAAAATCCCGGAGGGAACTTTGCGCGTCCGCGACTCACTCTCCCTCTAGACCAACTGCAAGAGAATGACCCTCCGCCGACTTCGAGTCTACAGGAATCGATTTTGCCTGCTCTTGCGGCGCGCCAGGATCGACTCGAACCCCTGCCGCGATCGGGACGCTTGACCTGCCCGACACCCTCCACCTCCTCCCCTCTCACGGGGAACCCTTCGCCGGCCGCCGCGCCCGCCTCGCCACGCTCGCGATCTCGAGGCGGAGCGCCGCGCCGCGCGGGAGGTGCGCGACGGCGCCCACTGGTACCGCGCCCGGCCTTGACCCCGCCTGCCGCCGGGATCAATGCTCGGCCCATGCCGGACCCGCCCGACGCCATTTCCGAACTCAGCTTCGAAGCCGCGCTCAAGCGGCTCGAGGAGATCGTCCGCCGCCTCGAAAGCGGCGACGCCTCGCTCGACGAATCGATCGAGCTTTACGGCGAGGGCGACCGCCTCCGCCAGCAATGCGAGGCGCGGCTGCAGGCGGCGCAGGCGCGGATCGAGAAGATCCAGCTCGGCCGCGACGGCCAGCCGAGCGGCACCGCCCCCTTCGACAGCGAGTGAGCCGCCGCGTGGGGGACGCCCCGGTCGGCCTCGCGCCCGCGCTGGAGCGGATCCGCGCCGAGATCGACGCCTTGCTCGGCGCGCTGCTCGCGATTCCGCCCGATCCGCGCGCGCGGCTGTTCGAGGCGATGCGTTATGCCGCGATCGGCGGCGGCAAGCGCCTGCGGCCCCTGCTCGTCGTCGCCGCCTGCGGCCTGTTCCACGCCGATCGGGAGCGGGCGCTCCGCGTCGCCGCGGCGGTCGAATGCGTCCACGTCTATTCGCTGATCCACGACGATCTGCCGGCGATGGACGATGACGATCTGCGCCGCGGCAAGCCGACCCTTCACAAGGCCTATGACGAGGCGACGGCGATCCTCGCCGGCGACTCGCTCCACGCCCTCGCCTTCGCCATCCTTGCCGACGAAGCGACCCACGAGGATCCGTTCGTCCGCGCCGAGCTGGTCGCCTCGCTCGCCGCCGCGGCGGGCCCGGCCGGCATGGCCGGCGGCCAGATGATGGACCTCGCCGCCGCCGGCGCCTCGCTCGACATCGCCGCCGTCACCCGGCTCCAGCAGCTGAAGACCGGCGCCCTGATCGGCTTCTGTCTCGAAGCCGGGGCGATCATGGGCCGGGTGCCGCCGGAAGGCCGCTCGCGGCTGCGCGGCTATGCCCGCGACGTCGGCCTCGCCTTCCAGATCGCCGACGATCTGCTCGACGAGGAAGGCGAGGAGGAGAAGACCGGCAAGAAGGTCGGCAAGGATCGGGCGAAGGGCAAGGAGACCTTCGTCTCCTTGCTCGGCCGCGACCGGGCGCGCCGGCAGGCGGAGTTGCTGGTCGCGCAGGCGACCGAATATCTGCAGAGCTATGGCGAGGAGGCCGATCTGCTGAGGGCGATCGCGCGCTTCGCGATCGAGCGCGACCATTGATTGGGGAGGGCGCTCCCTTCGACAAGCCGCGTCCGACCGGCTAAGACGCGCGGATCGTGAGCGGGGAGTGGCGATGAAGACGGGGGTTTATCCGGGCACGTTCGACCCGATCACGCTCGGCCACATGGACATCATCCGCCGCGGCGCCAAGCTGGTCGACCGGCTGGTGATCGGCGTCACCACCAATCCGTCCAAATCGCCGATGTTCACCGTCGAGGAACGGATGGCGATGGTCCGGCGCGAGATCGCGCCGATCGGCGGCGCCATCGAAGTGGTCTCGTTCGACTCGCTGCTGATGGATTTCGCCGAGCGGCAGGGCGCGACGGTAATCCTCCGCGGCCTTCGAGCGGTCGCCGATTTCGAATATGAATATCAGATGGCGGGGATGAACCAGCAGCTGAACGACCGCATCGAGACCGTCTTCCTGATGGCCGACGTCTCGCTGCAGCCGATCGCCTCGCGCCTGGTCAAGGAGATCGCCCTCTATGGCGGCGACATCGGCAAGTTCGTCAGCCCGGCCGTCGCCGCGGACGTCGGCAAGAGGGTCGAGAAGATCGGCCGGAAGGGCAGCTGAGCCCGTTCCCCAGGCCCCTAAAAACCGCTGCCCACTTTTTCGGGAACTGCTCTAAGAGGGGCGGCGAGAGATTCGGGGTTGGGATTGTCGATGAGCTTGAAAACGCTGCTTGCCTTGCTGTTCGGGCTGCTCTTCGCCGCCGCCGTCGCCGCCCAGGGTATTTCCAGCCCGCCGCCGCTGCCCGCGCTCGATCCCGAGAACACCCTGCTGCTCGATCTGTCGAACGGCGGCCGGGTCACCGTCCAGCTCCGCCCCGACGTCGCCCCAAGGCATGTCGAGCGGATCAAGCTCCTCGCCCGCCGCGGCTTCTATAACGGCCTCGCCTTCCACCGCGTCATCGACGGCTTCATGGCCCAGGGCGGCGATCCGAAGGGCGACGGCAGCGGCGGCTCCGATCTTCCCGATCTCCAGGCCGAGTTCAACGGCCTGCCGCACGTCCGCGGCGCGGTCTCGGCGGCCCGCACCGAGCAGCCGAACACCGCCAACAGCCAGTTCTTCATCATGCTGTCGCCGCATCTGACGCTCGACGGCCAATATACCGTATTCGGCCGGGTGATCGGCGGCATGGCCTTTGTCGACCAGATCGAGAAAGGCGAGCCGCCCTCCCAGCCGACGCGCATCCTCCAGGCCTCGATCGGCGCCGACCATCTGGCGCCGCCCGCGCCGTCGGCGCAGGCGGCCGCGGCGCCGGCGCACGCGCCGGCCCTGCTCTCGACCGCCGGCGCGGGCCATGCCGCCGGTCCCGCGGTGCCGCCGCCGCCCTCGATCCGCCTGCCGGATCCGCCCGCGCCGCGCCCCCGCAAGCCGCAGGAATGACCGGGTCCGGCGACGGATCCTGAGCGCGTGCGCGTCGACCTGTTCGACTTCGAGCTTCCGCCCGACCGCATCGCCTTGAGGCCGGCCAGTCCGCGCGACGCCGCGCGGCTGCTGGCGGTGGGGCCGGAGGGCCTCGCGGACCGCATCGTCTCCGATCTGCCGCGCCTCCTGCGCGCCGGCGACCTGCTCGTCTTCAACGACACCAGGGTGATCCCCGCCCAGCTCGAGGGGCGGCGCGGCGCGGCGCGGATCGGCGCCACCCTCCACAAGCGCGAAGGGCCGCGCGACTGGCGCGCCTTCGTCCGCAACGCGAAAAGGGTGCGGGCGGGCGACCGGATTGACTTCGGCGCCGGCGTCGCCGCCGTCGCCCGGGACAAGGAGGACGGCTCGGTGCTGCTCTCCTTCGAGGGCGAGGAGCCGGTCGAGCTGCTGCTCGCGCGGGCCGGGCGGATGCCGCTGCCGCCTTATATCGCCGGCCGCCGCGAGGCCGACGCCCGCGACGCCGAGGATTATCAGACGATGTTCGCGCGCGAGGAGGGGGCGGTGGCGGCGCCGACCGCGGCGCTCCACTTCACGCCGGACCTGGTCGGGGCGCTGCGGGCGGCGCGGATCGGGCTCGAGACTCTGACCCTCCATGTCGGCGCCGGCACCTTCCTGCCGGTCAAGGCCAAGGACACGGCCGACCATGTCATGCACAGCGAATGGGGCCGGATCGACGCGGCGGCGGCGGCGCGGCTGAACGCGGCGCGGGCGGCCGGCGGCCGGGTGATCGCAATCGGCACCACCTCGCTCCGGCTGCTCGAAAGCGCCGCCGACGGGGAGGGGCGCATCCGTCCGTTCGAAGGCGACACCGCCATCTTCATCACCCCGGGCTACCGCTTCCGCGCGGTCGACGGGCTGCTGACCAACTTCCACCTGCCGCGCTCGACCCTGTTCATGCTGGTCTCGGCCTTGATGGGGCTGGACGTGATGCAGGGGGCCTATGCTCACGCGATCGCAACCGGCTATCGCTTCTACAGCTATGGCGATGCCAGCCTGCTGCTGCCGGGCGGCCGCACCGGCTGAAACCGCGAGGGCGATCGCGGCCGAAGCCGCCGCCGCGTCCGTTTTCGCAATCCGCGTCCGCGTGCCCGGCGGGATTCCCCCTCTTGCGCATCTCAGGCGCCTTCTCTAATCTGGCTTTGTAACCGGTTACATGCCGGTGCGTCAGAGAGGATCAGGGGCTTTGGAAGCGGGGGACGTAGCGCCGCGCACGAATCGGACGGCGTCCGTGACCATCCGCGATGTCGCCCGCGTCGCGCAGGTTTCGGTCGCCACCGTGTCCCGCGCCCTGAACGACAGCCAGACCGTCACCGCGCAAACCCGCAACCACGTCCTGCGCATCGCGCGCGAGCTGGACTTCGTCCCGCATGGCGGCGCCCGCTCCCTGTCGCTGCGCCGCACGGACACGATCGGCGTGCTCCTCCCGGACCTTCACGGCGAATATTTTTCCGAGCTGATCAGGGGGCTGGACCTCGGCGCCCGCAACAGCCGGCAGCATCTGCTGCTCTCGGCGTCGCACGGCGAGGTCTCCGAGGCGGTCGCCGCGCTCCGGGCGGTGCGCAGCCGGGTCGACGGCCTCGTCGTGATGACCCCCTTCGTCGACGGCGAGCTGGTCGCGGCGGCGGTCAAGGGCGCCGTCCCGCTGGTGCTGCTCAACAGCCGCGACACGTCGCATTGCGACGTCTCGTTCGCGATCGACAATTATGCCGGCGCCTTCAACGTCACGACGCATCTCATCGCCTGCGGCCACCGCCGCATCGACTTCATCTCCGGCCCACCCGACAATCTCGAGGCACGGGACCGCCTGCGCGGCTTCGAAGCCGCCCACCGCGAGGCGGTCCAGGCGCCCGGCCGCGTGCTGCGCGGCGACTTCCGCGAGGAATCGGGCTTCGCCGCCGCCGGCCAGCTGGTCGGCTCGGAGCTTCCGGACGCGATCTTCGCCGCCAATGACGCGATGGCGATCGGCTGCCTCCACGCGCTCAGGAATGCCGGCCTGCAAGTGCCGCGCGACGTCGCGCTGGCGGGCTTCGACGATATCCCGATCGCGCGCTTCCTCGATCCGCCGCTGACCACCGCCGGCGTCGCCATTGCCGAGATCGGCCGCCAGGCGATCGACTGCTGCGTCGAGCTGGTCCGCGGCAACCCCGTGTCGATCGGGTGCCGTCTGTTCGCGCCCGAGCTCGTCATCCGCGCCTCTTCGGGGCGCCAATCAAGGCCTGACGCAGCGACGTCAGCCACTCCAGGGAGGATAAGATCATGACCAGGATCATCACGCCGCGGCGGCTTCTGCACACCGCCTTGCTCGCGGGAGCGTGCGGCCTGTCCGTGCCGGCCTATGCCCAGCTCACCACCGCGACCATCCGCGGCACCGTCGCCAATGCCGGCGCCGGCGCCACCGTCACCGCCGTCAATGTCGAGACCGGCTTCACCACCCATGCGCTGGCGGCGGCCGACGGCACCTACGTCCTGTCCGGCCTCCGCCCCGGCACCTACGACATCAACGTCACCGGCAGCGGCGGCGCCTCCGCCGCGCAGCGCGTCATCGTCTCCGTCGGCCAGACCGCCAGCCTCGATCTCGACGCCACGGCCGTTGCGCCCAATGCGCCGCCGCCCGCCGAGACCGGCAACGCCATCGTCGTGACCGGCCGTCGGCTGGTGGAAACCCGGACCTCGGAAACCGCGACCAACGTCTCGCGCGAGCAGATCGAGAACCTGCCCCAGGGCACGCGCAACTTCCTCAACTTCGCCGCCCTCGCGCCCGGCATCCGCGTCAACCATACCACCGAGCGCCAGAATTTCTCGGGCGGCGGCGTCGGCGCCGACCCGAATGGCGACAGCTTCGGCGGGCCGCAGATCAACGTCTTCATCGACGGCGTCAGCCTGAAGAGCAACGTCAACCAGGGGGGCATCGTCGGCCAGGACGTCAGCCGCGGCAATCCCTTCTCGCAGCTCGCGGTCCAGGAATTCCGCGTCCTTACGTCCAACTTCAAGGCCGAATATGAGGATGCCGGCACCGCGATCATCACCGCGGTCACCAAGTCCGGGACCAACCAGTTCCATGGCGAGGCGTTCGGCCTCTTTCAGAATGCACATCTGATCTCGCGTGACTATTTTCAGAAGAAGAACAACAATCCGCAACTGCCGCTCAAGCGTTTTCAATATGGTGCGGCGCTCGGCGGTCCGATCATCAAGGACCGGCTGTTCTTCTTCTTCACTTACGAAGCGAACATCCAGGATCGCTCCACGAGCGTGAACCCCGGCAATCCTCCTGCCAGCCAGGCGCCTCTGCTCGGATTCGACGTCAACCAGTTCCGAGGCAATTTCCTCGCCCCGTTCCGGGAGCGTCTCGGCTTCGGCAAGCTGACCTGGCAGATGGCGGACAACCAGATCCTCGAGCTGAGCGGCAGCATCCGCAAGGAAACGGATCAGCGCGATTATGGCGGCCAGACCGCGTTCGAGCACGGCACCCATGTCAATAACGACCTGTATACGGCGAAGCTCAGCCATACCTTTACCGGCAATGGGATCGTCAACGAATTCGCGGCCGATTATCTCAAGTCCAAGCTCGTCTTCGGCGCCGACCCCACCGCCGGCTTCGGCCGCAACTATCAGGGCGTGATCCAGATCGGTGGCCGTGCCGACCTTCAGCAGGTCGATCAGGAAAGCGTCAGCTTCCGCGACAATGTCAGCCTGACCAACCTCCACTGGAACGGCGACCATCTGGTCAAGTTCGGCGCCAAGCTCTCGCTGCAGCGTTATCATGTCGGCGGCAGCGGCCCGAACGCCAACCCCCAGTTCGAATTCGATTTCGATCCGACCCGAAACCTCGACTTCAGCTTCCCGGCGGTGGTCCGCTTCGGCGGCGGCAACCCGGACATAAAAGCCCGGACCACCCAGATCGGCCTGTTCGTCCAGGACGACTGGAACGTGAATCGGCATCTGCTGATCAACGCCGGCATGCGCTGGGACTATGATTCCAACACGAAGAACAACAGCTTCGTGACTCCACCGGCGGCGGTGGCCGCGCTTCGCGCGCTCGGCGCCGACCCGCGCATCCAGCCGAGCTTCTTCAACGTCAACGACTATATCTCGACCGGACAGCGCAAGGCGGACCTCACCAATTTCGCGCCGCGCATCGGCTTCTCCTACGATGTCGGGGGCGATCACCGGACGGTCATCTTCGGCGGCTACGGACGCTATTACGACCGCGCCCTATTCCGCAGCGCGGCCGAGGAGACTTTGCTTTCGCAATATCGCTCCGGCGAATTGCTCTTCTCGAAGGACGGCCTGCCGCGCGACGGACGGCCGACGATCCGTTTCCAGAGCCAGTATCTGACCCCGGCCGGATTCGCCGCCCTGCTCGCCGGCCTGGCCACCGACCCGACCTCGCCGGGCACCAGCGAGCTGAGGGTGATCCCGAACGACCTCAAGACGCCTTATACCGACCAGTTCAGCCTGGGCGTCAGGCAGCGCCTCGGCGTCTTCAACACGTCGCTGACCTTCAATCATACCATCGGCAAGAACCAGATCGGCTATGCGCCGCTCAACCGGTCGACCGTCCCCAACCCGGGGAACGGCTTCTACGACTACATCCCGCTGATCAACGGCTACAGCAACGTCGTCGCCGCCTTCAACACCCGGGCGACCAGGTTCGATGCTCTCTATCTGACCATCGACAAGCCCTATACGAGGGCGTCGGGCTGGGGCGTCGGCCTCGCCTATACCTACGTGTTCCAGTCGAAGGAGCGCGGCTTCGCATTCAACTTCGACTATCCCAATGTCGGCGCCCAGCCATTCGTTCCCAATGCCGGCTGGGAGAAGCATCATGCGGTTCTGAACGGCATCGTCGACATCCCGCTCGGCTTCAAATTGTCCGGTCTGGCGACGATCGGCTCGGGTGCGCCCTTCATGGTCATCGACGCCAATCAGGGTTTCCAGCCCGGCAAGATCCGGCTGGGCTTCTTCAACCACCTGCCGATGTACGTCCAGGTCGATCTGAGGCTGCAGAAGAGCTTCCACTTCCTGCACGACAAGGAATTCAGCCTGTCGGCCGAGGTGATCAACCTGTTCAACCGCGCCAATTTCGGCGGCGCGGACGGCTTCACCTGCTGTGGCGGCAATTCGAATTTCGGGGTGCCCAATTCCCTGGCCGGTCCGCCGCGCAGCTTCCAGTTCGGGGCTTCGTTCCGCTTCTGACGCGAGAGGGGGCGGCGTCGCGGGCGCCGTCCCCTGTTGCCGTGGGCAGCCGAAGGTGAACAAGTCCGTGGCAGTGACCAGCCGACGCACCCTGCTCAAGACCGCCGCTCTGGGCCTGACCGGCGCCGCCTTCGCCTGCGGCCCGCTGGCGGCCGGACGGGGCGCGGGCACGGCACCGTTCCTCGACGACGTCCAGCGCCGCACCTTCCGCTTCTTCTGGGAGACGACCAATCGGGACAACGGCCTTGCCCCCGACCGCTGGCCGACCCGCTCCTTCGCGAGCATCGCGGCAACCGGCTTCGCCCTCACCGCCTTCGCCATCGGCGCCGAGCGGGGCTTCGTCGCGCGTCCGGCCGCCGCCGCCCGCGTGCTTCGGACGCTGCGCTTCCTCGCCGAGGCGCCGCAGGGCGACGCGGCCACGGGCATGGCCGGCTATCGCGGCTTCTTCTACCATTTCCTCGATCCCGTCGGCGGCACCCGCTTCGGACGCGTCGAGCTTTCGACGATCGACACCGCCTTGCTGCTGGCCGGCGCGCTCTTCGCCAAGGGCTATTTCGATCGCCCGGCCGAGCGTGCCATCGGCGAGCTCGCCGACCGGCTGGTCGATCGCGTCGACTGGCGCTGGGCGATGCCGCGCGCGCCGCTCATCGCACTCGGCTGGCACCCCGAAAGTGGGTTCATCGCCCAGGACTGGGTCGCCTATAACGAGGCGATGCTGGTCTATCTGCTGGCGCTCGGCGCGCCCGCCGATCCCGCCCCGCCCGAAAGCTGGGCGGCCTGGCTCGCTCCGGCGGCCGGCAAATGGCGGGCGTGGGAGGGGGTGCCCCATCTGGTCTTCCCGCCGATGTTCGGCCACCAGTACAGCCACATCTGGGTGGATTTCCGCGGCATCCGCGATTCGTTCGGCCGCGCCCATGGCCTGGATTATTTCGAGAATAGCCGCCGAGCGACGCTCGCCCAGCGCGCTTATGCGATCCGCAACCCGATGGGCTGGCGCGGCTACGGCCCGGATCAATGGGGCCTCACCGCCTGCGACGGGCCGGCCGACATCGTCCTGCGCACCGGCGGCCGCGAGCGCAACTTCCATTCCTATTCCGCGCGCGGCCCCGGCGAGTTTGACGACGGCACGATCGCGCCCACCGCCGCCGGCGGGTCGGTGCCGTTTGCGCCCGAAATCTGCGTGCCGGCGCTCGAGGCGATGGCGCGCCGCCACGGCCCGGAGCTCTACGGTGCCTACGGATTCGCCGACGCGTTCAATCCGAGCTTCGACGATCCGTCGGTGCCGACCCGCCACGGCCGCGTCGTTCGGGGCAAAGGCTGGTACGACAGCGACCGGCTCGGGATCGACCAGGGGCCGATCCTCGCTATGATCGAAAACCATCGCAGCAACCTCGTCTGGCGGGTGATGCGGGAGGACCCGATCATCCGCCGGGGGCTGCAGCGCGCGGGTTTCACCGGCGGCTGGCTGGCGGCCCGATCCGCCGCCTGATGACACTGCCTCGAACAGGGACGACAGGATGAGGATGGACCGAAGGCTGACCCGCAGGAGCATGCTCGCCGGCACCGGTGCCGGCGCGCTGGCGCTGGCCGCCCGCCCCGCATTCGGGCTGGCGATCGGGCCGGCGGGCGACGCGGCGCCGGCGTTCGTCGAGCAGCTCATCGCGCGGATGAGCCCGGAGGAGAAAGCCGGCCAGCTCACCCTGATGGCCTCGGCGATCGGCGGCGCCGCCGCGAGCGCGCTCAACCCCGCCAATCAGAACAACCTCGACCAGCAGCTCGCCGCCGCCCGCGCCGGGCAGATCACCGGCATCTTCAACGGCGCGGGGAGCGACTGGCACCGCCAGCTCCAGCAGGCGGCGATGCAGAGCCGGCTCGGCATCCCGATGGTGTTCGCGGCCGACGTCATCCACGGCTTCCGCACCGTCTTCCCGGTGCCGCTCGGCGAGGCGGCGAGCTTCGAGCCGGCGCTTGCGGAACGGACCGCGCGCGTCGCCGCGGCCGAAGCCGCGGCGGCGGGCATCGCCTGGACCTTCGCGCCGATGGTCGACATTTCCCGCGACGCCCGCTGGGGGCGCGGCGTCGAAGGGGCGGGGGAGGACGTGCTGGTCGGCCGCCGCTTCGCCGCGGCGCGGGTGCGCGGCTTCCAGGGCGCCGGGCTCGACCGCGACGATTCCGTCCTCGCCTGCGCCAAGCATTTCGCGGCCTATGGCGCCGGCGAAGGCGGGCTCGATTACAACAGCGCCGACATTTCGGAGCGGACGTTGCGCGAAGTCTATTTCCCGCCCTTCCGCGCCGCCGTCGACGCCGGGGCCGGTTCGGTCATGGCCTCGTTCAACGAGATTGCGGGCATCCCCGCCACCGCCAATCGCTGGCTGCTGACCGACGTGCTGCGCGGCGAATGGGGTTTTGGCGGCCTCGTCGTCTCCGATTACACGGCCGACGAGGAGTTGATCGCCCACGGCTTCGCCGCCGACGGCCGCGAGGCCGCCCGCCTGGCCTTCCTGGCCGGCGTCGACATGAGCATGCAGAGCGGCCTCTACGCCCGCTATCTTCCCGGGCTCGTCGCCGAGGGCGCGGTGCCGATGGCGCGGTTCGACGAGGCGGTGCGGCGGGTGCTGACGATGAAGGCGCGGCTCGGGCTGTTCGCGCAGCCTCTGGGCAGGCTGGCGCCCGGCCGCGAGAGGCAAAGAATGCGCACCCCCGCCAATCTCGCCCTCGCCCGCGAGGCGGCGCGGCGCTCGATCGTCATGCTGAAGAATGACGGCGGGCTGCTGCCGCTGCCGCGCAGCGGCACGCGCATCGCTCTGATCGGGCCCTTCGCCGCCGGCCAGCACGATCTGATCGGCCCCTGGAACGTCTATGGCGACGACCAGCAGGCGGTGGATCTCGCCACCGGCCTCCGCCGCGTCCTCGCCGATCCGGGGCTGCTGACGGTGACGGCCGGATCCGAGGCCGAGGCGCCTCTGCCCGGCGGCATCGAGGCGGCCGTCGCGGCGGCACGCGCGGCGGACGTGGCGATCCTCGCCATCGGCGAGAGCGCGCGCATGTCCGGCGAAGCGCAATCGCGTACCGAAGTGACCGTGCCGGCCCCGCAGCAGGCGCTGGCCGAGGCCGTCGCCGCCGTCGGCAAGCCGGTCGTCATCGTGCTGAAGAACGGCCGGGCCCTCGCCCTCGAGGGCGCTGTGCTCGGCGCGCCGGCGATCCTGGTGAGCTGGTTCCTCGGCTCCGAGACCGGCTCCGCGCTCGCCGACATCCTGTTCGGAGCTTATGGGCCGTCGGGGCGGCTTCCGGTCAGCTTCCCGCGCGAATCCGGGCAGGAGCCCTATCATTACGACCACAAGCCGACCGGGCGCCCCAACCCGCCGGGGCCCTCCGAAGAGTATAAGGCGCATTATCGCACCTCCCCCAACGAGGCGCGCTTCCCCTTCGGCCACGGCCTCACCTACGGCGCCATTGCCTATGCCGGCCTCGATCTGGGCGCGGCGACCCTCGCCCCCGGCGGAGTCCTCAACGTCGCCGTGCGCGTCACCAATTCCGGCCCGCGCGCGGCGGAGGAGGTGGTGCAGCTCTACACCCACGACCGGGCGGCGAGCGTCACCAGGCCGGTCCGCGAGCTCAAGGATTTCCGCAAGCTGGCCCTCGCGCCGGGCGAGTCGGCGATCGTCCGCTTCACCCTCCGGCGCGAGGATCTGCTCTTCGTCGGGCAGGAGGGCCGGCTGACGGTCGAGCCGGGCCTGTTCGATCTCTGGGTGGGGCCCTCCGCCGCCGAAGGCCTGACGGGGAGCTTCGCGCTGACCGGCTGATCAGCCCGCTTCCGGCGCTTCCACGACCGCGCCCGGGTGGAAGGCCATGGCCAGGCCGGAGAGGCCGAGCGCGATCAGCGGCACCAGGGTCATCGATCGCGTCAGGCTCGCCAGCGCCTGCGGTCCCTGCGGGATATTGGCGACGTAGCCGGCGAGGCCGAGGAACAGCCCGACCAGGGTCGCCGCCAGGCCCAGAGCGAATTTCTGCAGCAATGCCGCGAGCCCGAACAGGAGGACCTGGACGCGCACCCCGCTCGCCCGCTCGCCATGCTCGACCGTGTCCGGAAGCATCGCCCAGAAGCCGAAGCTGAAGCCGGTGATCGCCGCCTGGAAGCAGATCAGGAAGATGGTCATGGCGCGCACGCTGGCGACGTCGGCGAGGGCGAAGCCGAGCAAGGCCGCCGCGCCGCAACCGATGGTCGCGAACCATTGCGCGCGGGCGCCCCAGCGCGCCGCCACCGCCATCCACAACGGCACGAACAGCACCCCCGCCACGCCCATCAGCGCCAGCGCCCCGCCCGCCGCGCCTTCATGGCCGATCCGGTATTTGAAATAATAAAGCGTTCCCTTGGTGACCATGGTGATGCCGACCACCGCCGCGAACATGGCGAGGTTGAGGATCAGGAAAGCGCGGTTGCGCCCGATGCTGCGCAGCGCCGTGCCGATCCCGGCCGAAGCGTGCGCCGCCGCCTGGCCGCGCGGCCGCACCCGCAGCCCGACCAGGATCAGCAGGGCGGTCGCGATCGCGGCGAACAGGGCGGCAGCGGCGAAGAAGCCGCCCGCCCCGTCCACCCGGCCGGTGACCAGCGACGCGATGCGCTGCGTCGCCGTCGCCACCAGAGCGGCGGCGGCGGCGCCGAAGATCATCCTGAGGCCCGCGATCCGCGACCGTTCGGCGCCGCTCGCCGCCACCTGCACCGACAGCGCCGCATAGGGCACGTTGACCATCGCATAGAGCGTCCGGAAGAGCAGGTGGGCGAACAGGGCCGCGGCGACCAGGGCGGCGCCCCGCAGCGGCGGCGCCCAGTAGAGCAGGAGGAAGCTCAAGGCGAGCGGGACGCTGCCGAGCACCATCCAGGCCTGGAGGCGCGGCCGGCCCGGCCCCGGCCGGTCGGCGACGATGCCGACGAGCAAACCCGCCACCCCGTCCCAGAGCGAGCCGGCCAGATAGACCAATCCCGCCGCCTCCGGCGCCAGCCCGACCACTTCGGTGTAGTAGAAGAGCAGATAGAGCGAGATGCTCTGCCAGTAGAGGTTGCAGGCAAAGTCCCCGCTGGCGAACAGCAACGCCCGCGGCCAGCCGCCGGGGCGGCCGGACCCCGCGCCAGCAGCGCCGCCTGGAATCCGGCCGAACAGCTCACGATTCATGAGACAGATCTTCGATCCGGTCCCGGCGGAGCGAAGCGCCCGCCATGTCGCCCTGTCTCGCTTCCATTCTTCGCGGAGCATAGCGAGTCGCTGGAGAGCCGGAAGCGCGAAGAGCGAGGACGAGCGGATTCCGTTCGAAAAATAGGGGCGCTGGTGACGGCAAATGAGCCGTTAGAGCGTTTTCAGCTTAGGTAGCGGCATAGCCACTATTGCGCAGGTAATTGGCGCATTCTTGTGGTGGGAAGAGGTCGAGGAGAGATCCGACGCGCTTCCAGACGGCCTCGACGGAGCGCTCCGCGGCTTTGCGGAGCAGCGTTTTGAGCTTGGCGAATGAGCAGGCCGCCATGCCCCCGGCATGGCTGCGCATTGTGGGACAATGCGCACCTGCTCATCTGCTCGATCGGGTTGAGGTCAGGCGAGTAGGGCGGCAGGAACAGGAGCCTGGCGCCGGCGGCGCGGATCGCCTGGCGAACGGCCTTTCCCTTGTGGCTGCCGAGATTGTCCATGATCACCACGTCGCCGGGCTTGAGCGTAGGCGCGAGGCATTGCTCGACCCAGGCGGTGAAGGTGACGCCATTGATCGGGCCGTCGAGGACGAAAGGGGCGTCGATCCGATCGCAGCGCAAGGCAGCGAGGAAGGTCATGGTGCGCCAATGGCCGAAGGGCGCGCTGCCGCGCACGCGCTGACCTTTGCGGCCCCAGCCATGGGTGCGCACCATGTTGGTCTTGACCCAGGTCTCGTCGATGAAGACGAGCCGCTCAGCCGCGATCCGGCCCTGATAGCGCCGCCAGCTCGCCCGCCTGCGCGCGACGTCGCGCCTGCCCTGCTCGCTGGGCAGCAGCGTTTTTTTTGAAGCTGATCCCCTCGCGCCGGTAGAAGCTCCAGATCGCCGCGATCCCCGCTGACAGCCCGTGCGCCGCCGCCAGCCGCTCGCGAACCTCGGCAAGGGTCAGTCCCGGCTCGGCCGCCACCTGATCCAGCAGCCACCCGCAATGCGCATGGAGCGGCGAACGGATCCGCCCGCGCTGCGACGCTGGCGATACCTCGCCCCGCTCCCGCCAACGCTTCATCCACTTCACCGCCGAACTCGGCGCCACCCCAAAACGCAGCGCCGCAGACCGACACGAAGCGCCCGCCTCGACCGCTCCCACCACACGCTCACGAAGATCGTTCGAACAGGCCTTCGGCATACCTGCTGGCCTCCTTGCCCAGCAGCCATGCTGAATCACATCCAAACAGCCCTGTGAATCCCCAACAGATTCAACTCAGCGCAAAACCGCTCTCGTGGATTGTCTGCTTTTTGTGAGCTGAACGTGAGGGCGGCCGCCGCGTGGCAGCGAGGAAGACCGACGTTATTGAACCCGCTTCTCGCCGCGCATGGGCGTCCCGCGCCTGCGCTGCCGCCGCCGGATCAGCGAGCGGGCGAGCCAACGCATTGTCATTCCCGGCCGAAGCCGGCCTCGAAGGATGCCGACGGCTATCGATCTGAACGCAGCCACCGGCCGCGCCCGAAAGCCGGGTGCGACGACAAGCATGCAAAGCAGGTCGTGGCGCGCCCGCGCGCTCACCAGCGAACCGCCGGCCGAGCGGTCGATCCAGTTCAGGACGTCGACCGGGGCAGCGCCGGAAGAGATGCGATCGGGCCGAGCGCTGTTATCGAAGAGCACAAGCGGATCGCCGACATAGGAAATCGCGAGCCCCTCCGCTGCGGCGCGAAGGAAGAAATCCCAATCCTCATGCCGCTCCAGCGACTCGTCGAACCTGATGCGCCGCGCCGCCGCTGTGGGGAGCATGATACCCGATGTTTGCGCGGTGTTGCCGTGGACGAGGATCCATTCGCTGAGGTCCCCCGACGGCGCTTTGCTGTTATGGGGCCGACCCGCCTCGCCGCGGGAATGGAAGACCAGGACGTTGCAGCAGCAGAGCGCTCCTTCCCGGGACAGGGGACCCAGGCGCGCGAATTGCCGTTCCAGCTTGTCGGCCCGCCATCTGTCGTCGGAATCGAGGAAGGGGACCCAAGCGCCCGTGGCCGCATCGATGCCGGTGTTGCGGGCCGCGGCGGCGCCGCGACGCTCCCGATGCCGTAGCACGCGCACCCCGGGACAGGATATCGACACCGGCTTGGCCGAGCCGTCGTCGACGACGATAACCTCACAGGGTCTGAATGTCTGCGCGAGCGCGCTGTCCACCGCCGCTTGCGTCTGCGTTGAACGGTTGCAGGTCGGGATAACGACCGACACGGTCGAGGCGGTGGTCACGAAGCGATCCCGTTCAGCCGTCGCCATGTCGCCTGCGCCGCCTCACCGGACGCCGTGCGCGATGACGACCTCGCTCGGCCGCCGCTCGTCCCCCTCTTCGTGCCCCTTCATCCAGCACGGGTCCCAGCTCGGCTCGGGGCCGAAGCGGGTGGCGAGGAAGTCGACCAGGGCGCGGACGCGGGCGGTGGTGGCGCGGCTTGGCATCACCGCGTGGAGCGCGCCTTCCTCGAGCGGATAGTCGAGAAGCAGCGGTTCGACCGTGCCCGCTTCGAACGCCGGCGCGGCGATGAAGCTGGGGAGGATGCAGATGCCCAGCCCGGCCTCGGCGGCGGCGCGCAGCATGTCGCCATTGTCGGCGCGCATCCGCACTCGTCCGCGTGCCGTCTCCCAGCCATTGCCGACGCGGAAGCGCCATTGCTCGTTGCCGTAGAGGAGGAGGTCGTGGCCGGCGAGGTCGCGCGGCCGCTCCGGCCGTCCGTGCCGGGCGAGATAGGCCGGGCTGGCCAGCGCGACCTTGCGGACGAGGGCGATACGGCGGGCGATCAGCGCCGAATCGCGCAGCGTCCCGATCCGCACCCCCAGGTCGAAGCCGCCGGCGACGAGGTCGACGATTCGGTCGTCGAAGGAGATGTCGAGCTCGATCTTCGGATGGGCCGCGGCGAATTCGGCCAGGCCCGGGGCAAGATACTGGACGCCGAAGGAGAGCGGCGCCGACAGGCGGATCGGGCCGGCGATCTGGGTCACCGCCTCCGCCACCACCTCCTCGGCAGCCTCCAGCTCGGCGAGGATGTTGGACGCGCGCTCGAAATAGGCCTGGCCGACGTCGGTCGGCTGCGCGCCCTGGGCGCTGCGGGTGAGAAGCCGGGCGCCCAGGCTCTCCTCGAGCCGGGCCACGCGGCGGCTGACGATCGACTTGGCCATGCCCATGCGCTCGGCCGCCCGCGAAAAGGCGCCGGTCTCCACCACCCGCACGAAGGCGAGGACGTCGAGCAGATCGACCGAAGAGCGTTCCATATCCAGCAACACCAGAATGCGCGTTGCGCGTCTACTGGGAACACAGTTAGGCGCTTATCTCGGCCTCGACAAGATCAGTGGAGGCTTCAATGACCAACATCCTCATCCTCGACAGCGCCGCGACCGGCGACGCGTCCGTATCCCGCAAGCTCACCGACTCCGCCGCGCACACGATAAGGCGGCGCGACCCGTCGGCCCGCATCGTCCGCCGCGACATCGGCGCCGATCCGATCCCCCACCTCAATGAGCGCACCCTCCCGGCGATCCGCGCCGGCCTGGTCGAGAGCGAGGAGGCGGCGGCGGCTTTGGCCTTGTCCGACGCCCTGATCGGCGAGCTGCAGGCGGCCGACCTCATCGTCATCGGCGCGCCGATGTACAATTTCGGCATGCCCTCGACGCTCAAATCCTGGTTCGACCATGTGCTGCGCGCCGGGCTCACCTTCAGTTATTCCGAAGCGGGCCCCGAAGGGCTGCTCAAGGGCAAGAAGACGATCGTCGTCGAGAGTCGCGGCGGCCTCTACAGCGAGGGTCCGGCGGCGGCGATGGACCATCAGGAGCCCTATCTGCGCACCCTGCTCGGCTTCATGGGCCTGGACGACGTGACCTTCGTCCGCGCCGAGAAGCTCGCTTTCGGGCCGGAAGCCGCGGCCGCGGCGGTCGCCGATGCGATCGAGCGGATCGAGGAGCTGACCGAGGCCGAGCTGGCGCTGGCCGCCTGAGCCTCCCCACAGCGGCGGCCAGGGCCACGCAAGCCCGACCCCCCAGGACGGCCCGGGCCGCCGCTTCCCGTCCGTCCCGCGCGGTCCCTCCCGCCGCGCCGGGCGGGCGGGGCATTTTCCACGCCC
>JAXDOV010000180.1:0-4405 GCA_034668705.1 Sphingomonadales bacterium
GCTTACGGGATCCGTCACCGCCTCGCGCTCGATCCGGCGGCGGACCGGGTCGAGGTCGATCCGGTCCAGATCCAGCAGCTGCTCGTCAACCTCATCCGCAACGCGGTGGAGGCGCTGACGGAGGCGCCCCAGCCGAGGCGGCGGCTGCTTGTCGCCACCCGGCGGCTCGGGCCGTCCGAGGTGGAGGTCGAGATCGCCGATAACGGCCCCGGCATCGCCCCCGAGCTGCGCGACCGCCTGTTCCAGCCCTTCGTCTCGTCGAAAGGCGGGGGGACGGGGATCGGCCTCGCCATCTGCCGGACCATCGTCGAAGCCCATGGCGGCCGCATCCGGGTTGAAGAGGCTCCCGGCGGCGGCGCCGTCTTCCGCTTCACCCTTCGGGCCTGAGAGCAAGGTCCCGCGGCCGCGCACGTGAGCGACCCCGGCCCGGCCGGTTCAGGCCGGCAGCTGCGCCTTCGGAAAGCCGCCCCAGGCCGTGTCATAATCCTTCTGCAGCGCCTCGCTCGCCATCGCGAAGCGGGTGGGGCGGAAGGGCCAGCAGCTCTCGACCATGAAGGCCATCGTGCCCTCGACCTTGTGGGGCCTGAGCTCCGCTTCGGACGCGCCCTGCCAGCTGGCGACGTCGGGGCCGTGGCCGGCCATCAGATTGTGCAGCGACAGGCCGCCCGGCGCGAAGCCCTCCGCCTTGGCGTCATAGGCGCCGTGGATCAGGCCCATGCACTCGCTCATCACGTTGCGGTGGAACCAGGGTGGGCGGAACGTGTCCTCGGCGACCAGCCAGCGCGGCGGGAAGACGACGAAATCGGCATTGGCGCGGCCCGGCGCGTGGGACGGGCTGGTGAGAACGGTGAAGATCGACGGATCGGGATGGTCGTAGCTGATCGAGCCGATCGCGTTGAAGCGCGCGAGATCGTATTTCCACGGCGCCAGGTTGCCGTGCCAGGCGACGACGTCGAGCGGGCTGTGGTCGAGCTTGGTGGTCCACAGGCTGCCGAGATATTTCTGGACGAGCTCGAATTCGCCGGCTTCGTCTTCGTGGCGCGCGACGGGCGTCAGGAAGTCGCGCGGATTGGCGAGGCCGTTCGCGCCGATCGGTCCGAGCTCGGGGAGGCGGAAGAGGGCGCCGTGATTCTCGGCGACATAGCCGCGGGCGCGGCCATCGGGGAGAAGCGCGCGGAAGCGGATGCCGCGGGGAATGAGCGCCACTTCGCCGGGAGCGATGTCGATCCGGCCCATCTCGGTCAGCAGGGCGAGGCGGCCTTCCTGCGGGATGAAGAGCAATTCGCCGTCCGCATCGAAGAAGAAGCGGCGCTCCATGTCGCTGGTCGCCCGATAGATGTGGACGGCGACGCCCTCCAGATCCTGCGGATCGCGATTGGCGACCATGGTGGCGAGGCTGTCGACCAGGTCCGCCGGCGCTTCCGGCCAGCCCAGCGGATCCCAGCGCAGGCGGTTCGGGGCGAGCGGCTCCGTCACCGTCCCGGGGGCGAACAGCGCGGCGCCCTGGTAGCTTCGGTAGGGCGGGTGCTCGGCGGAAGGGCGCATCCGATAGAACCAGGAGCGGCGATTCTCCGCCCGCGGGGCGGTGAAGGCGGTGCCGGACAATTGCTCCGCATAGAGGCCGAAGGGCGGCCGCTGCGGCGAGTTGCGGCCCTCGGGCAGCGCGCCGGGCACCGCCTCGGTCGCGAAATGGCTGCCGAAGCCGGACATATAGCCTTCGGTCATCATCCTCCCCGTCACTTCATCAGCACCAGTTCTTCCGCCATGGTCGGGTGGAGCGCAACCACCTCGTCGAACTGGCTCTTCTTCAGCTTCGCCTTGACCGCGATCGCCGCCGCCTGGAGGATCTCCGGCGCGTCGGGGCCGATCATGTGGATGCCGACCACCTCGTCCGTCTCCGCATTGACGACCAATTTGTACAGCGACCGCTCGTTGCGGCCGGCGAGGACGTTCTTCATCGGCCGGAAATCGGAGGTGAAGATCTTGATGGTGCCGAGCCTGTTGCGCGCCTGGCCCTCGGTCATGCCGACGCCGGCCAGCGGCGGATGGCTGAACACGGCGGATGGGATATTCTCGTAATCGACGCGCGTCGGCTTGTTGCCGAAGACGGTGTCGGCAAAGGCCTGGCCCTCGCGGATCGCGACCGGTGTGAGCTGGACCCGGTTGGTGACGTCCCCCACCGCATAGATCGAATCGCAGCTCGTCCTGTTGTCGTCGTCGACGACGACTGCGCCCTTTTCGTCGAGCTGCACGCCGGCGCTGTCGAGACCGATGCCGCCGGTATTGGGCCGGCGGCCGATGGCGAACATCACCGCCTCGGCCTCGATCGGGTCGGAGCCGGACATGGCGACGAGCAGGGTGCCGTCGGCCCGCTTCTCGATGCTCTCGAAGGCGACGTGGAACTTGAAGTCGATCCCCTTCATCATCGAGATGGCGAGGAGGCGGTCGCGGATCGTCTCGTCATAGCCGCGCAGGATGACGTCGGTGCGGTTGACCAGGGTCACGTGGCTGCCGAATTCGTGGAAGATGCCGGCGAATTCGTTGGCGATATAGCCGGCGCCGGCGATGACGATCCGCTTCGGAATCGCCTCGAGGTGAAAGGCCTCGTTCGAGGTGATGCCGTGCTCGGCGCCGGGGAAATCCGGTGTCACCGGCGTGGCGCCGGTCGCGATCAGGATGATGCCGGCGGTGACCTTGCGGCCGCTGCCGAGGCGGATCTGGTGCGGGCCGGTCACCGTCGCCCGCTCCCTCAGCACCTCCACGCCGTGGCGCTCGAGCGTCTCGGTATAGAGGCCCTCGATCCGCGTCACCTCGGCGAGCACGTTGTCGCGCAGGACCGGCCAGTCGAAGCGGCATTCCGGCACGTCCCAGCCGAAGCGGCGGGCGTCGGCCAGATCCTCGGCGAAATGGGCGCCGTAGACGAGCAGCTTCTTCGGCACGCAGCCGCGGATCACGCAGGTGCCGCCGACCCGATATTCCTCGGCCACCGCCACCTTGGCGCCATGGGCGGCGGCGACGCGGGCGGCGCGGACGCCGCCGGAGCCGGCGCCGATCACGAACAGGTCATAATCATGGCCGGCCATCAATCGCTTCCTCCCAGCGCCCGCCCGATCAAGGCGCGCGTCGACGCATCGAAATCCATGTCCTCGCCCGCGTCCATCGCTTTCGCCAGTTCCTTGCCGAGCTCGACGCCGAACTGGTCGAACGGGTTGATGCCGAGCAGGGCGGCGCCGGCGAAGGTGCGGTGCTCGTAAAAGGCGATCAGCGCACCCAAGGTGGCGGGGTCGAGCCGGTCGAGGAGGATGGTCGTCGAGGGACGGTCGCCCGGATAGGCCCGGTGCGGATCGTCGCTCGCCTTGCCCGCCATCAGCGCGGCGCCCTGGGCGAAGCAGTTGATGAGCAGCTGGCGGTGATGCTCCTCGTCGAGATGGTCGCCGGCCTCGATCGCGGCGACGAACTCGACCGGGACGAGGTGGGTGCCCTGGTGGAGCAGCTGGAAGACGGCGTGCTGGGCGTCGGTGCCGATGCCGCCCCAGATGATCGGCGAGGTGGCGCGGCCGACGGGTGAGCCGTCGACCTTCACCGACTTGCCGTTCGATTCCATGATCAGTTGCTGGAGGTAGGAGGGGAGCAGCCGCAGCCTTTCGTCATAGGCGAAGGTGCCGCTGGTCTCGGCGCCGCGGACATTGGCGTAATAGAGGTCGGCGAAGGCGGCGAGGATCGGCGCGTTCGCGAGCGGCGGGGCGAGGCGGAAATGGCGGTCCATCGCCGCCGCGCCTTCGAGCAGAGTCTCGAACGCCTCCCAGCCCAAAGCCAGAGCGGCGGGGAAGCCGATCGACGACCATAGAGAATAGCGGCCGCCGACGCTCGCCGCGAAAGGCAGGACACGGGTCTCGTCGACGCCGAATTCGAGCGCGGTCTCGGGCGCGGCGGTGAGCGCGACGACGCGGCCATAGGGGTCGGCGACCCCGCTTTGCTCCAGCCAGGCGAGGGCGGAGCGGGCGTTCAGCATCGTCTCATTGGTGGTGAAGGTCTTGGACGCGATGGCGACGAGGGTCGTTTGCGGATCGAAAGCCGCCACCGCTTCCTCGAGCGCGGCGCCGTCGACGTTGGAGACGATCGCGACGTCGTAGCGGCCGGCATCGCGGCCGAGCGCGTCGATCAGCAATTTCGGCCCAAGCGCCGAGCCGCCGATGCCGATGTGGAGGATGTGCCGCACCGGGCCGAAGGCGCCGGCCTCGATCGCGTCGACCAGCGCCCGCATCCGGGCGTGGAGAGCGCCGGCGCGGGCGACGCTCTCCGGCGCGCCCTGGCCGCGCTCGGCGCTGTGCTCGGCGGCGCGGCCTTCGGTCGGGTTGACGATGCGGCCGGCGAACAGGGCCTCGCGGGCGCCGGCGAGATCGGC
>JAXDOV010000181.1:0-19698 GCA_034668705.1 Sphingomonadales bacterium
AAGGGCATGGAGTCCGAGCTCGAGGTGGTCGAAGGCATGCAGTTCGACCGCGGCTATCTCTCGCCGTACTTCGTGACCAACACGGAGAAGATGACGGCGGAGCTCGAGAACCCGTACATCCTCATCAGCGAGAAGAAGATCTCGCTGATGGCGGACATCATCCCGCTGCTCGAGCAGATCGCCCGCGAAGGCCGTCCGCTCGTCATCATCGCCGAGGACGTCGAGGGCGAGGCGCTCGCCACGCTCGTCGTCAACAAGCTCCGTGGTGCGCTCAAGGTCCTCGCCGTCAAGGCGCCGGGCTTCGGCGATCGCCGCAAGGCGATGCTCGAGGACATGGCGATCCTGACCGCCGGTGAGGTCATCACCGAGGATCTCGGCATCAAGCTCGAGACCGTGACGCTCGACATGCTCGGCTCCGCGAAGCGGGTGGCCATCGACAAGGACAAGACGACCATCGTCGACGGCGCCGGCGATCCGGAGGCGATCAAGGCCCGGGTCGAGGCGATCCGCGGCCAGATCGAGCGCTCCGACAGCGAATATGAGATGGAGAAGCTCCAGGAGCGCCTGGCCAAGCTGGCGGGCGGAGTGGCGATCATCAAGGTCGGCGGCTCATCCGAGCTCGAGGTGAAGGAGCGCAAGGACCGCGTCGACGACGCGCTGAGCGCTACCCGCGCCGCCATGGAGGAAGGGATCGTCGCCGGCGGCGGGACCGCTTTGCTTTATGCCTCGAAGGCATTGGACGGCCTCGCCGGCGCCAATGACGAGCAGACCCGCGGCATCGACATCGTCCGCAGGGCGCTGCAGTCGCCGCTGCGGCAGATCGCGGAGAATGCCGGCCATGACGGCGCCGTCGTCGCCGGCAAGCTGATGGATCAGGACAATCGATCCTTCGGCTTCAACGCCCAGACGGAGATCTATGAGGATCTTGTCGCGGCCGGTGTCATCGATCCGACCAAGGTCGTTCGTTCCGCGCTGCAGGATGCCGCCTCCGTTGCGGGACTCCTGATCACCACCGAAGCGGCAGTGGCCGAGCTGGTGGAAGCAGAGCCGGCGGGTCCTTCGGGCGGCGGCGGCGCAGGCGGAATGGGCTTCTAGGAAAGCTGAGGGGGCGTCTACGGCACCGTCTCCCGTACCGATGGTCGCGCGTCGATCGCTGGAATTTTTCGTGCTTGATCGGATTCGCTTCGCCGCCTTAAGAGGCATTGAGGCTGTTTCGTCATGATGGGAACTTGGGATCGAATTTCTCGAGCGGCGCCATCGCATCGGGACCGAAGCAGGGCCTCGGTCGAGTGGAGTTCCTGCGACACCAATTGAAAGCGCCCGCCCCGCACTCGAGGATCGGATGAGGGACGACGCTCCTCCGCTCAGTGTGGTGATGCCCGCGCGCAACGTGCTGCCTTATCTCGACGCGAGCATCGAAAGCATTCTCGGCCAGAGCTTCGGCGATTTCGAGTTCGTCATCCGCGATGACGGTTCGACCGACGGCACCACCGAGGCGCTCCGCGCCTGGGCGAAGCGGGACTCGCGAATTCGCCTGTCCGAAGGCCGGCAGCTCGGTCTCGCCGGCAGCTCCAACTGGATCGTCCGGCAGGCCCGAGCGCCGCTCATCGCCCGCATGGATGCGGACGATCTCGCCCGTCCGGACAGGCTCGAGCGGCAGGTCGCGCTGATGCGCGAGGCCCCCGATGTGGCGCTCACCGGCTCGCTCTGGGACACGATCGACAGCGCGGGCCGGCAGGTCCGCGGCATCGATTTCTGGCGGATCGTTCGGCATTCCTGCTTCGTCCCCTTTCCCCACACGTCGGTGATGTTCAGGCGCGCCGTCTTCGACGCGGTCGGCGGCTACCGGCCGCAATGCGACTTCTGGGAGGATCTCGACTTCTTCCTGCGCATGGCGGGTCGCGGCCGCGTGATGGTGATCGCCGACAACCTCGTCTCGCATCGCGAATCCGCCTCCAGCTCGCGCCTGGCGCCCGCGGACGAGGAAAGGATCGAGGCTGCGGTGGACCGTATGTACGCCTGCCTGTCGGTCTATGCCGACGGAGCCGGCTACGAGCCGATCGTCGCCGGGGCGACGCAGGGGCAGGCGGCGCGGCGGCTGCGGCCGATGAGCTTCGTCTCGATCAATTCGAATCGCCTGTGGGCCGGCGAGAGGCCGCGCATCGCCGGCAAGCTGCTCAGCCGGGGAAGGCTCGGCTTCGACCTCCAGACCGTGCAGGCGCTTGCCTGGTCCGCGCTCGCTTATCTGAGCCCCGCGGCGCTCCGCGCGCTGCTGAAGGGGCTGATGCATTTCCGCAACCTCAGCGTGAAAGGCCGGGTCGAGCGGGGCTCGGCCTATGAATGGCAGCCGCAAAGGCGTTTTCGAGCCCGCGAAGGCGAGGACCGGGCAGCCCTCCCCGACCGCGCGGCGATGGAGGGAACGGCCTCCCTGTAAGGCCGCTCAGGGTTTCACGGCGATACGGCCGGTGCAATCGATCCGGCTCAGCAGCGGCCGCGCGCCCGCCTCCTCGAAATAGAGATCGACCGCCTCCCGCGCGCCGCTCCAATAGCCGTAATCGTCGACGATCAGGATGCCGCCGCGGACGAGGCGCGGATAGAGCGTGCGAAGCTCGTGATCGGTGCTGTCATGCCAGTCGGTGTCGAGCCGGAGGATGGCGAGCGACTCAGGCGCATTGCCGGGCAAAGTCTCCAGCACGTCGCCCTCGACGATCTTCCATCCTTCCGGCGGATGGGAGGTTCGCGCCAGATTCTCCTCGACGACCGCGCGTGGCGCAATGCCCCAGAAGGGGTCGCCCTCGTCGCGCGGGCTCGCCGCGAGGATATCGGCGGCGCAGCGGCCGGTCGCCGACTGAACGTCGCGCGGCGAGGGCGGCGTCATGCCCGCGAAGGTATCGTAGAGCCAGATGCGGCGGCCGGCGTCGCCGAACCGGCGCGCGGCAAGCGCCATCATCATCGCCGAGCCGCCGCGCCAGACGCCGCATTCGGCAAAATCCCCCTCGATGCCGACCCGAACGACATGCTCCACCGCCTTGTAGAGCGCGTACATGCGTTCGATCGAAGTCATCGTCTCCGTGCGGCAGGCTTCGTAGAGCTGAAGGAATTGTGGCTCGAGATCGAAATGGGGGTTCATCCGTCGACGCGCCTCAGCCAGCCGTCGACGTTCCAGGTGACGTTGCGCCCGAAATGGTCGCAATAGTTCCGATCGATCTCGTAACGTCCCGGCGCTGCCGCGAGGAAGGCATGGATCGCCCGCAGCGGACCGCCCTCGTAATCCGGTGCGACGCCCATGTCGGTGAGGATGCCGTCCTCGACCACCAGATAGTCGCCGGCCGCGAGATGAGGATCGAAAAAGCCCAGCACCGACAGCGTCGTCTCGAAGCGATGATCGGCATCCTCCACCACCAGCCAGGGGCGCGGCAGCGAGGCGAGGAAGGTCTCGCCGAAGCTTTCCTCGAGCCGGTGCGCATCGCCGCGATGAAAGGTGACACGCGGATCGCCGGCGCCCGCGACTTCGGCGAGGTCGAGCGAATGGACGTGGGTGTCGAGGCCGATCGCCGCAGCCGTATCCGCGAACCAGAGGGCGCTGCCGCCGGCATGGGAACCGATCTCGATGATCGTGGAGGGGCGAAGGTCGGCGAGAAGCCGGGCGTAAAGGGCGAGGTCGAAGGGGTTCTTGAGGGTCGGCACGCCGCGATAGCGATGGGCCATCGTCCCCTGCTGGATCGACATCAACAGGGGGTAGGGGATGGCCGAGCCCGGTTCAGCCATCGTCGAGCATCGACACGAAATGCCGCTTCGCCGAACGCAGCAGCTCCGCCTGCCGGCCCGAGAAACGGGACGCGGCGCGGTCCATCAGGATCGTCTTCTCGGCGGTCGGCAGATCGGCAACGAGGCGCGGCCGCAAGCGGCCCGGCGCGAAGGCTTTGGTGTGGAGAAAGGCAACCGAATTGCTGCCGGTGTCGCACAGCCTCTCGAATTCGTCGGCATAATATTCCATCGTCACATGCAGCCAGCCGGTCCATTCGGGATAGAGATAGTCCTGCTGGACGACCACCGAGCGCCCCGGAACCAGCAGCGGAAACAGGTTTGCCGTGATCCAGTCGCAGGTCGTCCAATGCTTGGCGACGTCCACGAACAGGATGTCGACCGGACCCTCCGGCGGGCGGGAGCGGGTGATATCGCCTTCATGCACCTCGATCAGCGGCGCATGGTCCGAGATATTCCGGTCGAACAGCGCGCGCGTGCTGTCCCCGGCCTTCGCGCTCTCCGGAAAATAGATGCCGCGCGTCCAATCCTCGATCTGGAACAAATCGTAGGAATGGATGAGCGGCCGCTCGGGCTGGCCGCGGCGGCGAAGGTTGCGCCGCAGCCCGCTCGCCAATGCGATCGTCGAACCGCCCAGGAAGCAGCCGGCGTCGACGATCGCACCGTCGCGATAATATTCGTCGGTCAGCGATTCGAGCAGGCGCAGCTCGTCGTCGATCAGCATGGTCGGGACGCCGGCGCAGGCGGCGGGCACCGGACGCATCCGCCAGGCTCCGTTCCTGAGCCGGTCCAGCGGGGAGCGCCGCCACAGAGTCGAAAAGGCCGGCAGCCTCACGGGCGCTGGAACACGATCTGATAGGTGTTGGCGTTGCGGATGATCGTCCTGTCGGTGCGCAGCGACAGGCGCGTCCACGCATAAACCAAGGGCCAGACCAGAGACCGCATCAGCCGCCCTTTTTCGCGGGCGATCTCCCAGAGGATCCAGCCGATCGTCTGCGCCGCCGAATGAACCGGGTTGACGGCGACGAGCCGGAGCCCCGCTGCTTCGCCGAGCGCGACCAGCCCTTCCCTCGTGTAACGGCGGAAATCGCGCGGGCATTCGTGATAGGGCTGGAGAAAGGGCACGGCGAGGACGGCATGGCCCCCCGGCCGCAGCACCCGGGCAAGCTCGCCGACCACCGCCTCCGCATGCTCGACATGTTCCAGCACCGCGTTGCACAGGATCGTGTCGAAGCGCGCATCCTCGAACGGCATGGCGTCGAGCGAGCCGATCACCGCTCCGGCAAGGCTCGAAGCGATGTCGTAGCTGGTCACTTCGGCGACGCCCACGCTTTCCAGCCAGAAGGAGAGGTCGCGGTCGCCGCAGCCGGCATTGAGCAGGCTGCCCCGCAAGAAGCCGGCGACGGGCGCAAGCTCCCATTCGAGCGGCTGAAAATGAACCGGGCCGCTGCGCGAGACTCTCGGCTTGCCAGTCATCGCGCTGTACCGCCCATCGACACGGCCCTGTTGCGCCGCGGCGCCAAAGTCAACGGCGCGAAAAAGGCGAGACAGGCGCCGGACGTCCGGGCTACCAGCGCCGCGGAAGAGAGGGAAAGTGCCTGCTGCCGCGCAATTCATCGTCACTGCGGACGCCCTTGCGGAGGGGGATTATGCGGCGCCGGGGCTGGAGGTCGTACGGCCCGACCGCTGCTTCCCGCACATGGTGCGCGGCGATGCGGCGGCGCACCCCTGGCCCTATCTCCGGTCCGAAATTCCCCACGCATGGTACGTGGATGAGCGCGATCCGCTGATGGGATTCCTGAACCGCGACGAGGCGGTTCTGCTCTACAACATCGCGCGGCGGTTCGCCGGGCGCAGCGCGCTGGAGATCGGATGCTGGCGGGGCTGGTCGACCTGTCATCTTGCGCTCGGCGGTATCCGCCTCGACACCGTCGACCCTGTTCTCGCCGATCCCGGGAGGCGGGGCGAGATCGAAACCATGCTCGCCTGCGCCGGACTCGCCGAGTCGGTCACGCTGCACGGCGGCGAAAGCCCGGAAGCGGTCGAAAAGCTCGCGGCGGGCGGCGCCGGACCGTGGAGCCTGTTCTTCATCGACGGCGATCACGAGCTCCCGGCCCCGGAGCGGGACGTGGAAGCCTGCCTTCCCCACGCCGCCGCGGACGCTGCGTTCGTCTTCCACGACCTCGCCTCGCCCAATGTCGCCGAGGCGTTGCGGCACCTGCAGGCCCGGGGATTCCTGGTGATGATCTACCAGACGATGCAGATCATGGGCATCGCCTGGCGCGGCACCTTCAGCCCCGTCCATCACCTGCCCGACCCGGAAGTGCCGTGGCAGCTGCCGCACCACCTCGTCGGCCTGCCGGTCTCCGGCGTCGATTTCCCCGGTTATGCGGTGGGCCTGCGCCAGCGGCTCCTCGAAACCGAGCGCGCGCTGGCGGAAAGCGACCGATCGGTCGCGCAGCTTACCGAGGCGTTGCGGCGCAGCGGTCTGCGCAGCCGCGTGAAGCGCCTGGTCGGCCTGAAAGGCTGACGGCGGCACCAATGCGGCAAATGAGTGGAAGCGGCGAGCGCCCAGGCGTCTGCATCGTCACCAGCGAGCTGATCGGTCCGTTCAACAATGGCGGGATCGGCACGTCGATGACCGGGCTCGCTTCTTGCCTCGCCGGCGCAGGCTTCCCCGTGACGATCCTCTATACGGGCGGCAAATTCTCATCGCCCGCGGAGATCGAGCATTGGCGCGGACTCTATGCCGGCCTCGGCATCACGCTCGACTGGATCCGATACGAGCAGGCAGCAAACCTGGCCGGGCCCCTGGTCAGATGCGGCTTCACGGCACCCTGGCTGGTCTACCTCTATCTCACGGCGCACCGGTTCGACGTCGTCCAGTTCAACGATTGCATGGGGGAAGGTTTTTATTGCCTGACGGCGAAGCGGCTCGGCCTGTCCTTCGCGGGCACGGCGATGTTCGTCGGCCTCCACAGCCCTTCCCAATGGATTTTCGAAATCAACCGCACCTTGCCGGACTCGCTGCTTTTCGCCGCCTTCAACCATGCCGAGCGCCTGAGCGTCCGCGCGGCCGACCTGCTCTGGTCGCCGAGCCGCTATCTCATCGACTGGAGCCGCGCCCACGGCTTCGTGCTTCCGCCGGCAACGCTGCTTCAAAAATATGCGCTGCCGCCGATTCCGCTTTTCGGTCCGGCGCGGGTGGATGAGCCGCCGACGCGAGCGCGGCTGTTCCCGCGCGAAATCGCTTTCTTCGGCCGGCTGGAGGAGCGCAAGGGGCTGAGGCTCTTCTGCCAGACGTTGCGCCTGATCGAGCCCCTGCTCGTCGAGCGAAGAATCTCCGTCACCTTCCTCGGCAAGGCCGGCACGGTCGGCGACGGCTCCGCTCTGGATTTCCTGGAGGAAGAAGGCCGCGATTGGCGCTTCGCCTGGAGCGTTCGCACCAATCTGGGACAACAGGAGGCCGTCGATCATATCGTCAGCGGGTCGGCTTTCGCCGTCATGGCGTCTCCCGCCGACAACTCGCCTTGCACCGTTTACGAGGCGCTCGCTCACGGCATCCCCTTCCTTGCCGCGCGCACGGGCGGAATCCCGGAGCTGATCGCCGAGCGGGATCGGGAGGCGGTGCTGTTCGACTACCGGCCGGAAGCGCTGGCCGCGAAGCTGGCGGGCGCGATGGCGGAGGGACTTTTCCCGGCCCGGCCGGCCGAAGACCCGGCGGAGACGCGGCGCCTCTGGATCGGCCGATTCGAGCAGTGGCGCGAATTCGCCGCGACACCGATCGAAAGGGAGAGCGAGCGGCGGCTGTGCGTGCTGGTCGATGGCGAGGATGGAGCGGATCTGACCGCGACCATGGCCTCGCTCGATGTGCCCGAGGTCGGAAGGGTGTTGCTGATCGGCCGGCGGTGGCGGCAGGATGCAGACGCCGCCGCGCGAGATGTCGTGCGGATCCCGCCGGGCGACCGGCAGCTTTTCCTCGAAGCGCTCGGCGGAGACGAAGGCGAGGCGATCCTGGCGTTGCGGGCCGGTACGATTCTGCTGCCGGGCGCTGCCCGCCGGCTCCTCGAGGCGCTGCGCAGGCCGGAAGTGGACGGGCTGGTGCCGGCCGCCTTGACCGAGACGGCCAACGGCGCGCGCACCATGCCGCCGCTCGGCGGCAGCCCAAGCTTCTGCCTGTTCGAAGGCGCATCTCCGCCCGGTGCCATGGCGATCAAGGCCGAGCGGCTGGGCACGGCGCTGGCTGGCTATGCGCTCCCCGCGGACGCGGAGCATCTCGGCCTCGCCGACAGGGCCATCGCGGCGGGCCTCGAGATCTGGCCTTTCCCGGAGCCCTTGATCCGGCACCCGCGCGGCTTCGTCGCCGAAGCGGGAAATCGCCGCGCGCCGGAACGCGTCGCGGCCTATGCCCTCGTCGCGTCGCCGACGGAGCGATTCTACATCGCAGCCATCGGCTATGGCGGCTTCATGCCCCAGGCGAGCCTCGGCCACAGGCTGAGAGATCTGCGGGAGTGGATGGTGACGCGGCGGCTCGGTTGGGCAGTGCGGGGCGCTTACCGGATCATACCCCGCCGGCTCCTCACCCGCTTGCAGCGGCTCGGGACGCGCTGAAACCTCTTTGCTAAGACGCAGCCTCGCCCGATCGCCGGTGTTCGCGGGCCAAAGCCTCGCCCCAGCGGGCCGTGCTCCAGCCCCGGATCAGTGCCCGGGCACCTCCCGGTCGCGCGAGCTTTCGGGCAACCCGGGCCGGATTGGCCCTGGAGCGACGGGCGGTCTGGGCAAAACGGCGAAGAAAGTCGGCGTTGCGCGGGGAAAGGAGGAACGCGTCCGGCACTATTCCGGCTTCGACATCGGCCCGCAGCATGGCGACGAGCTGCACGCATTTCAGCCACTCGCCGTCATGGGCGCGGCCTCTTGCGTCCGCCATGATGTAGGCGCGGTCGAGGAGATGCTCCGCCATTTCGAGCCGGTGCTCGACGCTGCGATGGCGGCGATCCCGCACGCCGAGTTCGGACGTGAGCACCCGCGGATCGTCGAACGCATCCTCCGCTTCGAGCTGCTCGTGGATCCGGTCGAGCACCTCCATATCGGCTTCCTCGAAGGGATTGCCGTCCGAGCGCGCCTGGCTCCTGAACTGGGCGATGAAGCGGATCAGATCGAAGCCGAGCTCGCGCGCCAGGCGGACGGCTTTGCCGATATCGCCGGCCGTGCCACGCTGCACCGTATAGTTCCAGGTGAGGTGGCTTATCTTTCCGTCCCGGCGCAGCTCGGTCAGGAAGCGCATGTTCCGCTGGACGGTCTCCCAGCGCGCGCCGATCCGGATCGTCTCGTAGACCTCGGCCGTGCAGCCGTCGATGGAGACGGCGAACACACCGAAATGGTTGTGCGAGATGCGCTTCCACAGCCTTTCGTTGAAATGGGTGAGGTTGCTCGTCACGTTCACCTGGATTCCGCGGCTGGAAAAGATGTCGGACTCGAGAAGCCGCAGGACCTTGGCCATGACGAAAACCTCGCCCGCGCCGGAGAAGGAGACGCTCTCGAGGCCTCCCATCTCGATCGCGCAGCGCATGTCGGCGATCGCCTGGTCGATATTGCCCTTGTCAGGCAGGATTTTGAAGTCGCGACACATCACGCATTCGAGGTTGCAGCCCTTGTCGATGTCGTGCTGCAGGCCGGCCGGTCCGAAATCGAGCCGGGTCTGCGCCTCGTTGATCGCCCGGATCGCCGCCGCCGGCGGTTCCGACATCCGGCTTTCGCCAGTCAGCAGAGGGCAGATGTCCTCGCGGCAGGCGGTGTGATAGTCCCCGGCAAGGAACTCGGCGCGCATCTGTTGATATTCGGGACCGTTCCAGATCTCGGCGAGGCTCGTCTCGCGGGTATTGCCCTTGACCTGGCCGCCTTTCAGCCATCCTGGACAGCAGCAGGGGTAGACGGAGAAGCCGTCGACCACGGCGGCGAAGCTGAACGGCAGGTGGCATTTGAGGCGCCGCCGCTGGCCGCGTCCCCAGTCGTCGCTCAGGGAGATTGCGCGCACCAAGCTACCCTCGACCTCGCTGCCGTCCAACGCGCGGAAGACCAGGGTCAGGTCGGCGGGAGTCGGCACCTGTTTCAGGTCCGCCGCACTGTGCTGCCAGCCATCGATCAGCTCCGCCCGATCGACGAGCTCGTCCCCGTGCCAGACTTCCATCCAGCCTTGCGGGAACGGGAAGCGCAGCTCGCATTGGAGGTAGCGGTTCTCCGCGAGGCGCCGCACCGTGCATCTGGGACTCACCTGCGAGGCGGGGCGGCTCGCCGCGGCGGAATCGTCCTCCGTCGCGACATAGAAGAAAGGCGTGAAGGACGGCGCGGGATCGTGGCGGACGGATCGCGAGAAGCCGGCAAGCGGTTCGACAAGCTTGAAATCGCCGAGAGGCCGATCTTCCGTGACGTCCATTGAGCCCCTTTCCCGCTTCGCGGCGCTTGTGTGATCAATGTCAGGCGCGAAAGCAAGCATGGCGCCGCTGGAGCAGAGGCAGGATCTGCCGCTGAGCCATCGATCACCGGGGTCCCTTCCTATTGCCTGCCGGTGCTCTGCTGGTTGCGATCCGGCGGCCGCTTCTTCTTCTTGCCGCCGAGCAGCGAGATGCCCGCCACGGCGGCGGCCACGCCGGCGACGCCGAGCAAGGCGTTGCGGGTGCCGTGCGAGCCCCCCCCGCCCCCGCCCGGCTCGGCGGTGGTGCGAAGCAGCGCCTGCAGGGCGAGCAGGCCCGCCGGCGAGATCCTGAACGGGCCGATCAGGGGCGCGCCGCGGCGAGGCGCGTAGACGGCGAGGCCGGGGCCGTCGAGCGTGACGGCGCTGCCCCCGGCGCTGACGTCGATGGCGCCGGCCCTGGTGTCGCCCTGGGTGCGGGGGCCGGGGCCGCGCAGCACGATCAGCGACGCGTCGTCATCGTCGGCCTTGACCTTGCCGACCGCCGGCTCGTTCTTCGCGATGCGCACCGCATCCTCGCCGACCACGCCTTCGAAGATGGTGCCGCGAATGCCGATGGTGGCGACCGGCGTTCGTACCGAGACCGGGCCCACGGGCTTGCCGAGCGTGCGCCCGGACATGAAGCGGAAAGCGCCGCGGGCGACGCTGACGCCGACCGCGCGGCTGTTCGCCGCCGGATCGTAGACGAAGCGGTCGATCGCCACCCGCGCATTGGCGCCGACGGTGAAAACGGTGCGGTCGAGGAGCAGGATCTGGAGCTGGCTGGCGCCGCCGGTCCGCACCTCGTCATTGAGGATCACCCGCTCGCGCAGCACCGCCGGACGCGTCTTCCTGGTCTGCGCGCTGCGGATCTCGACCTTGTTGCGGATCGCCGCCTGGGTGCCCACGGCATTGGCCTGGGCGAGCACCGGCGAGGCGACGAGGCTGGCGGCCGCCACGGCGGCGGCGGCGCGGCCGACGGGTCCGAAGGCCCAGCCGCTCATCGTCTCGGTCTCCGTCCCGGCGGAGCGGGCCGCGGCACAGCGCCGCAGGCGGCGGCGACCTCGGCCCAATCGGCATCCGCGATCGGCTTGCCGGCGAGCAGGCCCAGCTCGACATCCGCCCCTTCCCGGTCGTCGAGCCGGCAGAGCAGGGACACGTAGAGTAGGCGCGGCGGGATCGCCTCGGGATGGACGAGCAGCACCCGCTCGAGCGTGCCGGCGGCGCCGAGCAGATCGGCGCCGGCGATCTGCCGCCGGGCAAGCGCCAGGCCGGTATCGACCTGCTGCGAAGCGGTAACGAGGGCGTCGAGATCGGTCTGCGCGAGCGCGGGCGCCGTCGAAGCGGCGGCGAGCCCCAGCAGGATGAGCAGAGTCCGACCGGTCATGGCACCTCCGCTTCCGGGAGCGCTGCCCCGGTTTGACTGAGGGCTATCATTCGCGCACCTTCGCGGCAACTTCATTCCGGCTCCGCGCAAGCGGCGTCGCCGGAGCGAGAGCCGGCGGGGGAGCATGTTCGGCATCAGGCGCAGCAGGGTACCGACGAGCCGAAGGCGCGCCGCGATCGTGCTCGCCGGGCTGGTGCCGGTGCTGCTGATGGCGCTGGCGAAGCTCGGCGATCCATTGGTGCTCGCGGAGGCGCGCGGCTTCGTCTTCGACGCCTATCAGCGCCTCGCGCCTCGCCCGTATCGCGACGGCGGCGTCCGCGTCGTCGACATCGACGACGAGAGCATCCGCCGCCTCGGCCAATGGCCCTGGCCGCGCACCGATCTCGCCGCCCTCACCCGGTCGATCGGCGATGCCGGCGCCGCGGCGATCGGCTTCGACATCGTCTTTTCAGAACCGGACCGCACCTCGCCGCGGCTGCTGGCGGAATGGGAGAAAAGGCAGGGGGCGACGCCGGCGCAGCTCGCCACCTTGCTGTCGCTCCCCGATCACGATGCGCGCTTCGCCGAGGCGCTGGCGGCGACGCCTTCCGTGCTCGGCTTCTTCCTGACCCAGGACCGGCGGACCGCCGCCGTCCGGCCCAAGGCCGGCTTCGCCGTGGCCGGCACCGACCCCGGCGCCAGCCTCACCGATTATCCGGGCGCGATCCTGCCGCTGGCCCCGTTCCGGGACGCGGCGCCGGGGCTGGGCTTCGTCTCGATCAAGGGCGATGCCGACGGCATCGTCCGCCGCGTGCCGCTGATCGCACGGGCGAACGGGGCGCTCGTCCCTTCCCTCTCCGCCGAAGCGCTGCGGGTCGCCCAGGGCGCCGGCTCGATGATCGTCCGCAGCAGCGACGCGAGCGGCGAGGTCAATGCCGGCGCGCCCGAGGCGGTGGCGCTGAAGATCGGCGAGGCCGAAGTGCCGATCACCGAGCGCGGCGAGCTGTGGATGCATTATACCGAGCCGGTGCCGGCGCGGACGGTGCCGGCGTGGAAAATCCTCTCGGGGGGGCTTTCGCGCGCCGAGATGCAGCGGCTCTTCTCCGGCCGCATCGTCCTGATCGGCGCTGGCGCGATCGGCCTTCGCGACCTCGTCTCGACGCCGCTGCAGGAGCGCGAGCTCGGCGTCGTCATCCATGCCCAGGCCGTCGAGCAGATGGTGCTGCAGGATTTCCTCTACCGTCCCGACTGGACGGCGGGGCTCGAAATGTCGGTCCTGCTCGGCACCGGCCTGCTCCTCGCCTTGCTGCTGCCGATGATGGGCGCCTTCCGCGGCGCGCTGCTGGCGGCCGGCCTGGTCTCGGGGGTCGGCGGGGGAAGCTGGTACGCCTTCCGCGCGAGGAGCCTGCTGATCGACCCCTCGGCGCCGATCCTGGCCTTGCTCGCCTGCTATATCGTCATCACCCTCTTCACCTATCTGCGCGAGGAGAGGCAGCGGCGCTACATCCACGGCGCTTTCGACCGCTATCTTTCGCCGGAGCTGGTGAAGCGCATCACCGACGATCCGAGCCGCCTCGAGCTTGGCGGCGAGGTGCGCGAGATGACGGTCCTGTTCTGCGATATTCGCGGCTTCTCCCATATTTCGGAGCAGATGGGGCCGCAGGAGATCATCCGCTTCCTGATCGCCTTCCTGACGCCGATGACCGACATCCTCCTCGCCCGCCGGGCGACGATCGACAAATATATCGGCGATGCCATCCTCGCTTTCTGGAACGCGCCGCTCGACGATCCCGACCAGCATCGGAATGCCGCCCGCGCCGCGCTGGCGATGATCGAGGGGCTCGAAGCCCTCAACCGGACGATGCCGGAGCAGAAGGAGGCGTCGTGGCCGGGCCGGGTCGAGATCGGCATCGGCCTCAACGCCGGGCCGTGCTGCGTCGGCAATATGGGCTCCGCGCGGCGCCTCTCTTATTCGCTGATCGGCGACACGGTGAACCTCGCCTCGCGGATCGAGGGCCTGACCAAGGCCTATGGCGTCCGCATCCTGGCCGGGGAGGAGCTGGCGGACCGGCTGGAGGGCTTCGCTCTGGTCGAGGCGGACCGGGTCCGCGTCGTCGGCCGGGACCGGCCGGTGACGGTCCATGCCTTGCTCGGCGACGAAGAGCTCGCCCGATCGCCCGCCTTCGCCGCCTTCGCGAGCGGCCATGCGCAGCTGCTGGCGGATTATCGGGAGCGGCGCTGGGACGAAGCGGAGCGTCGGCTCGACGCGGCCGAGGCCGAGGCCGCCGGCTATGGCCTCGCGCGGCTCTACGAACGCTACCGGGCGTCGATCCGCGCCTTCCGCGCCCACCCGCCCGCCGAGGATTGGGACGGCGTAACGATCGCGGAAACCAAGTAAAAACGCCCGGCGGCTTTGACCTCCGGGCGCCAGCCTTTATGCCGGGCCGATGACCGACGCCGTCCGTTCCCCGACCTTTGCCGATGCTGCCACGTCCCGCAGCGGCCCGCTCGCGCTCGCGCTCGCGCTCGACGGGCTCGCCAAGAGCTTCGGCAAGCCGGTCATCCGCGACCTCGATCTCGCCGTCCGTCCCGGCGAGCTCTATGCCTTGCTGGGACCGAACGGCGCCGGCAAGACCACGACCCTGCGGATGGTGGTCGGCCTCACCCGCCCCGATCGCGGCGGCATCCGCATCTTTGGCATCGACGCGCTCGCCCGCCCGGCGGAAGCCAAGGCGATCACCGCCTGGCTGCCCGACGAGCCGATGCTCTACGACAAGCTGACGCCGCTCGAATATCTCGCCTTCGTCGCCGGCCTGTGGCGGGTGCCGGCCGAGGAAGGCGCCGCCGCGGCCGAGCGGCTGCTGCGCTGGCTCGGCCTGTGGGACGATCGCGCGACCCGCTGCGAGGGCTTCTCCCGCGGCATGAAGCAGAAGGTGGCGCTGGCCGGCGCGCTGATCCACAAGCCGCGCCTGCTCGTCCTCGACGAGCCGCTGACCGGCCTCGACGCCGCCATGGCGCGCTCGGTCAAGGACATGCTGCAGGAGCAGGTCCGCGGCGGCGCCACCGTCATCGTCACCACCCATATCCTGGAGGTCGCCGAGCGGCTCGCCGACCGGATCGGCATCATCGACGGCGGCCGCCTGCTCGCCGAGGGAACGCTGGCCGAATTGCGCGAGCGGGCCGGCTCGAACGAGCTGACGCTCGAGGACATGTTCCTGGATCTGACGTCGCATAGCGGCGATGCGGCTCGCTGAAGCCGGGCGCCCGGCGCCCGGATCCCTGCTCTGGCTGGTCCTGCACGAGGTCCGGCTGACCCTGCGCAGCCGGCGGACCGGCTACGGCAAGTGGATCCGAATCATCCTGCTCCTCGCCTTCTTCGCGATCGGAGTGTCCGTCGCGGTGGCGCTGAGGGGCGTGCCGCTGCTGCCGAATCCGTCCTGGCTGGTGATCGGCAATGCCGTCCTGCTGGTCGTGCTGACCTTCATGACCACCCAGACCCTGACGACGACGCTCCGCACCCTGTTCGAGAAGAGCGACCTCGACCTTCTGCTTTCCTCGCCGCTGCCGGAAGGGCGGGTGCTTGCCGCCAAGCTGCTCGGCATCGCGGCGAGCGCGGGGGCGACCTATTTCCTGCTGATCCTGCCGCTGGCGACGCCGACCGCGATGCTCGGCCACCCCCGCCTGCTCGCTTTGGTGCCGGTGCTCGCCGCGCTGGCGATGGTCGCCGCCAGCATCGGCCTGGCGCTGGCGATCCTGCTGGTCCGATTCGTCGGCGCCCGCGGCGCCCGCGCCGTCGGCAACATCGCCGCGGCGGCGCTCGGCGGCGGCGTCTATCTCATCTCCCAGCTCGCCGGGCATAACAGCCCAGGCCATGGGCGCATCGTCGGCATCGCCAACTGGCTGCGGGAGAGCGGCTGGGGCGTCGGCGGCTGGTCGGCGATGCCGGCGCGCGGGCTGTTCGGCGAAGCCGTGCCGCTGCTGGCCCTGCTCGCCGCGTCGGCCGCCCTGTTCACCCTCACCTCCTGGCTGTTCCGCACCCGCTTCCTCGCCGGCTACCAGAAAGCGGGCGAGCGCAGCGGACGCCGTGCCGCCGCCAGCGGGCGGGGGCCCGTCTTTCGCGGCAGCCTGCTCGGCAATGTCGTCGCCAAGGAGACACGATTGCTGGTGCGCGAGCCCGAGATCCTGTTCACGGTGCTGCTCCGCCTCATCTATCTGTTCCCGCTGGTGCTGCTCGGCTTTCGAAACGGCTCGGGAATGGGCGCGATCGCGGTGCCGGCGCTGGCCGCGGTCGGCGTCATCGCCGCCGGCCAGCTCTGCGGCAGCGTCGCCTGGCTCACCATCTCCGCCGAGGACGCGCCGGACCTGCTCGCCGTCGCTCCCGTCGAACCGCGCCGGCTCAAGCGGATGAAGCTCGTCGCCGCGCTTGTCATCGTCGCGCCGGTGGCGGCGATCGTCCCTCTGGTGATCGCCGCGCGGGGCGCGCCGCTGGGCGCCGTCATCGCCTTCGCCGGCACCCTGATGGCAGGCGCGGGCGCGGGCTGGATCGAGCTGACGCTCGGCAAGCCGGCGAAACGCAATGCCTTCGTGCGCCGGCGGCAGGGATCGCTGCTGACCTCTTTGCTCGGCGTGTTCCTGTCGCTGATCGTGGCGGCGGCGACGGCGGTCGCGGTCTTCTTCGTCTGAGGCGCTGGACCTCCCGACATTGGGAAATTGTAGTCTGCCGACAACCGGCGCCCAACCGGGAGGGGTGTATTACGTCCAAGCGTTTGAAAAAAAACGCTTCAAGGAGAATGCAATGCCCAAAGTCCCGACTATCGCCGTGCTCGCGGCCTTCGCCCTCGCCGGCGCCGCCCAGGCGGCTCCGCAACACGCCCCGCATGCCCGCCTGACCATGGCCCAGGCCCGCGCGATCGCCCTCAAGATCGCTCCGGGCAAGGTCATTTCCGGCGAATATGAGAATGAAGGCGGCGCTTGGCGCTATTCCTTCGACATCCAGCAGAAAGGCAATGTCCAGGAGATCGGCGTCGACGGCAATAATGGCCGCATCGTCGAGAACAAATCCGAGGGCAAGGTCGACCACGACTAAGCAGATATCGTCCCGCCGGGATGATGCGAAACGACCGGGCTCGTGATGCGGGCCCGGCCGTTTTCTCATGCGCTCAGGCGGCCGCTCCGGATGCCGTCACGCCGGCCCTTTCCGTGGGGTCGAGCCTCAGCTGTAGAAGATATGCGTGCCGATCCGGGTGACGCGCAAATGCTGCCGGCCCCAGGCGGGCGCGACATAGGAGGCGTGGTACCAGAGGACGTTCGGCGCCAGCGTCGAGGCGAGACGCTTCATGGCGATGTCGGCAATGGCGAGCGCCTTCTTCCAGCAGTCGCTGGCGGTGTCCGGCGGCGGCATATGGCCGCCCCGCACGAAGGAGAATTGCGCGTGCTGGGTGACGACGCCGCAAATGGTGGACGGGTAGACGCCCGAGGAGGCACGGTTGAGGACGACCTGCGCTACCGCGAGCTGGCCGTCGAGCGTCTCGCCGCGCGCTTCGAAATAGACCGCTTTCGCCAGGCACAATTCCTGTTCGTCCTGGTTCCGGTAATCGACAAACGAAATGACGAGGTCGTGCAGCGGGCGGAGCGCCTTCAGCTCGCCGGGCACGGCCGCATCGGGCTCGAATCCAGCCGGCGTGCCGGCGCCGGGAAGCGCCGCAGCGGAGGCCGGCGCGGGCTGGGCGACATACGCTCCCAGGCCCTCGAGATTGGGGTTGGTCTCGGCCGCGGCGGCCGGCGAGGCCCAGAGCGCGACGGACAAAGAAGCGGCGAGCACGAAAGCGCGCGCCCGGAATGAACCGAACATCCAGATCAACTTGGTGGCGGTCGGCGCCTCTCGAAAACTTCGAGGCTACCCCCCGTCTCGCGTCGCCGCTCGCAAGCCGCGACGCTCCCTCCGATGCCGAGGGGGTGGCCCGGCCGCGCGTTTCGAGTCAACGCCGGGGGGCGAAAGGGACGACGGAGGGGGCGGCAAAAGCGGCGAGCCGATGGAACTCCCTCGCATCGTGCCGCTGGATCGTGCCGGCGAATCGCCGGGGGAGAGGAAATCGACCGCGATGCGTTCAGCGGCCATGCCGCGTTATTATTTCAATGTCTGCTGCGATGCCTCGGAAGTGACGGACCTGGTGGGAGAAGCCTGCGCCGACGACGTCGCCGCCCTCAGCGAGGCGATGCGGGCGGCGAGCGCAATCGTCCAGAACCGGCTCCTCGCCGACGAGATCAGCCTGCGCGGCTGGATCGAGGTCGAGGATGAGCGCCATCGACCGGTCCTGCGGCTGCCGCTTCGCGCCGCCGCCTATTGAGAGGCCGATCCGTCCGGCGTGGCGCCCCGATCACGGGGACCGGGGCGCCCGACCGGCACGCTCGTGGGGGAACATGCACTCGGTCGTGCGGCCTCCATAGACCGATCGGATTCCCCATCCCACCGCGACTTGTTCCGATTCGGTTTAACTTGCGCCCCAATGCTTTCCGTCGTCTAATTTTAACGATTTTGTCGCAGCGATTCTTGGATTACACTGCAATCCGAAAGCAGGGTGAGCGGATGAAGGCGAATCGGCCGTGGCCGGTGGACGACTGGGGGGAGCTGAAGGCTCTTCACGACGATCTCGTCTCTGTGCTTCACCAGCTCGACGCACTCGAGCTTCACCATGCCGCCGCCCACGTGTCGACCGCCCTCGAGGCTATGCGACGCGATCTTCCGCGGCTTGTATCATCTCTCTGAACAGCTGCGTCATCTTCATCTCGGCCTTCGCACTGAGCTCGAGATAGGAGCTGCGGGCGTCGGCGGGATGGGGAAGCCTCAGCACGTAGCCGCGCTGAACGAGATGGGCGATGTGCCGCGTCGCCGTCGTCGAAGGGGCGGATGCGGCGATGCAGGCGCTGGAGATGGTGACCTTCCGTGCCTCCCGATTCGAAATATAGAGGTCGAGCAATATGTCCCATGAGGGATCGGAGAACAGGCCCCGGCCGAAGATCCGCTCCCGCAGCCGACGCGTGTCGTAAACCTCCCGCGCCGTCTCCAGCAGCGCTTTCTCCTCGTCTTCCGCGCCCGGCGGAGCGATGAGGTGCAGCAGGCGCTGCAGCAGCAGCTCGACTTCGAGGATGGTTTCGTGCGCGGCGGCCTTGTTCGAGTTGCTCCGGGCCGATTTCAGACGGGCGAGACCCTCGACGGCCATCGCCCGGCCGCCGGTCCTTTGACGCGACCGCTCGCGCATGGTTTCGCCGGGAGACGGCATGGAGGTTATGCGGCCCATCGCTTGTCCTCCCTGATCTGCAGCACCGGCTCGAACATCCGGACCCGCCGGCGGACGCGGCGCAGCGTGTCGTCTTCGACCCGGATCTGGAGCGCCTGGAGTTCCTCGCCGCGATAATGCGTGGGCAGGCCCAAAGGATGGACGTCCCAGCCCATCGCCAGCAATGTCGGCACCCGCCGGGTCTCGGCGACGATATTGTAACGGCTGATGGCGTTCAGCCGGGCGAATTCGACGAGCGCGAGCGCGAGCAAACGGTGGACCTTGAGGGTGCTCGCACCGGTGCATTCGCGGGGGTTGGTGACGAGCCTCGAAATTTCCCAGACGTCCTCGCCCTCCGGAACGCCGCCGGGGCAGAGGTCGCCGAACAACGTCGCGAGCATGTTGGGACGGGTCGACGGCAGCAGCCGCACCGATCCCTGGTGCCGCTCTTCCTCCCGCGCGAGGAGGTAGACGGCGAAATCGTTGTCGAACTGGTCGACTTCCAGCCAGCTGCCCATCGCCGGCAGCGACCAGCCGAGGCGGTCGACGAACACCTGCTTGCGGTCGCGGTGCATCTCCATGAGCGCGCCGGCGAAATGAAAACGTGCTTCGGGAAGCACCAGGTCGATCATCGCGATCTCCAATCGGGGCGACAATGGGTTCGCCGGCGTCCTGGCGAAACCCGGTAGTTACCGGGGGGGTCGGCCGGGTGCCGATCGGCTATGGCGGGGCGAAGAGGAGGCTTCCCTGACCGCTCACTTCCTGCCCCCCGTCGCCCGCAATCAGAAGCCGGTGGCGCGCGAGCTCGCGCTGCCGACCGTCTCGGCAAAGGCGCTCGGCGC
>JAXDOV010000182.1:0-6156 GCA_034668705.1 Sphingomonadales bacterium
CGCGGTTGCCGGCCAGCCAGGTCTCCAGCACTTTGGTGTTGCGGATGTCCTGCGCCGAGGCGCCGGCGAAGATGTCGCGGTCGATGAAGATGAAATCGGCATAATGGCCCTTGTCGAGGCTGCCGAGCCGGTCTTCGGCGAAGCCGGCATAGGCCGCGCCGCGGGTGAAGGCGGCGAGCGCCTGCTCCAGCGTCAGCCTCTGCTCGGGCATCCAGCCGCCGGGCGGCTCGCCCCGCATATCCTCGCGGCTGATCGCCGCGGCGAGGCCGGGGAAGGGGTTGGGCGATTCGACCGGGAAGTCGGAGCCGAAGGCGAGCGGCGCCCCGTTCGCCAGCATCGATTTCCAGGCATAGGCGCCGCCGAGCCGCTCGCTCCCCATCCGCGCCTGCGCCATCCGCCAGTCGGAGGTCTCGTGGGTCGGCTGCATCGACGCGATCGTGCCGTGCCGGCCGAATTTCGGGAGGTCGATCGGGTCGACGATCTGGGCATGCTCGATCCGCCACCGCCGGTCGCCCTTATAGGTGTCGGCAAGCTCGTCGATCGCGCCGAGGATCTGGGCGTTGGCGGCGTCGCCGATGGCGTGGACGGCGACCTGGAAATTGTCCATCGCCGCGCGGCTCATCAGATTGCGGATCTCGGCGTCGGAATGGAAGGGCAGGCCGCGCTGGGTCGGCGCGTCCCGATAGGGCTGCTTCAGCCAGGCGCCGCGCGAGCCGAGCGCGCCGTCGGCGTAGAATTTGACGCCGATCATGCGCAGCCGGCTGTCGTAGAGCCAGGGCGTCGGGCCGGTGCCGGCGACGGCGAGGGCGGCATCGATGCCGAGGCCATAGGAAATGATGCGGACCTTGAGCGCGCCGCTGTCGCCGGCGCGGCGCATCACCATCCAGTCCTCCGGGCTGGTGCCCATGTCGGCGGCGGCGACCAGCCCGAAGGAGAGCATGATCTCCTGCGCCTTCTGGAAGGCCTGGTCGCGCAGGCGGGGGAGGGGGGGCGGAATGATTCGGGCGACGAGGCCCTTGGCGGCGTCGACGAAGATGCCGGTCGGCCGCCCGCCGGCGGCCGTCTCGATCCGGCCGCCGGCCGGCGAGGGGGTGCGGGCGTCGATCTTCGCCTCGCGCATCGCCGCGCCGTTCGCCCAGCCGGCATGGCCGTCGACCCGCTCCAGCCAGACCGGCCGGTCGCCGACCACCGCGTCGATGTCGGCCGCGGTCGGGAAGCGGCCGAGGCCCCAGCTTTCCTGGTTCCAGCCGCGGCCGACGATCCAGCGCGGGCGGGGATTGGCGGCGGCATAAGCGGCGATCCTGGCCTGGGCCTCGGCGAGGCTTCGGGTGCCGGAGAGATCGAGCTGCAGCGCGCCGAGGCCCAGCGCCATGACATGGCCATGGGCGTCGATCAGGCCGGGCAGCAGGGTCCGGCCCTTGCCGTCGAAGCGGTAGCGGGTGCGGTCCGGCTTGCGGTCGCCGCGCTGGAGGAGCTGGATCACCTTGCCGTCGTCGCCGACCCAGATCGCCGCGAAGCGGGCGAGGCGGCCCTGGGCGTCGAGGCTGTAGCCGTTGACATTGTCGACCAGCACGTCGGCCAGAGCGGCGCTCGTCCAGCAGAGAAAGGCGAGGGCGGCGAGGAGCTTTTTCAGGGACATGGAGACGCGAATAGCAGCGTTTCGCGGCGGCGCTATCCCCGGCAGGCGATCACCCCCGTTGCGGGAAACCGGCCCAGGCCCTAGACCGCCGGCCGATGGCCAGCCCCGCCGCCCAGCCCGATCCGCAGGTCACCCTGGCCGACGTCGAGGCGGCGGCGAAGCGGATCGAGGGCGCGGTGGTGCGCACCCCCACCCATTTCGCCCGCACCCTCTCCCAGCTGACCGGCGCCGAAATCTGGGTGAAGTTCGAGAATCTCCAGTTCACCGCCGCCTATAAGGAGCGCGGCGCGCTCAACAAATTGCTGCTGATGGACGAGGCGACGCGCCGGCGCGGCGTCATCGCCGCCTCGGCCGGCAACCATGCCCAGGCGGTCGCCTATCACGGCGCCCGGCTCGGCGTGCCGGTGACGATCGTGATGCCGCGGTCGACGCCGAGCATCAAGGTGATGCAGACCGAAGGCCATGGCGCCGAAGTGGTGCTCCACGCCGAGATGTTCGACGAGGCCTATGCCGAGGCGCTGCGGCTGGCGGAGGAGAGGGGGCTGACCTTCATCCATCCGTTCGAGGATGTGGAGATCATGGCCGGGCAGGGGACGGTGGCGCTGGAGCTGCTCGCCGACGCGCCCGCGATCGACACCCTGGTCGTGCCGATCGGCGGCGGCGGCCTCATTTCCGGCATCGCCACCGCCGCCAAGGCGCTGCGGCCGGACATCAGGATCTTCGGCGTCCAGGCCGAGCTCTACCCGAGCATGTATTGCCGCTACACCGGCAGCGACATGCCCTCGGCCGGCGACACCATCGCCGAAGGGATCGCGGTCAAGACGCCGGCGAAGCTGACCTCGCAGATCATCCGCCGGCTGGTCGACGACATCCTGCTCGTCTCGGAGAACGACATCGAGACGGCGGTCGCCCTCTTCCTCCAGATCGAGAAGAGCGTCGCCGAAGGGGCGGGCGCGGCCGGGCTCGCCGCCATGCTCGCCCATCGCGAGCGCTTCGAAGGGCGCAAGGTCGGGCTCGTGCTCACCGGCGGCAATATCGACACGAGGCTGCTCGCCACCGTCCTGCTGCGCGATCTCTACCGTTCCGGACGCATGTCGCGGCTGCGCATCCAGCTCCAGGACCGGCCGGGCGCTCTCTACTCGGTGGTGAAGCTGTTCGGACGGCACGGGGTCAACATCATCGAGATCGCCCATCAGCGCGTCTTCACCGCCTTGCCGGCCAAGGATGCGTTCATCGACGTCGATTGCGAGGCGCGCGACGCGACGCATCTCACCGCTTTGGTCGAGGAGCTGCTGCGCGAAGGGTTCAACGTCCATCCGGTAGAGATTCACTGAACCTTTGTCCCGGCGCGGAACGGCGCGCCGGTTAACCTTGTTTTCGCGCCGGGCCGCTCTTTTCAATCGGGCCGGGAAGCCGCATAAAGATTCCGGCAACCAAGCCCCTCAAGTTCCGGAGTCCCGTTGAGCGCACCATTCCGCTTTCCCCGCTTCTTCGTCACCAGCCCCGCGCCCTGCCCCTATCTTCCGGGCAAGACCGAGCGGAAGGTGTTCACGGAGCTGTCGGGCCAGCATGCGGGCGACCTCAACGACGCCCTCGGGCGGATCGGATTCCGGCGCAGCCAGGCGGTCGCCTACCGGCCGAGCTGCATCGACTGCGCGGCCTGCGTCTCGGTCCGGGTCGTGACCGGCGAATTCCAGCCGAACGGCACCCAGCGCCGGATGATGAAGCGCCATGCCGATCTCGAGGTCACCGCCTGCAAGCCCTGGGCGACCGAGGAGCAATATGCGCTGCTCCGCCGCTATCTGAAGCGCCGCCACCCCGACGGCGGCATGGTCGGCATGGACGAGAGCGACTTTTCCGACATGATCGAGCAGAGCCCGGTCAAGACCTATGTCGTCGAATATCGCGAGCCCGGCGAAGGCGGTCGCCCCGGCCGCCTGGTCGGCGCCTGCCTGACCGACCAGCAGGCCGACGGCCTGTCGATGATCTACAGCTTCTTCGAGCCCGACGAAGCGGCGCGTTCCGGCCTCGGCACCTACATCATCCTCGATCACATCATCCGCGCCGCCCGCGCCGGCCTGCCCTATGTCTATCTCGGCTATTGGGTCGAGAATTCGCGGCGCATGGCTTACAAGGCGCGCTTCCGCCCGCTCGAGCGGCTCGGCCCGCACGGCTGGCAGCTGTTCGATCCCGACCAGCGCGAGCTGCCGCTCAGCCGCTGAGAGCGCAACCGGCTTTTAATTGTTCGGGTCTAAATCGCCGCGCTTATGGAGTGGGGAAAAACTTGCTTCGGCAAGCTCAGGACTTGCTTGGGCAAGCTCATCGACGCCGGCGAGACGGAGAGCCGCGCCGGCCGGGCGCTGCTGCAGGAGCGTTACCGCGCGCTGCAAAAGCAGATCCCTTTGCTCTACATGGTGGCGCTCGCCAACTTCCTCGGCCTCCATCTCGCCACCGGCGGCCGTATCGGCTCCCTCTACAGCGTCTCGACCCTGCTCGTCGCTTTGGTCTGCCTGCGCCTCGTCCACTGGCTGAGGGTCCGCAACCGCAGGCCCCCGCCGGAACGGATCCTCGTCGAGCTGACCAAGACCTGGTTCTACGCGCTGATCATCAGCGCCGGCTTCTGCGCCTATGCGCTGCACCTGCTCCAGACGGTGCCGCCGGCCTATGACGATTATGTGATCTTCTTCGGCAGCTTCGCCGCGCTCGGCTGCGCCTATGGCATCACCTCCTATCCGGCCGCCGCGCGGCTGCCTTTGGTCTTCCTCGGCCTGCCGCTGGCGCTGCGGCTGATCGTGTCCGGCGACCTCGCCCATATCGGGCTCGGCATCAGCCTCGCCATGATCCTCCTCCTGATCACGCGGCTGCTCGGCATCCACAATCTCGGTTTCCGCGCTTTGGTCGAATCGCGCACCGACATCGCCGACGAGCGCGAGCGCGCGCGCCGCGCGGAGCGGCTCGCCAAGGTGGAGAAGGCGAAGGCCAGGAGGATCGCCGACACCGATCCGCTGACCGGCCTCGCCAATCGCCGCGCCTTCCTCCGCCACCTCACCCGCCGCGCCGCCGCGCTTGCCAGGAGTCGCGGCGCCTTCGCGCTCGCCATGGTCGATCTCGACGGCTTCAAGCCGATCAACGACACCTTCGGCCACGCCACCGGCGACGCCGTGCTGACCGAGGTCGGCGCCCGCCTCGCGGCGACCGGCGGCGGCGCCTCGCTCATCGCCCGCACCGGCGGCGACGAATTCGCCTTGCTGTTTCCCGGCGCGAGCGACGCCGGCACCGCCCGGGCGGCGGGCGCGGCCATCTGCGCGGCTCTGCAGCAGCCCTTCCTGGTCGAGGGCCGCGAGTTCCGCATCTCCGGCTGCATCGGCATGACCCTGCTCAGCCGCGGCGATTGCAATGTCGAGCAGGCGCTGATCCGCGCCGACACCGCCCTCTACCGCGCCAAGCAGAGCGGCCGCGCCGGCGTCGCAATCTTCTCGAAGGAGATGGACGAGATCCACCGCCGCCGGAAGCAGGTGGAAAAGGCCCTGCGCCTGGCCGAGGTCCAGGAAAGCATCTCGCTCGTCTTCCAGCCGATCCGCGACCTCGGCACCGGCGAGCTGCGCTCGTTCGAGGCGCTGGCGCGCTGGGACCATCCGGAGCTGGGCCGGGTGCCGCCCGACCAGTTCATCCCGATCGCCGAGCAGATCAACGTGATCGAGGCGATCAGCGACCGCCTCCTCGCCAAGGCGGCGCGGGCGGCGCGCTCCTGGGCGTCGACCATCCGCCTCTCCTTCAACGTCAGCGCCGTCCAGCTCTGCACGCCCGGCTCGGCCGGGCGGATCCTGGCGGTGATCGGCGAGCAGGGGCTCGATCCCGCCCGGCTCCAGGTCGAGGTGACCGAAACCGCTCTGCTCGCCGATTTCGAGGTCGCGCGCCGCAACCTCCAGGCGCTGCGCGCGGCGGGGGCGCGGATCGTGCTCGACGATTTCGGCGCCGGCCACGCCTCCATCTCCTATCTGCGCGAGATGCAGTTCGACGGCATCAAGCTCGACGGCTCGCTGGTTTCCTCGGTGCTGGATTCGCTGCGCGGCCGGCGGCTGCTGAAGGGGGTGCTCGACCTCTGCGCCTCGCTCGGCCTGCCCTGCGTCGCCGAGCATATCGAGGGCCAGGACCAGCTCGCTTTGCTGCGCGAGCTCGGCTGCCGCGACGGCCAGGGCTTCTTCCTCTCGCCGCCGCTGCCGGAGGCCGAAGCCGCCGCCCAGGGCGCGCCGCAGGTCAGCCCGATCCGCGGCCGCCACACCGCCTGAGCGGGATCGCGTCAGGGGCAAAAAAGAACCGGCGCCCGCATTGCTGCGGACGCCGGTCCTTCACCCCGCTGGAAGATTGTTTCAGGCGACCTTGGCGGCCTCCAGATCCTCGGGATCGCGAAGCACGTAGCCGCGGCCCCAGACCGTCTCGATATAATTCTCGCCGCCGCAGGCGAGCGACAGCTTCTTCCTGAGCTTGCAGATGAAGACGTCGATGATCTTGAGCTC